>JAJPEP010000023.1 GCA_021166845.1 Thiobacillus sp.
TCACTCCGACGCCAGGCTTCAATATGCACTCGCCAGAATTCCTGCCCATGCCGCTTCGCCATCTGGTGTCCCTCCAAAAAAGGGGCAAGATTGCATGGGATGAGCGGGAAACTACAGGTGGGGCGGCTGGACGCTTACGCACGATCCGCAGTTGTGCATGGTGTTCCTTGGCCAGATTGATCGCTTCCAGCAAGGCCTGCGCCGCAGTGTCGCTGCCATCCACTGCCACCAAGATACGTTTGAACATTGTGGTTCCTTATAAAGAATTCACAGATATCAACCGACCAATGACACTATCAGCGTAGATTATCCTGGGTTTTACCCAAGCATATTCACAAGGCCAACGCTAGAGCAATCGCGTAAAAAAGTCGCCTGAGTGGCGAAAATGGACAATCCGCCGGTCCGGTTATTCATCATATGGTGACTGGTTTATGCTCACCATGTTGCCGAAATTGGCACTGGTAGTGGTGGAAATGTACTTGAGGGTATTAGCAAACGTGCGACGGCCATCCTGCACGCCGAGACGCAGCACGTCCAGGTCGCTTCGCAGAAGAACGACATCAGCACTTTCCCGCGCTACGTCCACCGCCCCCTCCACCGAGATGCCCACGTCGGCGGCGTGCAGGGCAGGGGCATCGTTAATGCCATCCCCGATATAGCCGACCGCGTGTCCGGTGCGCTGCAGCGCCCTGACGATGCGCTCCTTCTGCTGGGGATCGACCTCGACGAACAGGTCGGTTCGCTCGGCGCGATGCCAGAGCGCCTCGTCCTTGAGTCCGGCGATCTCTTCGCCGGTGAGCAGGGACTGCGAATCGAGGCCGATGGCAGCGGCGAGGTGGGACGTCACGTAGCGGTTGTCGCCGCTGATGACCTTGACCTGGATGCCCAACTCGGCGAGGTCGCGGATCGTCTTGCCCGCATCGGCCTTGGGCGGGTCGAAGAACAGCAGGAAGCCCGCAAGGCACATGCTCTTCTCATCAGATCGAGCGTAGCGATTCCTGGCCTTCACCCGCTTGGTGGCCAGGGTAAGCATCCGAAACCCCTCCGAGCCCATGCGGCGGTAGTAGTCCTTGAGATGCTCACGCTGCGCCTCGTCCAGCGGCGTCTCGACGCCATCCCGGTCGAAGGTCGAGCAGATCTCGAGGACCTGGTCGTAGGCGCCCTTGGTGACGATCCAGTGTTCCGCGGCATCTTCCTCCCGGGCAGCGACGATGGTCAGCCGCTTGCGCAGGAAGTCGTAGGGAATCTCATCGATCTTCCGCCAGCCTGCGGTGCCCAAGCCCTCGCGCTCGCCCGCCGCCACGATGGCGGCATCCAGAGGGTTCTCGATGCCGGTCTCCAGCGCGGCATTGAGGTAGGCGAGACGGCGCACCGACGCCGACTCCCGGCCATCGGGGTCCACCGTGGCGTTGAGGGCGATCACCCCCTCGGTGAGGGCGCCGGTCTTGTCCGTGCAGAGCACATCCATGCTGCCCAGGTTCTCGATCGCTTCCATGTGGCGCACGATTACGCCGCCGCGGCCATGGCCCGGGCGCCGTGGGACAGGGTGACGCTG
Organism: Thiobacillus sp.; assembly: GCA_021166845.1. GTDB lineage: Bacteria > Pseudomonadota > Gammaproteobacteria > Burkholderiales > Thiobacillaceae > Thiobacillus. The sequence continues at coordinate 1,556 of JAJPEP010000023.1, forward strand.
ATGATGGCGGGCAGCAGCTCCGGTGAGAGCCCCACAGCCAGCGCGACCGCATAGAGAAGGGATTCGATCGCCGGCCGCCCCAGCAGATGATTCACGGTCAGGACGAATACCACCATGACCAGCATCACCCGCACCAGCAGGTAACCGAATTGCCGCACGCCGCGCGCGAATTCCGTCTCCGGGGCGTGCGCCCTGAGTCGCCCGGCGATGGCGCCGAATGACGTGTCGCGTCCGGTGCTCACCACCAGCACCGTCGCCGTGCCGCTGCGCACCGAGGTGCCTAGAAACACGCAATTGGTGCGGCCGGCCATGGGAGTGGAGTGTGGCAGGACACCCGGCTGCTTCTCCACCGGGAAGGACTCTCCGGTCAGACTCGCCTCGGTCACCAGGAAATTCCGGGCCTCCAGTACCAGCCCGTCGGCGGGCACCAGGTTGCCGGCCGCAAGTCGGATCACGTCCCCTGGCACGATCGTAGCGGCCGGGACTGTGCGCACCGATCCGTCGCGCATCACCTGGACGGCGAGGGCCAGGCGCTGGCGCAGTTCGGCCACCGCGTTGGAGGCACGGTACTCCTGAATGAAGCCGAGGATGGCACTACCCAAGACAATGGCCAGGATGATGGCGGCATCCACCCAGTCCCGCACGATGAGGGAGATTGCCGCACCAAAAACCAGAATCAGAACAAGGGGGCTCTTGAACTGGTGCAACAGCAGCCTGGCGGCCGTCAGTTGGGTTTGCTCTGCCAGGGAATTGGCGCCGTGCTGCTGCAGCCTCTCCTTCGCCTCAGCGCTTGTCAGTCCCCCGGGCCGGCTGTCCAGGTCGACTAATAACTCCGCCGCTTGGGTGCTCCAGTATGCGTTGCCCGTATCCATACCCTGCACCTGCCCTCCTTATGGTGCGTCGCCTCATTTGGAGTGTGGACGTAAAGAAGCAGCACACAACTACAGTGGACGTGTTTAAGCAACATCACCCGAGCCAGGAAGTTGCAGTCCGCTTTTGGTCGACAATCGGATATTCGCCGCGTTCCATCTGACCGACTGTTCCGGGTCGACAACGGCTCTGGGCAGACGTCGCTCAGCGCGCCGTGGGAACCTTCTGAGGGACCGGCCTCAACCCAGCATCGCCTTCAGCGCCGCCAGGCGGTCGCTGCCGTTGGCCTTGGCTGCTGCGTCGGTGGGCTTCTCGGGCTGGCGTACGTCGTCGCCGAGTTCGTCGATGAAGCGTGAAGGGTCGCAGGCGACCGATTCGCGTGCGCGCTTGCGGCGTGCGCAGTACGACAGCGTGAGCGATTTTTTCGCGCGGGTGACGCCGACGTACATCAGGCGGCGCTCTTCTTCCAGGCGGCCTTCGTCGACCGCGTCGCGGTGCGGCAGGATGTTTTCCTCGATGCCGACAAGGAAAACATGGCCGAATTCCAGTCCCTTGGCGGCGTGCAGGGTGGACAGCCGCACTGCGTCGGGCTCGGCCTCCTCGCGGCCTTCGAGCAGGGTGATCAGCGCGATGGTCTGGGTCAGCTGCAGCAGATTCTTGTCGTCTTCCTCGCCCTTCTTGGTGATCCAGGCGGCAAATTCGAGCACGTTGTTCCACTTGTTCTGGGCCGCGCGCGCGTCGTCCTGGTCGAACACATAAATCTCGTAGTCGATCGATTTCAGCAGGTCGTTCAGCACCTCGCCCGCCGGCTCGCGGGCGACCCGTTCCTCGAAGCGGTTGATGAAGTTGCAGAACTCGAGCAGCGGCGCCAGCTGGCGCTCGCCGATCTGGGACGCCGCTGCGGCGGAGAACACCGCCTCGAACAGGCTGACATGCAGGGTGGCGGCGACCTGGCCGAGCTTCTCCAGGGTGGCGGCGCCGATGCCGCGCTTCGGCGTGGTGACCGCGCGGATGAAGGCGGGGTCGTCGTCGCTGTTGGCGATCAGGCGCAGGTAGGCGATCACGTCCTTGATCTCTGCACGGTCGAAAAACGACTGCCCGCCGGAGAGCTGGTAGGGCGCCTTCTCGTTGCGCAGCGCCTTCTCGAATACGCGCGCCTGGTAGTTGCCGCGATACAGGATGGCGTAGTCGCGCCACTCGGTGCGGTGCTGGAATTTGTGCGACAGGAGGCGCATCACCACCGACTCGGCCTCGTGTTCGTCGTCGCGCGTCGGCATCACCTGGATGGCGTCGCCCAAGCCGAGATCACTCCACAGGCGTTTTTCGAACAGCTTGGGGTTGTTGGCGATCAGGCTGTTGGCGGCTTTCAGGATGCGGATGGTCGAGCGGTAATTCTGCTCCAGCTTCACCAGGTGCAGATGCGGATAGTCCTCGCGCAGCTGCCGCAGGTTGTCGGCCGAGGCGCCGCGCCAGCCGTAGATCGCCTGGTCGTCGTCGCCCACCGCGGTGAACGCCGCGCGCACGCCGGTGAGCTTCTGCAGCAGGCGGTATTGCGCGACGTTGGTGTCCTGGTATTCGTCGACCAGGACGTGGCGCAGGCGGTTCTGCCACTTCTCACGCAGCTCATGGTGGGTATCCAGCAGTTCGGCGGGTAGGCGGATCAGGTCGTCGAAGTCGACTGCCTGATACGCGCGCAGGGTGGCGTCGTAGCGGTCGTAGATCTTGGCGTAGGCGCGCGCGTTGTCGTCCTCGGCGGTGGCGAGCGCGGCGGCGGGCGATTTCAGTTCGTTCTTCCACAGCGAGATGCGGCTCACCGCGCGGCGGATTTCCTGCTTGTCGGTGGTCTTGATGATTTCAGAAACGATGCCGGCGGCGTCGGCCGAATCGAGGATGGAAAAAGCCGGTTTCAGCTCGGCGAACTTCGCGTCCTCGCGCAGCATGCGCAGGCCCATCGAATGGAAGGTGGTGACAATCAGCCCCTTGGTGTTCACCCCCTGCGTCAGCTTGGCGGCACGGTCCTGCATTTCGCGAGCCGCCTTGTTGGTGAAAGTGATGGCGGCGATCGAGCTGGGCCGGTAGCCGCATTCGCCGATCAGGTAGGCGATCTTGTGGGTGATCACGCGCGTCTTGCCCGAGCCGGCGCCGGCCAGCACCAGCAGCGGGCCGTCGAGGTATTTCGCCGCTTCGCGCTGCGGCGGGTTCAATGCGGCAACCAGGCTCATGCGGCAGGCAAGTCGCCGAATTCGCGGTTGAGATAGGCGTTGATGGCGTCCGATTCATACAGCCACGTCTGTTTGCCATTGTCGTCGGTGATCTGCAGGCAGGGCACCTGCGGCTTGCCGCCGCCGGCGATCAGGGCATCGCGATGGGCGGCGTTGTGCCTGGCGTCGCGCAGCTCGATCTTGAGCGACAGCCGCCGGATCGTGCGCCGGGTTTTCAGGCAGAACGGGCAGGTGGGGAAATGGTACAACGCGAGATTTCGCGTGCGCGCGTCGATGGCCTGCTGTTCGGCTTCCGGGCGCACGATGCCCTTGGGACGGGTGAGCCGGTCGCCCAGCAGCAGGAACGGGCCAAGAACGACGCGCAGGGTTTTGAAAAACATTCGGACTACGGGTTTCATGGAGGGGGTGTCACGTGGGGTTCAGGCGGGCGCGCTATGATGCGGGGCAACAAGCACACGAAGACCCGTATTTTATATGCCCACCTATGCCATTGGCGATCTTCAGGGGTGCCAGACTTCCCTGCTGCGCTTGCTGGATGAACTGAAATTCGACCCGGCGGCCGACCGGCTGTGGCTTGTCGGCGATCTGGTCAACCGCGGGCCGGATTCACTGGGGGTGCTGCGGTTTGTCAAAAGCCTGGGGAATGCCGCCATCAGCGTGCTCGGCAATCACGATCTGCACCTGCTGGCGCTGGCCGAGGGGTTCGGCCGCGTGCACAAGGGCGACACGCTGGACGACATCCTGAACGCCCCCGACCGCGACGAACTGCTAGCCTGGCTGCGCCGGCAGAAGCTGGCCTGGCGCGAGGGCGACTGGCTGATGGTGCATGCAGGCGTGCTGCCGGACTGGACGCCCGACGACGTCATGCAGCGGGCGGCGGAAGCCGAGGCGATGCTGCAGGGCGCACAATACCGCGATTTTTTCGCCCACATGTACGGCAACGCGCCGGTTGCCTGGGACGACAGTCTGCAGGGCGTCGAGCGGCTGCGCGTGATCGTCAATGCCTTCACCCGGCTGCGCTATTGCTCGGTCGAAGGTGAGATGGAATTCCACCACAAGGGCGCGCCCGGCACCCAGCCGGCCGGCTGGCTGCCCTGGTTCGAGGTGCCGGGGCGCAAGAGTGCGGATGCGACGATCGTCATCGGCCACTGGTCGACGCTCGGGCTGATCAATCGCAGCGACTTGATCGCGCTGGATACCGGCTGCCTGTGGGGCGGCCGCCTCACCGCAATCAGGCTGGAGGACCGGCAGGTGTTCGCGGTGCAATGTCCGCAGGCTCGGACTCCGAAGGCCTGAGTCCCAGCAGAACGGTTACCGCCTGTTCGGCTTGCGCGGCGAGATCGCGCCGGTGGCCGTTCGGCAGGATGGGTTGGCCGAACTGCAGTTCGGCGATGAGGCCGGGTTCGCTGACGATCCGCATGAGGCTCTGCCACAGGCTCATTTCGTCGATGTAGGCGGGGGCGGCGCTGTAGGCGTTGTCCAGCGAGCGGTAGCGCAGGGCGGCCGGCACGATCGGGCAGTTGAGTTCGACCGCCGGCTGCAGCAGCGACGGCAGAAAGCGCCGCAGCCGGCGCCCGTCGCTGGTGGTGCCTTCGGGGAACACCGCCACCCAGGCGCCGGACTGCATCAGCGCGCGCATCTCGGCGTTGATGCGCGCGGTGTCGGCGCGGCGGCCGCGTTCGAGAAACAGGGTGCCGGTCTTGTGCGCCAGCCAGCCCGCCACCGGCCACGCGCGCACCTCGGATTTCGACACGAAATGCACGCGCTGGGCGGCGTAGATCAGGTAAATGTCCAGCCACGACACGTGGTTGCACACCAGCAGCGCGCCGCCCGGCAGGCTGGGCGCAGGCGTCGTCCGCACCCGCACCCCGAGCACCCCGAGCAGGCGCCGCGCCCAGGCCATGATGAGGCGGTCGCGCTGCGCCGGCCTGAGCAGGGGAAACGCCAGCCCGGCCAGCGCCACCCCCCACGCGAGGTGCGGCGCCAGCCGGCCGATGCGGAGGACACGGCGAAGAAAAACGGGCAGGCGGGAAAAATTCACCTCCGCATTGTAAAACTCATCCGATGAAGCGGCGGGCGTAGCTGCGGTTGAGTTGCGCCATCGGCAGCAGCATCAGCAGGTCGGCGGTGTTGAAATCGGGGTCCCACGCCGGCTCGCCGCACACCATCGCGCCCAGCCGGGTGTAGCCCTTGATCAGCGGCGGCAGCGCGGCGGTCCGGCCATCGTCGAGCGATTCGACCGGCAGGCGAGTACGCGGGGTGGCGCGCCATTCGACCGGTGCGAGATGGCGTTCGACGATCTGGCGATGCACGCTGGCGGCGATGTGCCCGCCGTCGGCCATGCCGATGCTGGCGCAGCCGACAATGTACTCGTAGCCATAACGCGTCATGTAGTCGGCCAGGCCGATCCACAGCCGGGCGATGACGCCGCCGTTGCGATGCGCCGGGTGCACGCACGAACGCCCGAGTTCGGCCATGCGCGGGCGCAGGAAATTCAGCCGGGTGAGGTCGAACTCCTGTTCGGAGTAATAGCTGCCGACACGCCTGGCGGCGTCGGGCGGGAGGATGCGATAGGTGCCGACGACTTCGCCGTCGGCGAGTTCGCGCACCAGCAGGTGGTCGCAGAACGGGTCGTACAGGTCGACATCATGCCCCGGCAGGACGGGCGACAGGCGCGCGCCCATTTCCTCGGCAAACACCTTGTGGCGCAGGCGCTGCGCTTCGCGGATATCGTTGTCGTCCACAGCCAGCGACACGTGATAGCGGCTGGCGGGGGCGGATTGGACATGGCTGCGGACGTCGAGCATGGGGCGCTCCCATTGATGGAATGCGCCCAGCTTAGAGGGAGGGTGTTAACCCGGCGTGACGTTCGGGTTGCGAAACGATGACCGGAAACTATCCGTGCCGGCTGTCATTTCAATGCGAGACGCGCGTCACGCCGCCGCCCGACAGCACGCGCACGCGATCGCCCACCCGGAACTGCTCATCAGCTGCCTGGGTAATGGCGAGCAGCCGCCCCGAATCGAGTTTGACGGTGATTTCCAGGCCTTTCTGGCGGGTCATGGACTCTTCCGCCGCCGCGCCGCCGAGCCCGCCCAGCACCGCGCCGACCGTCGTGCCGACCACGCTGCCGCGGCCACCGCCGACCGTGCTGCCGGCCACGCCGCCGACCACCGCGCCCGCGCCCGCGCCGATCGGCGTCTTGGTGCCCTCGATGCGCACTTCGCGCACCGACTCAACGACGCCCATCCGCACTTCCTGCACGGTGCGCGCCTGGCTGCGGCTGTAATCCTTGCCGCCCAGGCCCGCCGGGCAGCCTGCCAGCAGCAGGCTGCCGGCGGCAATGAGTGCGATTGCGAATGGTTTGTTCATGATGGGCTCCTCTGTTTACTCGTAATAATAGCCAAACTGGGCATGGAATTCGCTGGCGATCTCGTCACGGCCGGGACGGTGGTTCTGTCCGCCGCGCTGGGCGATCTTGATGGCTCCCATGAGACTGCCCAGACGCCCGGAGGTTTCCCAATCGAGCCCGCGGGTGATGCCGTACAGGATGCCGCTGCGATAGGCATCGCCGCATCCGGTGGGATCGAGGATCGCGGCGGGGCGCGCCGTCGGGATGCCGATCTGGCTGCCCGCCGTGTGGATCACCGAGCCTTCGGCGCCGCGCGTCACGATCAGCGCCTCGACGTGGCGCGCCAGCGTGGCCAGGCTTTCTCCGGTGCGGGCCTGCAGCAGTTCGGCCTCATAGTCGTTGAGGATGACGTAGCTTGACTTGTGGACGCACTCCAGCAGTTCCTCGCCGGTGAACAGCGGCATGCCCTGGCCGGGGTCGAACACGCACGGCACGCCGGCCTCGTGGAAGCCGCGCACGTGCCGCAGCATGCCGTCGCGGCCGTCCGGCGAGACGATGCCGAGCTTGACGTCCGGCACCAGGCGCACGTCGTTCTCGTGCGCGTAATTCATCGCGCCGGGGTGGAAGGCGGTGATCTGGTTGTCGGCGAGGTCGGTGGTGATGAAGGCCTGCGCGGTGTAGGTGCCGGCAACATGACGGATGTAGTCGCGCGAAATCGCATGATCGTCGAGGCGTTCGGCGTAGGCGCTGAAGTCATCGCCGACGGTCGCCATGATCAGCGGCTCGCCGCCCAGCAGCTTGAGGTTGTACGCGATGTTGCCGGCGCAGCCGCCGAACTCGCGCCGCATCTCCGGCACCAGGAAGGACACGTTTAGCATGTGGATCTTGTCGGGCAGGATGTGGTGCTTGAAGTGGTCCTGGAACACCATGATGGAGTCGAAGGCGAGGGAACCGCAGATGAGGGTGCGCATGATGGGGATGGGTTGAAAGCGATAGCGGGGATTATACGCAGGCCGCCACGGCAGCGATTCACGGATCGGACAGCGAATGGTCATGTGGGGCGGATGCTGCGGTTCGGCATCCATGACGCGGCGCACGCGCGCCGGTATGGGCAAAGAAATGAAACCTGGATGGGGGTTTGGCGAACCCGCCGCTCAGGCGGCGAGTGGCAGGACGTCCTGCGCGATTTCCCGCAACAGCAGGATGTCGCGGTAGGCGCCCGGTTCGAAGCCCACCCGCGTGCCCCCGCGATCGTCGTAGATCAGGTCATGGAAGAATGCGGTGATCTCCGGCGTGTTCCACACGTTCACCAGTGCCTCCAGCAGATGCGGGTAGGCTTCCAGCCCCTTACCGGTTTCGTTGTCCTGGGAAATTGGGTGCCCCGTGAGGTTGATGTTGAAATAACGGCGACACTCGGCGCTGGCGGCGGCATACCCATCCAGATCCCCGCCACGGTGCAGCAGATCGAGCAGCAGCAGCCAGGGCACGGGAGATTCGGCCGGCGCTTCGCGCAGGTGTTCCTGCAGCAGGTGAATCGCGAGATCGCCATGGCCGTGGGCCATGAACACTTCGGCCTGGTCGAGGATGTCTTCCTTGACCTCGGTGCCTTCGCTGTGCGGAGGCGGGGCGATTTCGGGCATCCGTTGGGGCATGGACAGCGGTTCAGCCTGGAGTCCGGATGTGATGTCGGATAGTGTCATCGGCATCGCATCGGGCTGCGTCCGGGACGCGTCATTTAAGAAAATGGACTGATGGGGGCGATTGCGGCGCAGCAGCCAGGCGACCAGCGCGATGCTGGCGGTGAGCAGGCCGAGGATCAGGAGATACAGGGGCCATTGCGCTGGCTGTTCGGGCGGCGGCGTGACCGTCGCGGGCACGGCGGCCTGCCGGGTTTCGAGTTCCGCATAGCGCTGCTGCAACGCGGCCAGCTGCGCCTCCAGGTGCGCAAGCTTGCGGGAAAGCGCGGTGTTTTCGTCCGACAGTTCGGTGGCGGTCAGGCTTGCGGGATGTGGGCGCGCCGGGTCCGGCAGGCTGGTATCGAGCCGCAGGGCAAGTGGCGCATCGGGCATGCGGGGGACGTTGCGTTTTCCGGAAAGCACCAGTCGCGGCGCGGTGCCGGCCTGGGCGAGCGGCGCCGCAGCAGGCCGGGGCGAGCGAGCGGCTGACGGGCGTGTGGCGGCAGCCGCGCGCTGGGTCTTGCGCTGGGGCCGGCTGGCGCGTGGCGCAGGCGCTGCAAGGAGCGCTGCGGCCGTCGGCGTGACGGCAGCGGGCATGTCCTGGCTGACCGCGGCCGTGACCGGCGCGGGCGGATCGAGCAACACCACGTAGTCGCGCCGCAAGCTCACCTCGCAGTCGGAAACCAGCACAAACTGCGCAACGGGATCATTCACCGGCTGCAGGGTGCGGATATGCAGCAGCGTCTGGGCGCCGGATTGCTCGATGTCCAGCTGCGCGCGCGGGGGCGGCGCAATGCTATCCTCGCTTGCCTCAAGGCTGAAGCAGGCCGCTGTTGTTTCCGCCGCGGCGCCCAGGAGCGTGACGGTGGCGTGCAACGGTTGACCCAGGTGCGACTGCAGACTGATGTCGCCCAGCCCGATGGCTGCGGCAGAAGCGGCATGGCACAGACCGAGCAGGAGGAAGGCGGGTTTGAGGTTCACGGGGTCATTTTAATTAGGTTATCTACTTATTCCGGCCAAGAACACTGCAACTTTAGGGGCGCGGCGCAAATTTGGCACGATTTTTGTTTGGGATCAGCCCAGCAGCACCAGCGTCCAGACGACCACAACGTTGACGAGCGCGATCATCACCGCCGCGCTGCCCATGTCCTTGGCGCGCTTGATGAGCAGGTGATGCTCCAGCGAGATGCGGTCGACCGCGGCCTCGACCGCCGAATTCAGCAATTCGACGACCAGCACGCCCAGCAGGGCGCCGATCATCAGCGCGCGTTCGATTCCGGTTTCACCCAGATACGTCGCGAGCGGGATCAGCAGCAGCGCCAGAAACACTTCCTGGCGGAACGCATCCTCGTGCCGGAAGGCCGCCGTGAGCCCGGCCCACGAGTAACCCGCCGCGTTCAGCACGCGCTGCAGGCCGGTCTTGCCCTTGAATGGGCTGACGGGATCGCTCATGTCGCGGGCTTGCAGGCCAGATCGAGTTCGCGCGCCGCCCGGACGTCGTCCAGCCGCCGCACCGGCAGGCTGTAGGGGGCGCCCTTGACCAGATCGGGGTGGGTTTCGGCTTCGTGCTTGATCTTGATCATCGCATCGACAAAGCCGTCGATCGTCTCGCGGCTCTCGGTCTCGGTCGGCTCGATCAGCAGGCATTCGGGCACCAGCATCGGGAAGTAGGTGGTCGGCGCGTGGTAGCCGTAGTCGAGCAGACGCTTGGCGAAATCCATCGCGGAAACTCCGGTGGCGTCTTTCAGCTTTTTCAGCGTGACGATGAATTCGTGGCTGGCGCGGCGCTCGGGGAAGGCGAGATCGAATCCGGCCTCGCGCAGCCGGGCCATCAGGTAGTTGGCGTTGAGCGTGGCGTATTCGGCGACGCGGTGCATGCCTTCGCCGCCCAGCAGGCGCGCGTAGACATAGGCGCGCATCAGCACGCCGGCGTTGCCCATGTTGGCCGACATGCGGCCGATCGACTGCGGCAGGTCGGCCTCGGTCGCCAGCCGGTAGAAACCGTTCTCGTTCAGCACCAGCGGAATCGGCATGAAGGGCAGCAAGCGCCCGGCCACGCCCACCGGCCCCGCACCCGGTCCGCCGCCGCCGTGCGGGGTGGAAAAGGTCTTGTGCAAATTCACATGGATGACGTCGAAGCCCATGTCGCCGGGGCGTACCTTGCCGAGAATGGCGTTGAGGTTGGCGCCGTCGTAGTAGAGCAGGCCGCCGGCGTCGTGCACGATCTTCTGGATGTCGGCGATGGTCTTTTCGAACACGCCCAGGGTCGACGGGTTGGTCAGCATCAGGCCGGCGGTGTGCGGGCCGACCGCGGCGCGCAAGGCGGCGAGGTCGACGCTGCCGCTCGCGTCGGTGGGGATTTCTTTTACCGTGTAGCCGCACATGGTCGCGGTCGCCGGGTTGGTGCCGTGCGCCGCGTCCGGCACGATGATTTCGCGCCGCGCCGTGTCGCCGCGCGCGTCATGGTAGGCGCGGATCATCGCCACTCCGGCGAATTCGCCATGCGCCCCCGCCATCGGCGCCATCGACACGCCCGCCATGCCGGTGACGTCCTTCAGCATTTCCTGCAGTTCGAACATGGTCGCGAGAAAGCCCTGCCCCGTCTCGTCCGGGCTGGCCGGGTGGCGCGCCAGGAACTGCGGCAGCATCGCCAGCGACTTGCACGCGCGCGGGTTGTACTTCATGGTGCACGAGCCGAGCGGGTAGAACTGCGTGTCGATCGAGAAGTTCTTCTGCGAAAGCCGTGTGTAATGGCGCACCACGTCGAGCTCGGAGACCTCGGGCAGCGCCGGCGCCTCCTTGCGCCGCAGGCTGGCGGGCAGGTCGTCGAGGCTGCCGCCGGCGGCGGGAAACTGGGCGGCAGCGGTGCGGCCGGGGCGGGAATGATCGAATATCAGCATGACTTCAGGGGCCAGGATTCAGGGGTCAGGGGTCAGGGGTCAGGGGTCAGGGGTCAGGGGTCAGGGGTCAGCCGGCGCGGCGAAGCCGCACATCCCCTGAATCCTGATCCCTACTTCAGAGCGGCGAACGCGGGTTCGTAGTCGGGCTCGACAGTCAGCTCCGGCCCCAGTTGCGTGTACAGCACCTTGTCCTTCTCGTCGAGCACCAGGGTCGCACGCGCGGTGAGGCCGGCGAGCGGGCTGTCGAGCAGCAACATGCCGTAATCCCTAGCGAAGTTGCGATCGCGCATCATCGAGAGCGTGACCACATTCTCGATCCTCTCGCCGGTGCAGAAGCGCACCTGGGCGAATGGCAGATCGCAGGACACCACGAGCACCACCACATCATCGCGGTTCTTCGCAAAATCGTTGAAGCGCTTGGTGCTGGCCGCGCAGACGCCGGTGTCGAGCGAGTGCACGATGCTCAGCAGTTTTTTCTTGCCCTTGAATTTGGCGAGCGATACGTCGCTGAGGTCAGCGGCTGTCAGCTTGAAGTCCGGCGCTTGGCTGCCGACTTTGGGCAGGTCGCCGCTGGTGTGGGAAGGGGTGCCTTTAAACAGAACGTCGGCCATGGCTGGGTCTCCTTGGGTTAAACGCTGGGGGTGGTTTTATACGCACACGGCGGCGCTTCGCGCCGCTTCGACAGGATACGTTCCATGTGTTGCACGTAGTGATCGAGGTCGGCGGCGGTCTTGGTTTCGGTGACGCACACCAGGATCGCCTGCCCGAGTTCGGGATACCGGCCGGAAATGTCGAGGCCGCCGAGGATGCCCTGCGCCCGCAGCGCGCGCAGCACGTCCTTCGCGCTGTCGTTGAGCTTCAGCACGACTTCGTGGAAGAAGGGGCTGGCGAACGCGCGGGTGACGCCGGGTATCGCCGCTAGCTTGTCTGCCAGCGCGACGGTGTTGGCGTGGCTGGCGGAAGCGACTTTCGCCAGGCCCTGCGGCCCCAGCAGCGCCATGTACTGCGTCGCCGCGGTGACCACAAGTCCCTGGTTGGTGCAGATGTTCGAGGTGGCCTTGGAGCGGCGGATATGCTGCTCACGCGCCTGCAGCGTCAGCGCGAAGCCCGGCTTGCCGTCGAGGTCGACCGTGCGGCCGACGATGCGCCCCGGCATCTGCCGCACGAACGCCTGGCGGCAGCACATGAAGCCGAAGTAGGGTCCCCCCGAGGCCATCGGCGCCCCCAGCGGCTGGCCTTCGCCTATCGCGATATCGGCGCCGGTCTGCCCCCATTGGCCGGGCGCTTCCAGCACCGCCAGCGTGGTGGGATTGACCAGCGCGATCGCCAGGGCGCCCTGCTCGTGCGCCCAGTCGGTCATCGCATGCACGTCTTCCAGCACGCCGAAGAAGTTGGGCTGCGGGATCACCAGTCCGGCGAAGCTGCCGGCATTGGCGGGCAGCACGGTTTTTCCGGTCGCGGGATCGTAGTCGAGCTCGACCAGCTCGATGTTCTGGTTCTTCACCGTGGTGTGGGCCACGCTGCGGTAGATCGGGTGCACGCTTTTCGGCACCAGCACGCGGCGCGAGCTCTTGTGCGTGCGCACCGCCATCAGCGCCGCCTCGGCCAGGGCGGAGGCGCCGTCGTAGAGCGATGCGTTCGACACGTCGAGCCCGGTCAGCCGGGTCATCATGGTCTGGTATTCGTAGATCAACTGCAGCGTGCCCTGGCTCGCCTCGGCCTGGTAGGGCGTGTAGGCGGAATAGAACTCGCCGCGCGTGACGATCTGCCAGATCGCCGCCGGGATGTGGTGCTCGTAGACGCCAGCGCCGATGAAGCTGGACCAGAAGCCGTCTTGCGAGGCGCGTTCCTGCATCAGCCGCGCCACCGCCATTTCGGACAGGCCGTCGGGCACGCCCTTGAGCTTGCCGGTTTTCAACGCGGGCGGGATTTCGTCGAACAGGTCCTCGATGCTGGCGGCGCCGATGGCTCCGAGCATGGCGGAGACGTCTTCAGGGGTGTGGGGAATGAAGGGCATTTTGCTTAGGGGTCAGGATTCAGGGATCAGGATTCAGGGGGGATTCAGTGCCCGGTTTCAGGTAGGCGCGGCTTAGCCGCACATCCCCTGACCCCTGACCCCTGAATCCTGGCCCCTCCTTAGTGTGCTTCCGACTCGACCAGCTTTTGATAAGCCGCCGCATCCAGCAGTCCGGCGACGTCGGCGGCGTTGGCCGGCTTCATCTTGAACATCCACGCGCTGTAGGCGTCCTGGTTCACCGACTCGGGGCTGGCTTCGACGTCGGCGTTGGCGGCGATGATCTCGCCGGCTACCGGGGCGTAGACGTCGGACGCGGCCTTCACCGACTCGACCACCGCGCATTCTTCGCCCTTGGCCAGCGTGCGGCCGGCGGCGGGGGTTTCGATGAACACCATGTCGCCGAGCAGGTCCTGCGCGTGGTGGGTGATGCCCACCGTCAGCGTGCCGTCGGCTTCGACGCGCACCCATTCGTGGCTGGGGGTGTATTTGAGGTCAGCGGGGACGGTCATTTTGGGTATTCCTGGTCTAGTTAGGGTTTCCAGGGATCAGGGATCAGGGGTCAGGGATCAGGGAGAAAAGCGCGGCGCAGCCGCACATGCCCTGAATCCTGAATCCTGAATCCTGACCCCTACTAAATCAATGCCTTGCCATTGCGCACGAACGGATACTTCACCACCTTCGCGCGCAGCTTCCTGTCGCGGATCTCGACCTCGACTTCCGCGCCCGGGGCGATGCCGAGCGGGATGCGGGCGAGCGCGATGGATTGCTGCATGGTAGGCGAAAAGGTGCCGGAGGTGATTTCGCCTTCGCCGTTTTTGGTGTGGACTTTCTGGTGGCTGCGCAGGACGCCGCGGTCGAGCAGCAACAGGCCGACAAGCTGCTTCGTCACTTCGCTTTTTTCCAGCGCGGCGCGGCCGACGAAGTCGCGATCGGTCTTCAGGTCCACCGTCCACGCCAGGCCGGATTCCAGCGGGCTGGTGGTCTCGTCCATATCCTGACCGTAGAGGTTCATCCCGGCTTCGAGCCGCAGGGTGTCGCGCGCGCCGAGGCCGATCGGCTTGCCGCCGGCTTCCATCAGCGCCTTCCAGAAGAAGGGCGCGGCTTTCGCCGGGACCATCACCTCGAAGCCGTCTTCGCCGGTGTAGCCGGTGCGGGCGATGAACATCTCGCCCATGGCGGCGGCGTTGAAGGACTTGAGGTTCGCGGTGATGCTGTCGACGCCGGGCAGCGCCTCGTTGAGCGCCTGTGCCGCGTCCGGGCCCTGGATGGCGATCATCGCCAGATCCCGGCGCGGCGTGAGCGTGAGGCCCATGCCCCAGTCGGCGTTCATTTTCTCCATCCAGGCGAGATCCTTCTCCGCGGTTCCGGCGTTAACCACCAGGCGGAACCAGGATTCGTCCATGAAGTAGATGATGAGGTCGTCGATGACGCCGCCGGCCTCGTTCAGCATGCAGGAATACAAGGCCTTGCCGGAGACCTGCAGCTTGTCGACGTTGTTCGCTACCAGCCGGCGCAGGAAGGCGCGCACGTTGGCGCCGCGGATGTCGAGCGGCAGCATGTGGGAGACGTCGAACAGGCCGCAGCCGGAGCGAACGGCGTGGTGTTCCTCGATCTGCGAGCCGTAGTTCACCGGCATGTCCCAGCCGCCGAAGTCGACCATTTTGGCGCCGAGTTCGCGGTGGATGGCATTGAGCGGAGTTTGTTTGAGCATGGGGGCAACCAAAAATAAAAAAGGGTGAAGCGCGGATTCGCTTCACCCCTCTGTCCTTGGTACCTGAGAGATTACGGCGCGCTGGGTGATGCGCCGCTGCCCCTTCGGTGGCGGTTTTCAAAACCGCGCTCTCCAGAGTGTTCTTGGGGCGCGTCGACTAGAACGCGCCCCGGCGTTGCGGTCCTTTTTGCCTGAGCGATTCCGGGTGGGTTACGCCTTCGGCGGCATGCGGTGCACGCGCTCTCCCGCAACGGGAACGCGGACTATACCGAAGAAGCCCCGGGGCGGCCAGTCCCCCGTCAAGATCAATAGTGCGGCCTGATCTTGAAGCCGGCGGCCGCGAGGTCGCGCGTGGCGAGTTCGAGTTTCAGCGTCTGTTCGCTTTGTGCCGCAATGCCGGCCTCGATGCGGCGCGCGTCGTCGAGATACTCGCTGGGGGCGAAACCGCGCCGCGCGATGGGGCGATCCCGCATATCGGTGAGCGTGAGCTCGAATACCGGCCAGGCCTGGGCATGACCGGCGCGATTGCCGAGGGTGAGGGTGAGACTCAGGCGGCCGCCGGCTTCGGTTTTCAGGTCGGAGCCGACGATCTGCAGCAGCGCCAGGTTTTTCGGCAGGGAAAGGGTGCAGCCCAGCACGGCGCAGGCCTGCTCGAATGCGGGGCGGGCCTGCGGCAGCCGGCTGACCAGGGTGTCGCGCAGGAAGTAGGCGGACTGCGCCAGCAGCAGCACCAGCAGCAGCGCGCTGGCCACGCCCCACGCCCAGGTCTTGATGCGGCGCGGCGCTGCTGGGAGGTGCGCCGTGCCGGGCAGTGGGGTTGCATATTCGACGCGTGCCGCAGGCGGGCGGGCCGCCTCGGGGGCGACCGGGACGAAGGGGTACGCAGGTGCCGCCGACGCGGAGGGGTAGGCGGGCGCCGGGTGGAATTGCGGCAATGGTCCGGGATCGTCCGACACCTGAACATCGGGATCGATGAGGATGATCGACGGCAGGTCGAGCGACACTTCGCGCTGAGCGATCCCGCGCGGGACGTCGGTGGCCGCGACGTCTTCCGTCTCAGGAACGGCCGCTGGCGTCTCCGTGTCCATGGCGGGCTCGGCCTCGGCTGTCTCAAGCCCGGCAGGCGTCGCGGCTTCCGGCGACGCGGGCACTTCTACGGGTTCGGGTTCGGCCATCGGGGGCAGCGGCGATCCGTCCTCCAGCAGCAGGCCCGGGCGTGCATCGAAGGCGGCGCCGCACACGCTGCACTGCACCCAGCCCTGCGCGGCATCGAGCTTGTCCGGCCCGAGGCGGAACACGCTGGCGCATTGCGGGCAGGTGGTGCGGTACGTCACTTTTTGGCGCCGGCCAGGCGCACCCAGCCGTCGTCGATTGCGGGCGGATCGAAAACAAACCAGTCGCGGTAAACCGCCATCACCTCGTCGGCCTGCTCGGCCAGAATGCCGGACAGCACCAGGTGCCCGCCCGGACGGACCCGACCCGCCAGCAGCGGCGCCATGCCCTTGAGCGGGTTGGTGAGGATGTTGGCGACGACGATATCGTACTGCCCCGGCGCGAGTTCGCCGGGCAGGTAGAAGTGCGCGGCCACGCCGTTCAGCGCGGCGTTGTCGCGCGAGGCGGTGACCGCCTGTTCATCGATATCGACGCCGTCGATCCGCGCCGCGCCGAGCCTGGCGGCGGCGATGGCGAGGATGCCGGAGCCGCAGCCATAGTCCAGCAGCGTTTCACCGCCGGCGAGATGGTCGTCGAGCCAGCGCAGGCACAGCCGCGTGGTGGGGTGGCTGCCGGTGCCGAAGGCAAGGCCGGGATCGAGCTTGAGGTTGATCGCGTCGCTGTCCGGCGCCTCGTGCCAGGTCGGCACGATCCACAAGCGCGGCGAGATCGGAATGGGGTCGAACTGCGACTGGGTGAGGCGCACCCAGTCCTGCTCGGCCACGGTTTCGATGGTGTATCCGGTGGGGACGGGAATTCCGGCCTGGTTTGCCGCGGCTGCCAGGGTCTCCGCCACATCGGCGTGTTCCTCCAGCAACACCTGCGCAATGCTGTGCGGCCACAGTTCGGCAGTGGGGTAATCCGGTTCGCCGAACAGCGGCGTTTCATCCGCCGTGCCGGCGTCGGCGTCTTCCAGCGACACCGATAGCGCGCCGGCTTCCATCAGCGCATCGGACAGCAGTTCGGCCTGTTTGGAATCGACGAGGAGGCGGACGGATTGCCAGGGCATTTTCAGGGGTCAGGGGTCAGGGGTCAGGGGATTTTGTGCGGCTGCGCCGCGCTGGGCTGGAAAAGGGTGCGGAGCGTCACGGTTTTTCCTGACCCCTGGCCCCTGAATCCTGATCCCTCAAGCCTTTTCCCCTGCCAGCTTGTGTTCCAGATAATGAATGCTGGTGCCGCCGGCGATGAAGGCGGCGTCGTTCAGCAGGTCCTGGTGCAGCGGGATATTGCTCTGGATGCCTTCGATCACCATTTCCACCAGCGCGCCGCGCATACGGGCGATGGCCTGGTCACGGGTGTCGCCGTAGGCGATCACCTTGCCGATCATCGAGTCGTAGTGCGGCGGTACGTAATAGCCGTGGTAGACGTGCGAGTCGACGCGGATGCCGGGGCCGCCGGGCGCATGGTAGTTGGTCAGTTTGCCGGGGCTGGGGACGAAGGTGGAGGGGTGCTCGGCGTTGATGCGGCACTCGATGGCGTGGCCGCGAAACTCGATGTCCTTCTGCTTGAAGGGCAGCTTTTCGCCGGCGGCGACGCGGATTTGCGTCTGTACGATGTCGATGCCGGTGATGAATTCGGTGACCGGGTGTTCGACCTGCACCCGCGTGTTCATTTCGATGAAGTAGAACTCGCCGTTCTCGTAGAGGAATTCGAAGGTGCCGGCGCCGCGATAGCCGATTTTGCGGCAGGCCTCGGCGCAGCGTTCGCCGATCTTGTCGCGCAGCTTTGGGTCGAGTCCGGGCGCGGGCGCCTCTTCCAGTACTTTCTGGTGGCGGCGCTGCATCGAGCAGTCTCGTTCGCCCAGGTGCACCGCGTTGCCGTGTTCGTCGGCGAGGATCTGGATCTCGACATGGCGCGGCGTCTGCAGGAATTTTTCCAGGTACACCATGGGGTTGCCGAAGGCGGTGCCGGCTTCGGTTTTTGTCATGGACACCGCGTTCAGCAGCGCGGCTTCGGTGTGCACCACGCGCATGCCGCGGCCGCCGCCGCCGCCGGCCGCCTTGATAATGACCGGATAGCCTACGCGCGCAGCGGTCCTGATGATTTCGTCGGGGTCGTCCGTCAGGGCGCCCTCGGAGCCGGGCACGCAGGGCACCTTGGCTTCGAGCATCGCCTGCTTGGCCGCCACCTTGTCGCCCATCAGGCGGATGTTGTCGGGGCGCGGACCGATGAAGGCGAAGCCTGACGACTCGACGCGCTCGGCGAAATCGGCGTTTTCGGACAGGAAGCCGTAGCCGGGATGAATCGCTTCGGCGTCGGTGACTTCGGCCGCGGCGATGATCGACGGCACATGCAGATAGCTCTGCGCCGACGGCGCCGGGCCGATGCACACCGATTCGTCGGCCAGCTTCACATACTTGGCCTCGCGGTCGGCCTCGGAATACACGGCGACCGTCTTGATGCCCATTTCGCGGCAGGCACGCTGGATGCGCAGGGCGATTTCGCCGCGGTTGGCGATGAGTATTTTTTCGAACATGTTTTAGGGGCGAGGGGTCAGGGATCAGGGGTCAGGATTCAGGGGAAGTGCTTCGCGCTTATTTAATTGGCGCGGCGAAGCCGCACATCCCCTGAATCCTGACCCCTGATCCCTGACCCCTGAATCCTTCCTCAGGCAATCACAAACAAGGGCTCGCCGTATTCAACCGGCTGGCCGTTTTCGACCAGGATGGCCTTGATGACGCCGCTCTGGTCCGATTCGATTTCGTTCAGGAGCTTCATCGCTTCGATGATGCACAGCGTATCGCCGGCATTCACGCTCTGGCCGACTTCGGCAAAGTTCTTGGAGCCGGGGGACGGCGCCCGGTAGAAGGTGCCGACCATGGGCGAGCGAACGATGTGGCCTTCGGGAACGGCGTCTTCCACCGGTGCGGCCGCGACAGGCGCCGCCGCCGGGGCGGGCGCGTGCATCGTCTGGGGCGCGTGCATCATCATCGGCGCGCCCGCAATGCTTTTGGCGATGCGGACTTTTTCCTCGCCCTCGGTGATTTCCAGCTCGGCGATGCCGGAAGCTTCGACCAGGTCGATGAGCTTTTTCAGTTTTCTAAGATCCATGGGAGGTCCTGTTTTGAAGGTGGCGCAGCGCGTATTCCAGCGCCAGTTCGTAACCGTGCGCGCCCAGGCCGGACACCACGCCGACGGCGAGGTCGGAAAAATACGAGTGATGACGGAAGGCTTCGCGCGCGTAAATGTTGGAAAGATGAATTTCGACGAACGGGATGGCGGTGGCCGCCAGCGCATCGCGCAGCGCGACGCTGGTGTGGGTGTGGCCCGCCGGGTTGATGACGATGAAGTCGACGTGGTCGTGCGCGGCCTGGTGGATGCGGTCGATCAGGGCGCCTTCGTGGTTGTTCTGGAAGGTTTCGACCTGTGCGCCGGCGGCTTCCCCGCGGCCGACCAGCGCGCGGTTGATGTCGTCGAGCGTGGCGAGGCCGTAGTGCCTGGGTTCGCGGCTGCCCAGCAGATTGAGGTTGGGGCCGTGCAAAACCAGCACGTGCGGGTGCAGACTGGAGACCGATTTGACCGCTGAGCGGCTGGTTCGTTTAGTCGTCATGGCGGCGAGTTTGCCGTAAAAGAAGGTAAATTGTCCAGATATTGACGCTAAATCACAACTATGCGCCGATTTTGCGCAGTGCGATTTCAAGCATTGCGCGTGGTGTAGGGTGCACTCCGTGCACCTTCGGTGCGTCAATCGGCGCGCAGAGTCTTTTGCATGGATTGCTACCCGCAAGTGCCATCGCCCCGCAAACGGGGCGATGGTCGGCGATTCGTTTTACAGCGTGCCGTAGGAATGCAGTCCCGACAGGAACATGTTCACGCCGATGAAGGCAAAGATGGTGACGAACAGGCCGACCACCGCCCACCACGCCAGCATCGGGCCGCGCAGGCCCTTGACCAGGCGGATGTGCAGCCAGGCGGCGTAGTTCAGCCACACGATCAGCGCCCAGGTTTCCTTCGGATCCCACGACCAGTAGCCGCCCCAGGCTTCGGCGGCCCACAGCGCGCCGAGGATGGTTGCGATGGTGAAGAAGGCGAAGCCGATCGCGATCGCCTTGTACATCATGTCGTCGATGACTTCCAGCCCGGGCAGGCGGCTGGCGAGGATGCCGCGCCCGGCAAGCAGGTAGGCCACGCCGAGCATGGCGGCAATGGAAAACGCGCCGTAGCCGACGAAGTTGGCCGGCACGTGCAGTTTCATCCACCACGATTTGAGCGCGGGCACCAGCGGCTGGATTTCATGCGCGCCGCGGTCGAAGGTGTACCAGAGGATGAAGCCGACGCCCGCCGAAATCACCAGCAGCACGAAGGCGCCCATCTGCCGCGTCTGGTAACGCGCTTCGTAATACAGGTACATCATCGCGGTGATGAGGCAGAACAGCACGAACACTTCGTACAGGTTGGACACCGGGATATGGCCGACGTCGGCGCCGATGAGGTAGGACTCGTACCAGCGCACCATCAGGCCGATGAAGCCCATGGCAATCGCCGACCAGGTCAGCGCGCCGCCGGTTTTCAGCATGAATTCCGAGCGCGTCAGCAGGCCCGCCCAGTAGGTCAGCGTGGCGAGCCCGAACAGCGTGCACATCCACATGATGGCGGCCTGGCTGGAGATCAGGTACTTGAGGAAGAAGGCTTCTTCCATGCGCGCGAGATTGCCCTGGTACTGGCTGACGGCGAACAGGCTGACAGCGCCGACCACGATGAACAGCGGCCGAAACGGCTTCCAGAGCCATCCGGAAACCACCAGCGACGGAATCGCCGCCAGCAGGATGGCCTTCTCATACATGTCCATGTAGTCGCCGAAGCGCGACAGGGCGAACAGGCCGCCCGCCGCGACGATGGCGGCGAACAGCCAGTCGAACCACGACAGGCGCTTCAGCAGCGGGGCGGGTTGGTTGAGGGCGAGTTCCATGGCGGTGTCTCCGGGTTATTGGGGTATTGCTCAAGCGTGTTCACAAAACATTTTTCATTCGCGTTTTTATTTCACCAGCGTATCCAGCGCCTGCGCATGCCGGGCGAATTCCTTCTCGAAATCGATGGTGTGCTTGGCCGACGACATCGCCAGCAGCGCGTGGCCCGGCTTGATGCGCAGCCACACCCGGCGTTCACGCACGTAGAGCATGAAGAATACGCCGAGTGTCAGCAAGAGCGAACCGAAGTAGACCACGTTCTTGCCGGGTGAGCGGGTGAGTTGCAGGCCGGTGGCCTTGACCTCGTCATACTGCATCAGTTGCAGATAGATCGGCGCGCCATAGACGAACAGGTCGCTCATGCTGTTGAGGGTGTCGCGCACCAGCCAGCCGGTCGCTTCGTCGGTCTGGGGGGCGGGCAGGCCGGCCTGCTGGTTGGCAAGCTGTAGCGCCTCGAACGCGGCGAGTTCCAGGATGCGCAGGTAGGCGCCCATTACCTTTTCGCGTTCGGCCTCGGAGATTTTTTCCTCGATGAAGCGGCCCAGCGACTGGAAACCGCCTTCCGCGAACAATCCCAGCATCTGGGTGGCGCTGGATTTCAACTTGTCTTCGATCTCCGTGCCCCAGGCCTCCTGCGGCAGCGCCTGGCGGGCGAAGCGGGCGGCGATTTCGGGACGCAGTTCCGCATTCAGCAGCGCGCCGCGCAGCCGCATGAAGCTGTCGATCTCGCCCGCAGCGTCGAGCGGCATGCGCAGGTAGCGGAAGGCCTCGTTGGGCGATTCGCGCACCCCCGACATCAGGTACCAGCGGCCGTCGAGTTGCAGCGGCAGCATGTAGTTGGAAAACTCGCGCGCCTGGCCGCGCGCATCGCGCAGCTTGTACTGGAAGCTCGGACCGATGTCGCGCAAACTCCGATTGTCGCTGACCGGGCTGCCGCCGAGCACGCTCATGGTGTCGCGGGGCGTTTCGATGCCGCCGCCCATGTCTTCGATGTTGAACGGGCGGAAATCGATGAATTCGAGCGTGTGGTCCCCCGCTGCGCTGGTCAGTGCGGCGCTCCCGTGCACCGCGCCTTCGACGGGAAAGGACGATGCCGCGGGGGCGAACAGATTCCAGCCGCGCAGGGTCAGGCGGGTGCCGCCGTCGGCAAAGCTCGCCTGATAGATGGCGACGCCGTCGTGGATCAGCGGGTGGTTGACGGCAATCGTCGCTTCGCGGATTTTCTTGCCGGCGTGGTCGAACAGCTCGATGTCGCTTTCGAAGCTCTTCGGCTGGCCCGTCGTGTAGTGCTCGATGCGGAACTGCTTCAGCGCCACGGTGAAGGGCAGCTCCTGCACCAGATAGCCGTCGGCCACGTTGAGGAAAGCCACGCTCGCGCTGGAGCCCTCGGGAATCTGCACGCTGCCGCGAAACGACGGATTGGACGGCGACAGGCGCGAAATCGCCGGCACCTGGCTTTGCGGGATGTCGCGCGTCTCGATCTTCTTGACGCCCAGCACCCGCTGCGCCTTGAATATCAGGTTGCCGTCCAGCAGGCCGCCGATGCAGATCATCACGATGGCCGAGTGCGCCAGAAAATAGCCGAGCCGGTTCCAGCTGCCGGCCTTGGCGGCGAGCAGCACCCCATCCTCGCGCGGCAGATTCTTTACCTTGTAGCCGCGGCCCTCGAGATAGACCTGCGCCCTGGCGGCCAGCGCCTCGGGCGGCTGCGCGGTGGCCGCTTCGTGCTTGTGCTTGAATGCGGCGAGCGACTGTTCGCTGACGTGCTCGCGAAAGCTTCTCATTTCGCGCACGAAATTCGGTGCGTTGCGAGTGATGCAGACGCTGGTGGAGGCGACGAGGAAGGTCAGGATGAGCAGAAACCAGGCGGCATGGTAGACGTCGTACAGGCCCAGTTTCTCAAACACCTGGAACCAGAACGGGCCGAGCTGGATGAGGTAGCTGCTGTACGGTTCGGACTGCTTCAGCACCGTGCCGATCATCGACGCGACCGCGAGGATGGACAGCAGGCTGATGGCAAATCGCATCGAGCTCAGCAGCTCGAACAGGGACTTGCCGAAAGGCTGGGAGCTGGGGTTCATGGCGGCCGTGGTATCCCGAGGGCACAAGTAAATAAAAAAGGGTGACGCGCGTCACCCTCTGATTGACTCAAGCGTGGCCAAAACGTTTAACCCGGATTATCCAATCGGGTACGTGACGATGGGGTGAATGGTTGCGAGACCATTTGAGCAGGTCCGCCATGCGCACCAATGGCCGTGACAACGGTGCGCATGGCGCACCCTACCGGCCGCAATCGACGACTTGGATAAGTTGGGCTTAATTCAACGCAATCCCTGGATATACGCAGACACGGCTTTCATGTCGGCATCCGTCATCTTGGCGGCGATGCTGCGCATCATCTTGGCGGCGTCGTTGGCGCGCGCCTCGACGCGGAAAGCATTCAGCTGCGTATAGATGTACTCATCATGCTGGCCGGCCAGACGCGGAAACTGGACGGGAACCCCCTTGCCCTGCGGGCCGTGGCAGGAGGCGCATGCCGGAACGCCGGAACCCTGAACCCCGCCGCGATAGATCTTCTCGCCGCGCAGCGCCAGTTCGCGGTCCTTGGCGGTGTCCGGCTTGGGCTGTTGGGCGCTGTAATACGCGGCCAGATTCAGCATGTCCTGCGCCGAGAGGCCGGCGACCATGCCCGACATGACGGCATTGGCGCGCGTCCCCGATTTGAACTCGGTGAGCTGTTTGTTGAGATATTCCGCGTTGAGGCCGGCCAGCTTGGGGTTGGCAGCAATGGCGCTGTTGCCGTCCACCGCGTGGCAGGCGGCACAAATCTGGTTGACGATGCTTTCCGCCGCCTTGGGGTCGCCTTTGCTAACCGGGCCAGCGGCAGGGGTGACGGCAAAAGCGGATGTGGCGGCCAGGGCGGCTGCCAGAGAGACGACGCGTTTCATCAAAAGCTCCTGAAGCTTGCAAAACTTGGGAAAACAGGTAGTTTAGCGGTAACCAATATGACTGCCAAGCCCGTGCTCAATCGCGCCCAATTCCATACCTCGGTCGCTCAGCTGCGCGATTTGCCCTATAGCCGTGCCGAAGTTGCGTTCGCCGGGCGTTCCAACGCCGGAAAATCGAGCGCCCTCAACCTGCTGACGCGCAAAAACCGGCTGGCGTACACCTCCAAAACGCCCGGACGTACCCAACTCATCAATTTTTTCGAAGTGGATGCCGGCACCTACCTGGTCGACCTGCCGGGCTACGGCTATGCAAAAGTGCCGCCTGCCGTGAAGGCGAAATGGGAGGGCCTGCTGTCGCGCTATCTGCAGGAGCGCGAGGCGCTGGTCGGGATGGTGCTGATCATGGATGCGCGCCATCCGCTCACCCCGCTGGATTGGCAGATGCTCAACTGGTTCGCCCCCACCGGCAAACGGATGCACATTCTGCTGTCGAAGGCCGATAAATTGTCCAACAGCCAAAGAACACTTACTCTGCGTCGCGTCGAACAGGAACTTGCCGCGCTGGACACGGTCACCGTGCAGCTGTTTTCCAGCCTTTCGCGCCTGGGCGTCGAGGAAGCGGCGGCTGTGGTCGAAGGCTGGCTCGTCCAGGCCCCGCGACAGGAAGCCGGGCAGCTACAGGCTGTCGAGTAACTGGCTACCGAGTAATTGGGGGGGCTGCACAAAAAAAATCCCCGACCAAGGGAGGGGCCGGGGCTAAAAATGCCTTAAGGGGATTAAGGCATCCCGCTCAGGGAGGAGAAGCGGGAGACGATGCAAGATCGTCTACTGCTACGGAGTAGTCCCGTTTGAAGAAAGTTCCAGAACGCCGTACATATTCTTCTTTGGAGATGTTTGTGAACCTGCCCTTCGGCCAATTTCCCGCACGGCGCATGCGCCGCATGCGCCGTGACGATTTTTCCCGCCGCCTGATGCGTGAGCACACACTTACGCCCAGTGACCTGATTTACCCGGTGTTTGTTCTGGAGGGCCGGAACAGGCGCGAGTCGGTGGCGTCGATGCCCGGGGTCGAGCGGGTGTCGATTGATCTGCTGCTGCCGGTGGCCGAGGAATGCGTGCAGCTGGGCATTCCCGCACTGGCGCTGTTCCCGGTGATCGATGCGGGCCTGAAGACCCTGGGTGCGGAAGAGGCGCTCAACCCCGATGGCCTGGTGCCGCGCACCGTGGCCGCGCTGAAAAGCCGCTTCCCCGAACTGGGCATCATCACAGACATTGCGCTCGACCCCTACACCAGCCATGGTCAGGATGGCCTGATCGACGACAGCGGCTATGTGCTGAACGACGAGACCGTCGCCGTGCTGGCACGGCAGGCGGTGGTGCACGCCCAGGCCGGCGCCGATGTGGTCGCCCCGTCCGACATGATGGACGGTCGGGTCGCCGCCCTGCGCGCCGCGCTCGAAGGCGCCGGCCACATCCACACGCGGATTCTGGCCTATGCTGCCAAATATGCTTCCAGCTTTTACGGCCCCTTCCGCGACGCTGTCGGCTCCGCCGCCAATCTGGGAAAGGGCAACAAGTTTACGTACCAGATGGACCCGGCCAGCAGCGACGAGGCCCTGTGGGAAGTCGGCATGGATCTGCAGGAAGGCGCCGACATGGTCATGGTCAAGCCGGGCATGCCGTATCTCGATGTGATCCGTCGCATCAAGGACACGTACGGCGCTCCGACCTATGCCTATCAGGTCAGCGGCGAGTACGCCATGCTGAAAGCGGCGGCGCAGAACGGCTGGCTGGACGAGCGTGCGTGCGTGCTGGAAGCGCTGCTGGGGTTCAAGCGGGCGGGTGCGGATGGCGTGTTGACATATTTCGCGCGCGATGCGGCACGCTGGCTTATAAAATAGGTGGGCCAAAACGTTTCGCTTGCTTGGGTCTGTCGTAAAAGTTTTCAAGGCGGTGAAGATCCGCAATTAGTAGAATTGAATGGCCCGGAGCGCACCCGGAAATGGCATGGCGGAAAATTCAAGATTCCCTTTTGGGCACAATTGGAAGAAGGGCCCCGATGAATGGGATAAAACCATCATCGCGGTGTCGCCCTATGTGCTGAAAGACTTGGTGCTTGCACCAGAGGGTGGCCCCGGCGAGCCTGAGCAGTCCACTGTCGAGCAGCAAAATTTCAAGATTCGGCTCGCCCATTCGGACGAGCGGGTAAACCATGCCAGCCTTCTTGTGCAGCGGATGTATTCCAAAAAGGGTTATGGCGTGCCGGGGATGAAAAAAATGCCCGACCGCATCACGTTGATGGCGTCACAAAACGACATTGTTGTGGGAACCATCACATTGGGAATCGACTCGGGCAATGGATTGCTGGCGGATGAGAATTACAAGGCAGAAGTCGATAAGCTGCGGGCGGATAATCGACGCGTTTGCGAACTTACGAAATTTGCAGTTGATCAGGCACGAGGTTCCAAACGCGTGCTCGCCGCATTGTTTCATATTGCCTACATATACGGCCGCGTGCTGCAGAGACAAACCGATGTGGTGATTGAGGTCACGCCCAAGCACGCACCATTTTATAGACGGATGCTGGGGTTCGAACAGATGGGGGAAGAGCGGCTCAATAGCCGGGTCAACACAATGGGCGTTCTGCTTCGACTGGAAATTGGGTATGTCGACCAGCAGATCGAGCGTTGGGGCGGTAAAACCGAACAGGCGCACGGCACCCGTTCTCTCTACCCGTACTTCTTTTCCAAAGCCGATGAGGCCGGTATCGCGCAGCGCTTGCTGAGTGGGGATTGATGGCTGGCCTGCCTGCTTTTGACTACCACACCGCCTTTTCGCGCAACATCGGGTGGCTGACACCAGCCGAACAGGAACAGCTGCGACATACGCGTATTGCCATAGCAGGTATGGGTGGTGTGGGCGGCATCCATCTGATCACGCTCGCTCGTCTGGGCATCGGAAAATTCAACATCGCCGATTTTGATACCTTCGATCAGGTCAACTTCAATCGGCAGGCGGGTGCGGGCATGCGTAGCCTTGGCCGAGCCAAGGTCGAGGTCATGGCCGAGCAGGCGCTGGATATCAATCCGGAACTGGAGATCCGCTCTTTCCCTCAAGGGGTCGGTGAAGACAATCTGGATGACTTCTTCAAGGATGTCGACCTGTACGTGGATGGCCTGGATTTTTTTGTATTTGAGGCGCGCGAGGCGGTATACCGGGCTTGTGAGCGGCTCCGGATCCCTGCCGTCATTGCGGCTCCCTTGGGCATGGGTACGGCGATCATCAACATCATGCCGGGACACATGACGTTCGAGGAGTATTTTCGTTTTTCGGGCGTCAGCAATCAGGAAAAAGCACTCCGTTTCTTGTTGGGGCTCTCCCCTGCCATGCTGCAAAGAGGCTATCTGGTGGACCGGTCTAAAGTGGATTTTGTCGGGCAACGCGGGCCTTCCACCCCCATGGCATGCCAGTTGTGCGCCGGCGCCGCGGCTACCGAGGCGCTCAAGATCCTGTTGAAGCGTGGAAGTGCCCGGGCGGCGCCTCGTGGCTATCAGTTCGATGCCTACCGCAACAAGGTCACCCGCACCTGGCGCCCGTGGGGCAACAACAACCCGATTCAGCGCCTGGGGCTTGCCATCGCCCGGCATCAGCTCGGCTTGAAATAATCGGGTTCGGTAAAGCAGCTTCATCCCAAACCCCAATGCAGCCGATCCCCCACCCCCTTGCCGATATTCTTGAACTCGCCCGCTGGGCGCCCTCCGGCGACAACACCCAGCCCTGGCGCTTTGAAGTCGTCGACGCGCATCGCCTGATCGTCCACGGCTTCGACACCCGCGAGCACGTGGTCTACGACCTCGACGGCCATCCCAGCCAGATCGCCCACGGCGCGCTGCTGGAAACCCTCGCCATTGCCGCCAGCGCGCACGGCCTGCGGGCCGATGTCACGCGCCATTCCAACACACCGGACACGCACCCCGATTATGAGGTGGCACTGGTCCCCGACACCACCTGCACGCCCGACCTTCTGCTGCCGTTTGTCCGCCAGCGTTCCGTGCAGCGCCGTCTCATGCGCACCACCCCGCTCACCGCCACCGAAAAACAGGCCCTACAGGACGCTGTCGGAAAACTTTACACGGTGCGCTGGTTCGAGGGCGGCGCCCAACGCTGGCGCCTGGCCCGGCTCATGTTCAATAACGCCAGGCTCCGCCTCACCCTGCCCGAAGCCTACCCGGTGCATCGCGACATCATCGAGTGGAACGCGCGCTTCAGCGAGGACAAGGTGCCCGATCAGGCGCTTGGGCTGGACGCCATGACGCTCAAGCTCATGCGCTGGGTCATGGGCAGCTGGCAGCGGGTCAGCTTCTTTAACACGTACCTGGCCGGGCACTTGATACCCAGGGTTGAAATGGACTTCCTGCCCGGCCTGTTCTGCGCCGCGCACTTTGCCATCGTTGCCCAGCGGGCGCCGCGGACAATCGACGACTACGTTGCGAGCGGGCGGGCGGTACAGCGCTTCTGGCTCACAGCGGCCAGCCTCGGGCTGGGATTCCAGCCCGAACTCACCCCGCTGATTTTTACCCGCTACCTTCGCAGCGGTATCGCCTTCACCGGGCACGCGAGTTCACGAAGCCTGGCGCAAGATTTGTCAGTACAACTTGGCACAGTGCTCGGCGAGGACGTTCCTCAGGCCGTGTTCATGGGCAGGCTGGGTCACGCCCCCCTGCCATCAGCGCGCTCCTTGCGCTTGCCGCTGGAAAAATTGGCTAGCCCTCATTAAGTCTTAAGTCTTGGGGCAGTATTGAAGTCCTTAACAGACCCGTTGCGATGGGTCATACCATGATGGCGTCAGCGAACGCTGCTTTCACATCCCGGTTGATCCGGTGACTCTTCGATGTGCAGGCGACCGGCGCCGGGGTGGGCGATGCCGGCGGGCCCATTGCCGCGCGGGCAACTGCGATTCCCGATGACGCAGAAATGAAAAACCCACCAGGTTGCCCCGGTGGGTTGAATGTACGACTTTAAGGCTGTGGCTGTTTAGGCAGCGTGACGGCGGCGCAGCGAGGCAGCCATCCCCAGCAGGCCCATTCCCAGCAGGCCCAGCATTGCAGGCTCGGGAACCTGGAAGGCGGTGGAACCGTCGCTAATAATGCTTGTAACTTGGTTGCTGCCTGGCCCACCAGCATAAACTGGCGAAATAGGCGGAGTAATACTGTCCACGTCAACGTCTAAGGTCATCGACGTCTCCAGGGGGCCCAAATCGAACCCGCCGCGAGTCCATACACCAGCGTCCGTCACGCCGGCGGCATCGAAGGCAAACGCGAGGCCGCAACTACCTTCACCAAAGGTGCCGCCGACCGCTGGTGTGATCACGCAGTTGCCAGTGGCCATCGTTAGCGAGCCGATGGAGGTCGAAGTGCCGGCGCTATAGAGGCCATCCACCGTGGTATCAAAGACGATGGCGGCGGCGCTAGAAGAACTGAAAAGCGCTACAAGGTCCAGACCAGTGAGGCCCGCTGTGCCGGACAGACCGGTACCGGCGATCAAGGAGGAATCAAAGATTGCGAACATCTCATAATTGATGTTCACACCGGTGGTTAAAGGGCCTACAAGGATGCCGTCCATTTTGAAGTTAGCGTTGACGACCAAACCCGTCTCGGTGAAGGTTTCGCCCTGGCCAGCGCCAATTACGCCGTCCCCGTCGGTATCAGTGAGCGTCAAGGTCGCAGCGCCCACCGACGACACCACGATTTCGTCAAAGGTGAAAGCAGCGCCGGGGCCAGCGTAACCTGTCACAGCGGTGGGGTCGAATACGACGTCGAGCAGGGGCACGTCAGCAGCCAAGGCGGCCGTCGGCATGGCGGCTGCGAAGGCCATCGCGATTACGGTCTTGTTCAGGGTTTTCATCATTCGCTCCTAATTTAACTTTAACGGATTGTCGGAACACACTTAGTCAGTTCCAAAGGCGTTGCGATGAACATAAAGCGACACTCGTGCCAATAATGCCTTGGTGTTGATAACCAGTTGAATATGCTGATCATTAAATTGCCTGTTTGCGGTTTGGCAGGTGATTGGGGGCATCTGAGGGTGCGGTGTGTAAAATTTTCCGACACTGGAAACCTTATCGTGACCATGGTCCCCGAAGCCGGGAAACATCAGGCCGCTGATGCCTGTGTGGGGCTGGGGACAACAGAATCGGAAGCATCACGGAGTCGGTCAGGAGGGGGGCGACCAAAGGGCTCCCAGTGCCGCCCCCCGCAGCTCGTTGGCCCCTGGGCCGGGTGACGTGGCCCGGTCGGGCGTGTCGTGCAGCGCTCGCCTGCGGCGGAGCGCTGGCCAAACGGTTCAGCCTTTGACCAACAAGTCGGACGCATGGCGAGTCCTTTGCGTCGAGGCGACGCATCGACGCCATAGGCAGGCCGCCGCCCGGTGGCCAGGTGATGGCTGCTAGAGGGTCTGCAGCAGCTTTCTGGCTTCCTCGGCTTCCGCAAAGGGCTTGCTGCCGGGACGCAGGGCCTGGCTCAGTTCCTTGCGTGCCGCCGTCTTGTCACCGGACCGGGCCAGCGCGGCGCCCAGGCGATAGCGGATAGAGGAATTGTCGGGGGCGTGGCTGACTGCCTGCCGCAGCAGGTCGAGTCCCCGTGCGGTGTCGCCGTTCTGCACCAGAATCCATCCCAGGGTGTCCTGCACAAAGGCTGACTTCGGGGCAAGCTTGTAGGCCTGTTCGGCAGTGGCTTTGGCCTTCGGATCCTTCTCTTGCAGGTAAAGCCAGGCCAGGTTGTTGAGAATCACCGGGTCCTGGCGTTTGCGCAGAATGTGTTCATATTGCTCGATGGCCTGCCTGTTCCGGCCGGCCTCGGCGTGGACCCGTGCAAGATAGACGCGGGCGGTAAGGTCGTCCGGGTGCTGCTTCAGCCATGCGTCGAGCCGGGCGTCCGCCTCGGCTTGCCTACCGGCCAGCGCGAGGGACCGGTGCAGCTTGCTGAGGAGCGTGCCGTTCTGGGTTCGCTCGAAGGCCTTTGCATAGGCACCTGCGGCCTTGGCATGCTGCCCGACCCTGGCCAGCGCATCACCCTCGAGAGAGAAGCCGGTGGCTACTTTCGGGTGAAGTTGCTGGAGGTTCTGCGCCAGTCGGATGGCCTCTTCGTCGCGCCCCCGCATTTGCATCAGTTGGAACAGGGCGACGTGCAGGTCCAGGGCTTTCGGCGAGAGCTTGAGCGCCGCCTGCAGCGATTGCTGCGCCCCCGCCAAGTCTTTGGCGGCGATCTGGGCGGTGGCCAGGCGGTAGTGAACCTCGGGGGACTTGGGAGCGAGCGTCGCCAGTTTTTTATAGGTGGAGAGGGCGCTGGTAACGTCATCGGCGGCGAGTTGGGCCAGTCCGAGCGTGTACAACGCATCCGGGTGATCCGGGTTGGCGGCCAGGGCCTCCCTGGCCAAAGAGAGGGCACTCGGCGTCTGTTTGTGGCGCAGGTGGTGATTGACCAGGAGCCGGTACGCCTCGACCGACTTCGGGTCGGTCTTCACGGCGCGCTCCAGCAGGCCGACTGCTTGTTTCTCGTCGCCGCTGGCTAGCCAGAGCTTGGCCAACTCCAACATGGCACGGCTGTTGTTTTCTTCCTTTGCCAGGATGTTCTGGAAATGTTTGCGTGCGGCCTCGGGCTTGCCTTCCTGGAGGTCAAGGCGGGCCAGGTTCTTGGCGGCGGGAAGATAGCCCGGGTTAAGTCTGAGGGCCTGCTCAAAGCTCTTGCGAGCGTTGGTGGCATCCTTCTTGCCCAGGAAGGCGCCACCCTTGAGGTTGAACACGGCCGGGTTGGCGGGCTGCTTTCTCTCGAGTGCTGCGACGGCTTGAAGAGCCTTGTCGAATTCGCCCCGATCGATATGGGCGATCACCAGCAACATATCGGCTTGTGTGTCGCCTTTCAGGTCGAGCCGGGCCGCGGAGCCCAGTTCGGTCACCGCAGCCTCGGATTCCCGTGCCAGCAGACGCGCGAGCCCCAGTTGCGTCCGTGTAGCGGGAGCATCGGGATCCATGGCGACAGCCTTCTCGAAGTAATCCCCTGCCTTGTTGAACTCGGCCGTCGCCATGTGGGCGCCGCCAAACAGATTTTGAACCTGGGGGTCGTCTGTGATGCTCGTCAGCAGGGGCTTGAGCGTTTCCCGTGCCTTGTCCGGCTCGCCGATCCTGATTTGGGTGGCTGCCAGAAGCTTGCGGGTGTATGCGTTGCCCGGAACTTGCCCCAGGCCCCGGCTAAGTTTGGAGGCCGCCTGCTCATAATCTCCGAGGGCATAAGCCACCGCACCCGCCAGAAGGATGCTCGGTTGGTGCCTGGGCGCAGCTGCCAGCACCTCCTGCAGGGCGCTGTTTGCTTCGGCATAGCGGCCCTGGCGGTAGGCCAGCAGGGCGTTGAGATAGCCGCCACGCAGGTCCTGGGGAGCAAGCTTGCGCAGTTTGGAGATGTCCTTGCCGGCCAGATCGTGCTTGCCCATGGAAATAAGTACAGTCGCGTGGTTGGCCAGTCCCTGGATGTCGTCCGGGGCGATCTTGAGGGCAGCTGCATAGGCTGCCTCAGCGGCCGCGAGATTATCCAGCGTATGCTCGAGGTCCCCCAGCAGGAGCCAGGTGCCCGGGTTTTTGGGATCGATCTTGAAGGCGGCGTCCAAATGCGCCCTGGCGGCATTGATATCCTTACTTGCAACGGCGCAGTGGGTCATGCCCCAGTAAGCGGGTATGTGCTTGGGATCCTTGTCGAGAATCTGGGCGTATAGGGTGCAAGCGGCTTCGTGCTGGCCCAAACCCATGAAGGCGTCGGCGCGGATACGGTTGATCCTGGCGAGATTCAGGGGGGAGGTGTCGGCGCCGGGTGCGATCTCTTCGAGAATCCTTTGATAAGCTTTTTGCAGGAGCAGTGCCTCACCCATGGGCACCTTGATCGACTCCTTGCCGATGCCCAGTTCCCCCGCCCGCTTGAGTTCTTTTTCCGCGTCAGCGCCCTGACCCGCATTCATATAGGCCTGGCCTAGCAGTAACCGGGCTTGGGGGCTATTTGGATTTTTCTGAATGGCGTTTTTCAGTTCGATGATGCTGCCTTTTAAGTTGCCTTTGTCCTCGAAATCCTTGGCGCGCTGGATGTGTTCCTGCTCGGTGAGCTTAGAGGGGCGGTCACACCCCGAAAGGGCGGCGGATGTGGCAAAGGCAAGGGCGATGGCCAGGGCGACGGGATGTTTGGTCATTTATGCATACTCCACTCAAGCAGTGAATAGATTGGGGCGGCTATCGGCCAACGGTTAGCGCGTTTTGCCTTGAAGTTGCTGAAGCAGGGCACGCGCCTCCTGCTCATGGGAGAATGCGATTCCGCTTGCCAGCAGTCTTTCGAGCTCGCGCTGCGCATGGCTGGGGTCGCCGGATTGGGCGAAGGCCGACGCCAGGTGGAACTGGATTTCTGCTGCATCGGGGGCTTTGGTCAGGGCCTGCTGCAATAGCTTGATGCCGCGCGCAGTCTGTCCCTGCTGAACCAGGATCCAGCCCAGCGTATCCATCACGGCGGGATTGTCGGGTTTGAGCTTGAGCGCTTGCTCGGCAAAGGCCAGTGCGCGGCTGTCCCTGGACTCGGAGAGGGACCACGCAAGATTATTCAGCACCATAAGGTTGTTTGGGTTGCTCTTGTTCAAGATCAAATAATGTTCGGCAGCGGCTTTGTGCTGGCCCCCTTTGATCAGGCTGTCGGCCAGTGCGGCACGGGTGCTGGCGTCTTGCGGGTGGCTGGCAAGCCAGATGGCGAGGCGTTTCTCGCCTTCTTCGGTGCGCTGGGTGGCGCTGAAAACCTGCAGCTGGCGGATGAGCAACGCGCCGGAGGGTTCAAGCTTGTGCACGCGCTCGTATGCGGCAAGCGCGGCGGGGTAATCCTTGCGCGCGAACGCGGTGTCGCCTTCGAGGACGAAGCCTGCCGGTTTGTCGGGGTGTTGCTGCTGCACCTGTTGGGCGAGCTTGCTGGCCTCGTCAAACCGCGTGCCCTGGATTTCGACACCACCCAGCATCAGCTGCGCTTCGAGAAAATCGGGCTGGATGCGCAGGGCGTCCTGCAGGGTTTTGCGTGCAGATGGAAGGTCTTTGGCAACGATCTGCACGCTGGCAAGCTTGACCAGCGGGGCGGCCTGGCCGGGCTGGCGTTCGGCCAGCTTGCGGTAGCTGGCCAGCGCGTTGGTGGTGTCGCCCAGCGCCAGTTGGGTGGTGCCGAGGAGGTCGAGCGCAGCCGGGTTGTCGGGATTGGCGTTGGCCGCCTCGCGTGCGGTGGCGAGCGCCTGGTTCTTGTCGCCCTTGGCGAGCTGGTAGCGCGCCAGCGCCACCCGCGGCTGCAGCGCCCGCGGGTGGGCGGCCGCAGCCTTTTCCAGCCAGCTGACATAGGCTTTTTCATCTTTGTCGCGCAGGGCGAGGTCGGCCAGCGCGAGCATGGCGTTGAGGTGCTTGGGGTCGGCCTTGAGGATGGCCTCGAAACGCTGGCGCGCGGCAGCGGGCTGATTATCCTTGAGGTCAAGCTGCGCCAGGTTGGCCGCGGCGGGGAAGAACGCGGGATCGAGCTTGAGCGCCTGGCTGAAGCTGTCGCGCGCGCGGGCGGCGTCCTGTTTGCCAAGGTGGGCCGCGCCCCGGTAGTTCCAGATGAGCGGATCGGCGCCCTGTTTCTTTTCCAGCGTGGCGATGCTGGCCAGCGCGGCATCGAACTGTTGTTGTCTCAGCTGGTTGAGAATGATGAAGGTGTCGGCGCGGCTGCTGCTCCCCTCCATATCGGCGGCGGTCTGCAGGTCGGCCATGGCACGGCTGTCGCCCTGGGCGAGCCGGGAAATGCCGAGCTCGGTGCGGATGGCGGCGTTGTTGGGGCTCTGCTGGGCGGCCTGTTCGAAATACGCCGAGGCCCGGGCGAAGTCTTTTTTGGCCAGCGCAATTTCACCGGCGACGATCAGTACGCCGGGGTCCTGGCTGGCCGCCCTGAGCGCCGGGGCGAGAGTGCTTGCCGCATCGTCGGGGCGCCCCAGGCGCAGTTGCGTGGCGGCCAGCAGGCGCAGCGCGTACAGGTTGTTCGGCGTGGCCTTGGCTACTTTGTTGAGGTGCGTCTCGGCGGTCTGCAGGTTGCCAAGTGCGTATTCGATCGAGCCGCCCAGCAGCAGTGCGGGGACGTAATTGGGCGCGCTCTTCAGCACGGTCGCCAGACGGTCGCGCGCACGTTCGGTTTTCTTTTCGCGAAAGTCGATCAGCGCCTGGGTGTAGCGCACCTGCAGGTTGTTGGGGCTGGCTTTCAGGGCGGCGTCGACTTCGCGGCGCGCGTCGTCCAGCTTGTTGTCGACGAGGGCGATGCCCGCCAGTGCCAGCCGGGCATTGGCATGCCGGGGGTCGATCTTGAGGACTTCGTGATATACCGCGGCGGCGTCTACCGGTTTGCCAGTGGCGCGCAGCAGGTCGGCCTTCAGCAGCAGGCTGTCGCGGTGCCCGGGGTCGATGCGCAAGGCCTGATCGAGCGCCAGCATGGCCTTGTCGGAATCGCCGTCGGCCAGCGCCAGCTGCGCCAGCGCCAGATGAACCTCGGCATTGCCCGGTGCGGCCTGCTGCGCTTGCTGCAGCGTTTTGCGCGCATCCTCCTTGCGCCCCAGCCCGAGTTGGGCGGTGGCGCGCAGGGCCTGCAGGGTGGTGGTGTCAGGGTCGCCGGCGGCCGGGGCGGGCAGTTCGTCCAGCACGCGCTCGAAATCGCGCTGGCCCAGCAGAGCCCGGGCGATCATCGGGTTGACGGCGTTTTCTGCATAGCCCGCCTCGCGGGCGTGCCGGAATTCCTTCTCGGCGCCGGCCAGGTCGCTTTGCTCGAGATAAAGCTTGCCCAGCTCGTAGCGTGCCTCGGGGTTTTTATCGTCTTCCGCCACGGCGTTTTTCAGCTGGATGATGGCCGCCTTGTAGTCTCCCGCCGCGGCCATTGCCCGGGCTTCGGCCACCAGGGTGGCGCTGTCTTGTCCGCCGCAGGCGGTCAGCAGGCCGGCAGCAAGAATCAGGACCGACAGCAGCCGGGACACGAGGACGAAAGTGGGCATGGAAGACCTTCAATACGGTTTGTAAAAAGTGTAGTCAAATTTCGCAGGGTTTTATTTCATGCCGATTTTTGCCATCAGGTCATACAGCGTGGGGCGGGTGACGCCAAGCAGTTCGGCGGCCTGGGCGATGTTGCCTTCGCTGTGGGCGAGCGCGCGGCTGACCGCCAGGCGTTCGGCGTGTTCGCGCGCCTGGCGCAGGTTGAAGGGCTGCGCCTCGGCGGGACCGGGATCGAGCCCGATGTCGGCCGCGGTGATCTGGGTGCCGTCGGCCATGATGGTGGCGCGTTTGACCAGATTTTCCATTTCACGCACGTTGCCGGGCCAGCTGTAGGCTTCGAGCGCGCCCAGCGCATCGGCGGTGAAGCCCCGCAGGGGGCGCCCCATTTCGCGTGCATAGCGTTCCAGGAAGGCCTGCGCCAGCAGGATGGCGTCGCCGGGGCGTTCGCGCAGCGGCGGAATTTTCACCGTGATTTCGGACAGCCGGTAGTACAGGTCTTCGCGGAAGCTGCCTTCGCGGATCATGCCGGCGAGGTCGCGGTGGGTGGCGCAGACGACGCGCACGTCGACCGGAATTTCGCCGCGTCCGCCCAGGCGTTCGATCACGCGTTCCTGCAGGAAACGCAGCAGCTTGGCCTGCAGCGGCATCGGCAGGTCGCCGATCTCGTCGAGGAACAGGGTGCCCTCGTTGGCGTATTCGATGCGGCCGATGGTCTGCTTGGCGGCGCCGGTGAACGCGCCTTTTTCATACCCGAACAGTTCGGACTCCAGCAGGGTGTCGGGGATCGCCGCGCAGTTGATGGCGACAAAGCGCTTGCCGGCGCGCGGCGACAGTTCATGCACGCCGCGCGCCAGCACTTCCTTGCCGGTGCCGGATTCGCCCAGCAGCAACACCGTGACGTTGGCCGGGGCGACTTTTTCCACCGAGCGACACACCTTCAGCATCGGTTCGCTGCTGGTGATCAGCCCCTGCAGGGCGGAGCCGTGCTGCCTGGCGGCCAGCAGGCGGTTTTCGATTTCCAGCGCGTGGACGTGCAGTGCGCGGGCGATCATCAGCGCCAGCACGTCGGGGTCGAAGGGTTTCTGGAAGAAATCGTAGGCGCCGAGGTGGATGGCTTTCACCGCATTGCCGCGGTCGAGGTTGCCGGTGACGACGATGACCTTGGTGGCGGGCGCAAGCGAGAGGATTTGCTGCAGCGTGGCCAGGCCTTCGGTGGCGCCGTCGACATCGGGCGGCAGGCCGAGGTCGAGCAGCACCACGGCGGGTTCGTGGCGGCGCAGCTGGGCGATGGCGCTGTCGCGGTCGGCGGCGATCGCCAGTTCGTAATCGGCGAGGCTCCACTTGAGCTGCTTTTGCAGCCCGGGGTCGTCTTCCACCAGCAGAATCTTTTGCTTGGCGTCGCTCATGCGGCGTCTCCTCCAACGTATGCGTGATTGTCCAGCGGCAGGCTGATGCGGAAGCGGGTGCCGCGCCCCGGCGCGCTGTCCACTTCCAGTTGTCCGCCCAGCGCGCGGATGGTTTCGCGGCACTCGTACGCGCCGATGCCCATGCCCGCGCCCTTGGTCGAATCGAACGGCTGAAACAGCCGGGTGTGGATGAAGGTGTCGTCCATGCCGCTGCCGTTGTCGCTGATTTCAACGATCGCCTGCCCGGCCTCCTCGAATCCTCGCAGCGTGACCTGGCCGCTTGGCGGAGTGGCCTCCAGCGCATTTTGCAGCAGATGGCCGACGGCGCGGGTGAGGCGTTCGCGTTCGGCGCGCACGCGCAGGCCGGGCGGCGGCAGGTCGAGGGTGGGACGCAGCTTGAATGCCTGCTTGCTGGCGGCCGCTTCATTCAGGATAGCCGCCAGCGCCACCGATTGTGCCCGCGTCTCGTCGCTGCCGCGGCGCAATTGCGCCAGCACCTTGTTCATGCGGGTGACTGCGTTTTCGATGGTTTCCAGCATGTCGGCCTGGAACTCGGGGTTGTGCTTGTGCTTTTCGGCATTGGCCAGCAGCAGGGACAACTGGGCGACGAGATTTTTCAGGTCGTGGATGACGAAGGTGGTGGTGCGGTTGAACGACTCGAACTGGCGCGCGACGATGAGCTGGTTGGCCGCGCGCATCTGCGCCAGGTGCGCCGCCGCCTGGCGCGCCGCCACCTTGAGCAGGTCGCTGACCTCCCAGTTGAAGCTGACTTTGCCCAGTGAATGCTTCAGCACCACAAAGCCGAGCAGTTCGTCGTGCAGCATCAGCGGCACCACCAGCCAGGCATCGTCGGCGTGCCGGATCCATTCCGGCATGTCGAGGTCGCCGTAGAGGTCGCGCCGGGTTTTCATTTCGTCCAGGTCCACTACCCACTGCTTGTCGGCGAGCCACCGCACGAAGGGGGAGTCGGCCGGCTCGGCGCCGTTGAGGTCGCGCCAGTTCCAGTGGCTGGCGCGTTGATAGCCGCTATTGCCTTCATGCATCCACAGCGCGCCGCCGGGGCTTTCGAGCAGGCGGGCCAGCGCTTCGACGGCGCGTTCGCACAATTGCTCGCCGGGCCGGCCTTCAGTGAGGGCGCGGGTGAACTTGAGCCACTCTTCGCGATAGTCGTAGCGGTAACTGAAGAAGTGCTTGGACAGGAACACCCGCAGGCGCGCGCGCAGGGTGCCGGAAAACATCAGCAGCACCAGCAGCATGACGGCGGCAAACAGGAACACGGTCTGCATCACGTCGCCCCATTCGCCGCCGAACAGGCGCAGGTAATAGCCGGCGCCCGCCATCAGCAGCAGATAGATTCCCGCCCCCAGCAGGCTGGCGGTGTGGAAAGCCATGCTGCGCGACAGCCCGACCGGCGCCGCCCATTCCGGGTTGCGTGCAGCGGAGATCGCGATCAATGGGGTCACCAGTGCCGCCACATAGCCGCGCGCCGCCCAGACCTGGGCATCCATCGCGTTGAACAGCGCCGCATTGGCATAGAGGTAAAAGTCGTAGACGAACAGTCCGCCCAGCCCGAGGCAGAGAAACTTGATCGCCCAGCGGTCTTCCAGGCGGGTGCTGCGGTAGACCTGTTCGACCAGCACCAGCCCCATCACGGTCAGCAGCACCAGCCCCAGGTTGCCGGCCCATCGCGCCAGCACCGGCTGATCGGGGGCAATGAATGGCATGACGCTGGCGAGCAGCAGGGCGCCGACGAGCACGCCGCCCAGCGCGCGGATCAGGCGCAGCGGTGCGGGCAGGGTGGCGCCAGACGGCAGCCGCAGCCGCAGGATGTGGAGCAGCAACAGCAGCCAGGCGCCGTTGCGCGCGACTTCGGCAGCGAGTTCCAGCCGCGGCGGCAACACCCCCCACGCGGTGAGCGCCGACAGGGCGCCCCAGGCGGCGCTGAGTCCGGTGGCCAGTACCAGCAGGCGGCCCTGCGGGCGCCGCCGCCAGCTGGCGACGATGAGGCCGGTCAGCCCCAGATAGGCCAGCGTCGCCAGGCCATAACCGACGGCGGCGAGCAGAAGCAGGGTGTCGGGCATGTCCGGCGTTAGACGCACGCGCTCAGCGCACGCCCTTTCCCCACAACACCACTTGTGCGGTCTGGAACAGGATCATGAGGTCGAGAAACAGGCTGTGGTTCTTGACGTAATAAAGGTCGTACTGCAGCTTTTGCATGGCGTCCTCGTCGGTCGCGCCGTACGCGTAACGCACCTGCGCCCAGCCGGTGATGCCGGGTTTGACGGTGTGGCGCACGCCGTAATAGGGGATTTTATGGGTCAGGTCCTGCACGAAATAGGGGCGTTCCGGGCGCGGGCCGACGAAGCTCATGTCGCCGAAGAACACGTTGAAGACCTGCGGCAGCTCGTCGATGCGGGTGCGCCGGATGAAGCGCCCAGTGAGCGTGACACGGCTGTCGTTCTGTCCGGCCCAGCGCGGTTTGCCGTCCTTTTCGGCGTCGACGCACATGCTGCGGAACTTGAGGATGGTGAAGTTGCGGTCGCCCTGGCCGACGCGCTCCTGACGGTACAGCACGGGACCGGCGCTTTCCAGCTTGATCAGCAATGCGGTCAGCACCATGATGGGGAGGCAGACCGCCAGCAAGGCTGCGCTGGCGACCAGGTCGAACAGGCGCTTGACGGTGTCGCGTACGATGCCCTGATGAAAGCCCTCGGCCAGGATCATCCAGCTGGGGTTCATTGAGTCGAGCTGAAGATGGCCGTTTTCCCGCTCGAAAAAGTTGGAAAGCTCGAGGATTCGAATGCCTCGCAGCTTGCATTTGAGCAGGTCCTGAACCGGCAGGCCGCCGCTCCGACGGTCGCGCACGGCGAGAATCAATTCACTGATCTGCAGGCGCGCGACCAGTTCGGGCAGAGGTTCCTCGGTGTCGAGAATACGATCGTGGTCGATGAAATGATGACTGCCGCCCATCGGCAGATAACCGATGACTTGTGTATTGCCGACATGGCCGCGCTTGGCCAGCAGCGCCTCGATGTAGGCGGCGCGGCTGCCGGTGCCGATCACCAGGGCGCGGGTTTTGAGCGCTCCCATCCGTGCCAAGCGGATGAACAGAACGCGGCTGAGCAAAATGCCCAGCAACGCGAGACCGAATGACAATAGAAAGGCGCCACGCCCGACCAGCAGGGCGGGAAAGAAATAAAACAGCAGACTCATCGTCAGCAGGCCGAGCATGAAACTCAGGCCGAGACGTTGCAGCAGCGCGCGAATGCCGCCCTGCCATTCCAGATCATAGAGGCCGCTGGCCGTCATCAATCCCAGCATGACAAGGGTGAAGGTCAGGGCCTTGGGCAGCAGGGGCTGGAGATCGGCCGGAATCACGTTGTCGTCGAGGAAGCGCGCGTTGACCCCCGCATAGATGGCGCCGCCGAGGATGAGTGCTTCGACCAGCACCAGCAGCAGCAAATTCAGGGGCACGTAGTGGTGGAAAAATCGGATCATGGCCGTTTACTCATTATTGCTACTGTATAGGCCAATCAGCAGCTTCCATGCCAAAACGGGTTCAAACAGGGGTCAAGTCAGGATCCGCGCCTGCGGCAGGCGCACGCGCCGTGGGCTGCCGTCGGCCTGCAGGCGTTTCATGCCGCGCAGTTCGGCGGCCGGATAGACGACGATCTCGACCGTTGCGCGCGGATCGTCGACGACAAAGCGCGGGTAGATCCGTCCGGGGGCGTCCCCTGCGCGATGTTCGCCGGCCTGGTAAGGCGTGGGCAGGCGCATCAGCAGAAATTCGACTTCCTTCTGCTGGTCGGTGAACAGTTGCAGGGTGATGCTGGTGTGGCGTCCGGCGGTGCCATTGAGCACCGAGCCGGTCAGGTGGGGGTCGAAATCGGCCAGCTGCTCCATGTATTCGATAGCGACCTGTCGCAGCAGCGCCAGTTGCGCGCGCGTCTCGTCCGCCTGGTAGAGCGCCTGGTAGCTGCGCAGGGCCTCCTCGATCTGCTGGTTGTCGGGCAGGCTACCGCTGTCGGGCGCGCCCAGCTGGCGTGCGGCCTTGCGCTTGGCGCTGCCGTAATCGAGGCTGCCGTCTTCGGCCAGTATGCGCGCCGCCGCATGCGCAATGCGGCGGCGCATGTCCTGATTTTTCATAGCGGCATTCCAGGTATGGCAGTCGCCGGTTCGGCTGGCGCAACGGGCTCGATGGGGGTGTTCGGGTCGGCGCCCCAGCCGGCTGCCGGCGTTTCGGGCGGAGGGAACTCCTGATAGAAATGCTCCACCATGCCGGGCGCGTTGTCGCCCAGCAAGTCTCCCAGCAATTCGTCCAGCACCGTGTCGGGCAGGCGGGCGCCGGTGGCCGGGTCGATTTTTACGCCGATAATGCCGCCGGGCATCTCCCAGCCTTTTTGCGGCACGCCTTTGAGCGCCGCGCCCATGAAGTTCATCCAGATGGGCAGCGCGGATTGCGAACCCGTTTCGCGCCGCCCGAGTGAGCGCGGCTGGTCGTAGCCCATCCAGGTGATCGTCACCAGGTCGGGGTTGTAACCGGCGAACCAGGTGTCAAGCGCGTCGTTGGTGGTGCCGGTCTTGCCGGCAAGGTCGCTGCGTCCCAACCGGCTGGCGCGCGCGGCGGTGCCGTAGCGCACCACGTCCTGCATCATACTGGTCATCAGCCAGGCATTGCGCGGGTCGATCACGCGCGGCGCGCTGCCGCCGACCTGCCGCGGGCTGGCCTGCATCAGCAGGCGCCCGTCCTTGTCGAACACCTTGTCGATCAGATAGGGATTGACGCTGAAGCCGCCATTGGCGAACACGCTGTAGGCCGCCGCCATCTGCAGGGGGGTGACGCTGCCCGCGCCCAGCGCCATGGTGAGATAAGGCGGGTGGCGTGCCGGATCGAAGCCGAAGCGGCGGATGTAGTCGCGTGCGTAATGCGGGCCGATGCTCTGCAAGATGCGTATCGAGACCAGATTGAGCGACCTGGTCAGCGCCGTGCGCATGCGCACCGGGCCGCTGGTGCTGCCGTCATAGTTTTTGGGCTCCCATGCGGCGGCGCCGGTTTCTTCGGCACTCAACGACAGCGGCGCGTCCTCGATAAGGGTGGCCGGGGTAAAGCCCTT
This sequence comes from Thiobacillus sp., assembly GCA_021166845.1. GTDB lineage: Bacteria > Pseudomonadota > Gammaproteobacteria > Burkholderiales > Thiobacillaceae > Thiobacillus. Next base: position 43,955 of record JAJPEP010000023.1, read on the forward strand.
TTCCAGCGCGGCGGAATAGATGAACGGCTTGAAGCTCGATCCTGGCTGGCGCCAGGCTTGCGTCACGCGGTTGAACTTGTTGCGGTGGAAGTCAAATCCGCCGACCAGCGCGGTAATGGCGCCGTCCTTGGGATTCAGGGCGACCAGCGCGGCCTCCACCTCGGGCAGCTGCGCCAGCCGCCATTGCGGCTTGCTGCCGACCGCCTGTACCCGCACCACCGCGCCGGGGGCGAGTTGCCGGCCCTTTTTGCCGGCGGCCCAGTTCGCCACCCACTTGAGCGAGTTGCCCGAAATGTCGACGACCGTGCCGCCGTGCAACTGCGCGCGGATCAGTTTGGGGGAGGCGCTCAACACCACCGCGGGCTGCATGTCGCTCACCGGGGCGAGGTCTTCCAGTGCGCCGGCGATCGCCGCTTCGCGTTGCGCCTTGTCGGCGGGCAGGCCGATCTGGTTTTCGGGTCCCCGGTAGCCGTGGCGTTGGTCGTAATCGGCGATGCCCTCCCACACCGCACGGTTGGCGGCGGTCTGCTGGGCGCGCCGCAGCGTGGTGACGGCCTTGTAGCCCGAGCTGTAGATGGATTCGCCGTATTTCTCGAACAGGGCCTGGCGCACCATTTCGGCGGCGTAGTCGGCACTGACGTCGGCCTGCCGGCGCGTCTGGCGGATCACCAGTTTCTGTTTGACCGCGGCCTGCCAGGTCGGCGGGTCGATGAACTTGAGCGTGCGCATCCGTCCCAGCACGTATTCCTGGCGTGCCTTGGCGCGCGGGAAATTGACCACCGGGTTGTAGCGCGACGGCGCTTTCGGCAGCCCCGCCAGCATGGCGAACTCGGCCAGCGACAGCTCGCGCATCGGCTTGCCGAAATAGGTGCGCGCCGCGGCCTCGAAGCCGTAGGCGCGCTGGCCGAGATAGATCTGGTTGATGTACAGCTCGAGAATCTTGTCCTTCGACAGGTTGTGCTCGATCTTCATTGCCAGCATGGCTTCGGACAATTTGCGGGTGAATGTCTTTTCGTTCGACAGGAAGAAATTGCGTGCCACCTGCATGGTGATGGTCGAGGCGCCTTCCTTGGCGCCGCCGGACAGCAGGTTCGAGCCGGCCGCGCGCAGCACGCCGAGGGTATCGACGCCGCCGTGGGTATAGAAACGCTCGTCCTCGGCGGCAATGATCGCCTGCTTCATGTAGGCCGGCACCTTGTCGATGGCGATGAAGGCGCGGCGCTCCTCGCCGAATTCGCCGATCAGCGCGCCGTCGGCGGTGTAGATGCGGAGCGGCAGCTTGGGTTGGTAGTCGGTCAGCGCCTCAAGCGGCGGCAGGTTGGGGTAAATCAGCGCGGCCGCCAATCCGGCTAGCGCCGTTCCGACGACGCCGAGGCTGACGATCAGGGCCAGTGCGTAATGCCACCATTTTGAAAACATCCGGTTCCTTACTATGCGATGCCTAAAGTTTCCGCCGATTATAGGCGTTAGTGGTGTTGGAAATTGGACACACGTGTTCAAATCTTGGTGTGCGGCGAGAAAAGAACTGTTAAAAACCGTGTGTTGTTGCTAGCATCTAAAAAAAATAACAAGAAAAAGCGCCAACCCACAGAAGCGTAAAGGAAAACTCTTGCACCTTAATATTAATCTGGACTGGCTGTCCGCCAAGGGTCTGCCCATCATCGGACTCGACATCAGCACGACCGCGGTCAAGCTGGTGGAACTGTCCGATGCCGGCAAGGGCATGCTGCGCGTGGAACACTATGTCGTCGAGCCTTTGCCCAAGGATGCGGTGACGGACGGCAATATCGCCAACCTCGACCAGGTGGCCGACACCCTGCGCACCGCCTGGAAAAATCTGGGCACGCGGGTCAAGAACGTTGCGATCGCCCTGCCGTCATCGTCCGTCATTACCAAAAAGATCCTGGCGCCGGCCAGCTTGAGCGGCATCGATCTGGAAAACCAGGTGGAAGCCGAGGCCAATCAGGTCATTCCTTTCTCGCTCGACGAGGTGAATCTCGACTTTCAGGTGCTTGGCGAGTCGCCCGGCAGCCCGGACGACGTGCAGGTTCTGCTCGCCGCCGCGCGCAAGGAAAAAGTCGAAGACCGCGTGGCCGCGGTCGAGGCGGCCGGCCTCAAGGCGCTGATCATGGACGTCGAGTCCTTCGCCACGCAGACCGCGTACGAACAGATCGCCCACCTGCTGCCCGGCAGCGGCGCCGGGCAAACCGTCGCGATTGTCGATGTGGGGGCGCAGAACATGCATATCAACATCCTCCACGACAACGAATCGGTCTACCTGCGCGAACACGGCTTTGGCGGCAACCAGCTCAACAACGAAATTTCGCGCCGCTACGGCATGACCGGCGAAGAGGCCGAAAACGCCAAGCGCAAAGGCACCTTGCCCGAAAGCTACGACATGGAAGTGTTGCAGCCCTACAGCGAAACCCTGGCGATGGAGATTGGACGCGCCCTGCAGCTGTTCACCACGTCCACCCAGTATCGCAAGGTCGATCAGATCCTGCTGGCCGGTGGCGGCGCCATGATCCCCGGCATCGATGAGGTGGTCGGCCAGCGCACCGGCACCCCGACCATGGTCGCCAATCCGTTTGCCAACATGGCAGTCGGCCCCAAAATCCGGCCGCAGGCGCTGACCGCCGACGCGCCTTCCCTCTTTGTCGCTTGCGGCCTCGCCATGCGGAGGTTCGACCCCCAATGATCCGCATTAACCTACTCCCCCATCGCGAACTGGCACGTGCCGCGCGGCGCCGTCAGTTCAACCTCCTGCTCGGCATTGCCGTGGCGGCGGGCGTGATCGCCGTCGTCCTCGGACACAGCGTGATCGCCGCGCGCCAGTCGGCGCAGGATGCGCGCAATGCCTTCCTCGAACAGGAAATCGCCAAGCTCGACGTCCAGATCGGCGAAATCAAGAAAATCCGCGAACAGACGCAGGCGCTGCTGGAACGCAAGCAGGTTGTCGAGACCCTGCAATCCAACCGCACCGAAGTCGTCCACCTGTTCGACCAGATGATCCGCCTGCTGCCCGACGGTCTTTATCTCAAGTCCTTCAAGCAGGCGGGCGACGTCGTGACCATCAGCGGCTATACCCAGTCGAGCGCGCGCGTTTCCACCCTGATGCGCAACCTGAATGATTCGCCCTGGTTCGAGTCGGCCAACCTGGTCGAGATCAAGTCGGCCACCGTGAACAATCTGCGTGCCAACGAATTTGTGCTGTCGGTCAAGCAGACCCGCCAGCAGGCGGACGACTCAAAAGACAATGGGGGTAAAGCATGACCCTGGACGACATCAACAAACTCGACCTGAAAACGCTGGCCGACTGGCCGCTGCCGACCAAGCTGGTGGCGCTTGCGTTGCTCAGCGTGGCCTTGGTGGTGGCGGGCTGGTGGTTCGACTGGCGTGGCGGGATGGAAACGCTGAATGCGGCCAAGCAGAAGGAAACCGAACTGCGCAGCGTGTTCGCCACCAAGAAAAACCAGGCCATCAATCTGGAGGCTTACATCAAGCAGCTGGCCGACATCGAGCAGGCCTTCGGCGCGCTGCTGAAGCAATTGCCCAACAAGCAGGAAATGGACGCACTGATCACCGATGTCAACCAGGCGGGTCTGGGGCGCGGGCTGCAGTTCGACCTGTTCAAGCCCGATGCCGAAACCGTTTCCGAGTTCTATGCCGAAACGCCGATCCGGGTGAAGGTTACCGGCGGTTATCACGACGTGGCGGCCTTCGTCAGCGACGTTTCCAAGCTGTCACGCATCGTCACCTTGCAGGACATCGCCATGGAGCCCGCCAAGGACGGCGTGCTGAATATGGATGCCATCGTCAAGACGTACCGTTACCTGGACGACGAAGAAGTGATCGCCCGGAAACAGCAAGCCAAGGAGCAAAAGAAATGAAGCGCCTGGCCACCCTATTCCTTGCGTTGGGCCTGACCGCTTGCGGCGGCGGCGGCATGGACGATCTGCAAACCTTTGTCGCCGAGACCGGCAAGGATATGCAGGGAAAAATCGAGCCGCTGCCGCAGGTCAAGGTGTATGAGCCGTTCACCTACAACGCCTTCGACCTGCCCGACCCCTTCAAGCCGAGAAAACTATCGACCGGAGGAGGAGGCGGCATGCAGCCCGACCTCAATCGCCCGAAAGAACCGCTTGAGGCCTACTCGCTGGAAACCCTGAAAATGGTGGGCATGCTGTCCAGGCAAGGGACGGTCCACGCGGTGATCAAAACGCCGGACAACGCGATCTACCACGTCAAAAAGGGCAATTATGTCGGGCAGAACTTCGGCCTCATCACGAAGATCGGCGATGGTGAAGTGAGCTTGCGTGAAATTGTCCAGGATAGCGCCGGAGATTGGTCCGAGCGCACCAGCGCCCTGCTTTTGCAAGAATGACCTTTAGCACGATTTTAAAAGAGGCTGACATGAACGCATTGCCCAAAACCATTGGACGTAGCATTGCCCAGAAAATGACCCGTCATCTGTTCGGGATTGCCCTGCTCGCCGGTTTGGCGTTGCCGCTCGCGGTGCGCGCTGCCGATGCGCCGCCCATCGGCAACGCGGTGGAAAGCGTCGAGACCACGACCCTGCCTGGCGGCAAGGTCGTGGTGCGCGTCAACCTGAAGAATGCGCTGACCGCCACCCCGGCCGGCTTTACCGTCGGCAACCCGCCGCGCATCGCACTCGACCTGCCCGACACCGGCAACGCCATGGGGCGCAATACCGTTGAGGCCAATCTCGGCCCGCTGTCGAGCGTGAACGTGGTGCAGGCCGGCACGCGCACGCGCCTGGTGCTGAACCTCAACAAGTCGGTCGAATACGAAGCCCGGGTCGACGGCAAGTCGCTGCTCGTCGCGCTGGGCGATGTCGGCGTCGGGGCGGCGCCGGTGAATGTCAGCCCGCGCTTTGCCGAAGCCGCGCCCGGCGCGGCGCGCCACAGCATTCGCGATGTCGATTTCCGGCGCGGCGCCGCGGGCGAGGCACGCATCGTCACCACGCTCTCCGACGCGCAGGCGGGCATCAACATCCGTCAGCAGGCCAACGGCGTGGTGGTCGACTTCATCGGCACCGAACTGCCCAAGGCCCTGCAGCGTCGTCTGGACGTGGCCGATTACGGCACACCGGTGCAGGTCATCGAAACCTATACGCTGGGCGACAACACCCGCATGGTGATCCAGCCCAAGGGCGGCTGGGAGTATTCCGCCTACCAGACCGACAACAGCTTCATCGTCGAAGTCAAGCAGAGCGACGACGCGCAGAAGAAAACCGCTGACGGCAAGGTGAAATACACCGGCGAGAAACTCTCGCTCAATTTTCAGAACGTCGAAGTGCGCTCGGTGCTGCAGGTCATCGCAGACTTCACCGGCCTCAACATCATCGCCAGCGACACGGTGACCGGCAATCTCACCCTGCGCCTGAAAGACGTGCCGTGGGATCAGGCGCTCGATCTCATCATGCAAACCAAGGGCCTGGACAAGCGCCGGGACGGCAACGTCATCTGGGTCGCGCCCAAGGACGAGCTGATGGCCAAGGAGAAGCTCGAATATGAAGCCCGCTCCGCGGTGGCCGATCTGGAGCCCTTGACCACCGAATACATCCAGATGAACTACATGCGGGCGGACGAAGCGCAAACCATGCTGTATGGCTTTGCATCCGGCGCCTTCCTCGCTTCCGCCGGCAACAACGCGGTGAACTGTTCGGCGCAGGCGCAGGGGCTGGGCGGTGCGGCGGCGGCCCAGGCTTCGCAGCAGGGCAAGGGCGAGAATGATCAGAAAGTCCTGACCAAGCGGGGCCGTGCGACCTATGAGTTGAAAACCAACACCCTGATCATCACCGACACGGCACGCAAGATTCAGGAAGTGCGCGAACTGCTCGCGCGGCTGGACGTGCCGGCGCGCCAGGTCATGATCGAGGCGCGGGTGGTGGTGGCGACCGATGGCTGGAGCCGCGATCTGGGTGCGCGCCTGGGTTTTTCAGCATCCACAGTCATCAACGGACTTGCCGATCCCGTTCAGATTGGTGGGGCGACGCTCGGCGCACCAGCGATTGGCTCGGGTCAGGCGTTGCCGGATACTGACGGTGCTGGCAACCTGGCCTTGTCCTTGCTGAATCTCGCCAACGGCAATCTTTTGAGCCTGGAGTTGCGAGCGCTGGAAGCGGATAACAAGGGCAAGGTGATTTCCAATCCGCGTGTGATGACGTCCAACCAGAAGCCGGCGGTGATTCTGAATGGCACGCAGATCCCGTACATCACTCCCGGGACGGCCAACACCCCCGCGACGGTGACGTTCAAGGATGCTTTCCTGTGCCTGCTGGTTGACCCGCAGATCCTTAATAATGACGCCGTGATTCTGACAGTTGAAGTCCAGAAGGATGCCGTGCGTTTCATCTCCGGCATCAGCGATCCGGCGATTGATACCAAGCGGATCAAGACCCAGGTGCGCGTGAACAACGGCGAAACGCTGGTGCTGGGCGGGATTTTCGATGGCGACGAAAGCTCGACCGTGAGCAAGGTGCCGCTGCTGGGCGATGTGCCTCTGTTCGGCAATCTGTTCAAGACCACCACTAAGGAAAACAGCAAGACCGAGCTGATCATCTTCCTTACACCGCGCATCATCGACGAGCGCCTGTCGATCCGCTGATTGCGGAACGCATTGAAGCGCGGGCCGGTCCCGCGCTTTTTTTCGTCCCGATTTTCTTCCCGTGCACTTTACGTGCGCGGCTTTCCAACAGGCCACTCTCAATTAGAATGGCGCCATGAGCAAGCAAGACAATCTTTTCCTCGTCGGACTGATGGGCGCCGGCAAGACCACGGTGGGGCGGCTGCTGGCCAGGCATTACGGCTGCACCTTTTACGACTCCGACCACGAGATCGAGGTGCGCACCGGGGTCAAGATTCCGGTGATTTTCGAGATCGAGGGCGAGGCGGGGTTTCGCAAGCGCGAGGAGGCGGTGATCGCCGAGCTGACGGCCCGGTCCGGAATCGTGCTTGCCACCGGCGGCGGCGCGGTGCTGTCGGCAGCCAACCGCGAAAACCTGAAGAAAAACGGCGTGGTGATTTATTTGCGCGGCACCCCCGAGCATTTGTATGAACGCACGCGGCACGACCGCAACCGTCCGCTGCTGCAAACGGACAATCCGCTGGAAAAATTACGCGAACTTTACCGGCAGCGCGATCCGCTGTATCGCGAAGTGGCCGACATCGTGGTGGATACCGGGCGCCAGGGCGTGGGAGGGATGACCCGCACCCTCTGCGGCAAGCTGGACTTGCTGAAGAGCGGGCTGCCGCTGCCCGATACGGCGGATTAGGGCGTGTTAAACACTGATTTTCACGCCCGCGACGAGACCGACTCGGGATGCGGCCCGCGAAGCGGGCCGCGCCGCAGTGTCATTCACTGCAAGCGGCTCGCGACAAAGGGATGCACCCGGCTGGATTAAACCTTGGCCGTCCCGTCCCTTCGGGCCGCCGCGAGAAAGCGCGCTGCTTTTATTTAGGCTATATCACTGTTGGTTGTTGAATTCATGTCTTGCCCCCTCTGATGAAGCCAACCCGCAGGGGTAGGCTGTTGTGGGAGGCCCGCCCCGGGCCGATGGGGTGGCGGTCAAGACGGTGCGACATTCGGGGCGAGGGCTAAAGTCCCTCCTGCACGTGACGGTGGCGGGAGTTTTGTGGGGGGGGGGGGGGGGCCACGATTGCGGGAGGTTTGTGGGAGCGGGTTCACCCGCGATCTGGGTGGGGCCCATCGGGGCTAAAGCCCCTCCTGCAATGCCAGCCCGTGTTGCCGTGAACTTTGCGAGGAATAACACTTAACGGTGAAAGAGCCTTTATTTAATACGGCGGCGTTGCGTCGCTTGGAAAGGGACGGTCCTTGCCGGCGCGACGCACCTTGCATCCATCGCTTTCTCGCAGCAACGCGGACGCGAAATTAGTGTGTAACACGCCCCAAATGCGACGAGCCGTCTGCATGGGGCTGCTCTGCCTGCTGACGGACATGGCGGCAGCCGCGGACTATCGCGTGGATGCGCAAAATTACCGCGACTATTTGCGCCGCCTGCAGCCGGGCGACCGCGTGCTGCTGGCGCCGGGGGATTACCGCCAGGGCTTGCCGCTCCACAATCTGTCCGGACACGCCGGCCAGCCGATCATCATCGAAGCCGCCGACCCGACTGCGCCGCCGCGCTTCATCGCGCGGCCGGGCGCCAATACGGTCAGCCTGGTCAACGTGCGTCACCTGGTATTGCGCCATCTGCAGCTCGATGGCGGCAAGCTGCCGGTGGATGCGGTCAAGGCCGAGGGCCACAGCCGTTATGCCGATTTCATCACGCTGGAATATCTCTTCATCCGCGACCACGCTGCGTCGCAGCAGAATGTGGGCATCTCCACCAAGTGTCCGGCATTCGGCTGGGTGGTCAGAAACAACCGTATCGAGCGGGTGGGGACCGGCATGTATTTCGGCGATTCGGACGGCGGCGATCCTTTTGTCGGCGGCATCATCGAGGGCAACCGCATCACGCACACGCTGGGTTACAACCTGCAGATCAAGCACCAGAAAACGCGCCCGCCCGAACACGCGGGCCGTCACGACACGGTGATCCGCTACAACGTTTTTTCCAAACAGGATGCACTGCCCGGGCCGCAGGCGCGCCCCAACGTCCTGCTGGGGCACTTTCCGCTGACGGGCGCTGGCAGCGAGGATCGCTACCTGGTCTATGGAAACCTGTTCCTGCACAATCCCAGCGAAGCATTGCTGCAGGCCGAGGGGCGGGTGGCGGTATACGACAATGTGCTCATCAACGGCAGCGGCGATGCGATCCGCATCCAGCCGCACAACGACGTGCCGCGCGACATGGACATTTTCTCCAATACCGTGCTGGCGTCGGGCGCTGGCATCCAGATACGCCAGGCCGGGGGCGCGGCGTATCGCCAGCGCGTGATCGCCAATGTGGTGGCGGCTGCACTCCCCTTGCAGGGGGGCGAGGCGGTGCGCAACCTTACACTGGATTACCAGCCCGATTGGCTGGCGGTCGCCGCGCCGGAACTGACGCCGCGGCTGCTTGCGGGCCAGCCGCCGCGCCGCCTGCCGGATGGGCTGACGCGCGAATTGGCGGCCTATCCCGGCTGGCAAGGCGCGGAGCGCCCAGGCGCACGCGTCGGCCCCGCCTTGCTGCGCACACTGGACACCGCCCAGCCGTGAGCCGCAGCGAGAGCGATCCCCGCAGCCTGTTGTGGCTGGCCGCGCTGGCGTATACCGCGTTCGTCCTTTACGGCAGCCTGGTCCCGCTGGAATTCCGTGCCATCCCGTGGGACGAGGCGGTGGCGCGGTTCGCCGCGATCCCGTGGCTCAGGCTCGGCATCGGTTCGCGCGCCGACTGGGTGGCCAACCTGCTGCTGTTCATTCCGCTGACCTTCCTGTGGATGGGCGCACTGGCCGCCGGGCGTGGTCTTGGGTTGTGGATGCTGGCCACATTGGCGTTGATTCCGGCGGCCATTGCCTTGAGCGCCGGTATCGAATTCACCCAGCTGTTTTTTCCGCAGCGCACGGTATCTCAGAACGACATCTATGCCGAAACCCTGGGCGGCGTCATCGGCGTGCTGGTCTGGTGGGGGGCTGGCAGCCGTTTCGTCGCCTGGCTGCAGTCCTGGCAGCAGACCCATGCCCACGCCGCGCTGGCCGAGCGGCTGGCCTGGGTGTACCTGGCGGGGGTGCTGGTTTACAACGTCCTGCCGCTCGATCTGACCATCAGCCTGGTCGAGATTTTCCATCAATGGCGGGACGGCAAGGTCAACCTGATTCCGTTTGGCCGCCTGCCGGATGATGCCGCCTACGCGCTGTATGAAATTGCCACCGATGCCCTGATCTGGATGCCGGCGGCGCTGCTGTGGCGGCTCGACGGCACGCGCGGCGCGTGGCGCGTGTGGGGCATGACGCTGGCCACAGCTGCCATACTGGAAGTCTTGCAGCTGTTCGTGTATTCGCGGGTCAGCGATGTCACCGACCTGTTCACGGCCGCCGCCGGTGCGGCGCTGGGGGTGTGGATCGGCGGCCGCCTGGCCGCGCGTGAGGCGTCCGCCAGCCAGGCGCCGTCATGGTCGGCGTGGCTGCCGTTCGCGTTGGCGGCGGGATGGATGGCTGCGCTGATGTTCGTGTTCTGGTTTCCCTTCGACTTCCGCACCGACGGCGCCTTCATCAAAAGCCGGCTCGATTTCGTGCAGCGGGTGCCGTTCGAGGTCTATTACTTCGGCACCGAATATCGCGCCATCACCGAGGTGCTGCGCAAAACGCTGTTCTTCGCGCCGCTCGGCGGCCTGCTGGCGTGGGGCGTTGCGCGCCAGCCGTGGCGCTGGCGCGCCCCCTTGTTCGCGCTGGCTATGCTGGTGATGGCGGGGCTGCCCGCAGTGATCGAGGGGGGGCAGCTGATGCTGCCGCACAAAATTGTCGACCTGACCGACTGGTTGCTGGCCTGGTTGGGCGGCCTGGCGGGCTATGCCGTAGCGCGGCACATGCTGCGTGCGCCGCGCCACACTGTCGCCGTGCGGGAATCCATTCGCGGCGAGACCGTCGAACCGCCCCTCATCCCCCGCACACGCTGGTATCTGCCGCTGATGCTGGGCGGCATGACCCTGCTGTTCTGGGCCGCTTCTCAGGCCGCCTTCATGCCGTACAACGTGCGCGAGTTGTTCCGGCCGGATTCCGCCTGGCTGTCGGCACTGCTGCTCGCGCTGGCAGCTGGATGGCTGGCGCTTTGGCCGGTGTGGCTGGCTCGATGCCGCGTGTCCGGCCTGGCCCGGTTGTGGCAACTGCCGCTCGGATTACTCATGTATGGCGGGGTCGCCTTTCTGTTGCTGCATGCGGCCGTGCCGGATGAAAGCCTGCACGACCTGGTCGGCAGCCCGGTGCTGCGCTGGCCGGGGCAGTGGGAGACCGGGCTGCGCTGGGTCGCGCTGGCCGCGGTGCCCGGCGCATTGCTGTATCTGGCCGCGCAGACCGTTCGCCGCTGGCGCGGGCGGCGGCTGGGTGCGCTGCATTTCTGGGCAGCGCTGCCGGTGCTGCCGCTGGCCTATTGGGGCGTGGTTGCGCAGGCTGCCACCGACAACCTCACCGAGATCATGGCCGCACCGCAGCCGCTGGCCTTTGCCGCGCTCAGCGCTTGGCTCTACATCCTGTTCCTGGCGGCGGCATGGCTCGCTTCGCCTGTGCCTGCGGCGCATCGCATCGCGCGTCTGGCCGGCGTGGCCGCTTCGCTGCCGCTGGCGGCCTTGTTCCTGCACCTCGGGCTGGCCGGCGAAATCGACAAATACGGACAGCAATTTTCAGCCTTGCAGTTTCTGCTGAGCGCCGACCGCCAGCATTACGCGACGCTGCCCGTCATCTGGCTGCGCTACGCTGCCCTGCATGTGCTTGTCATGGTGGTGCTTGCCTTCATACAATGGCCGCACTTCCGAGCCAGGCGCCAACACAACCCAATCGTCCATGAATCTGATTGACGTATTCAACGGCGATGCCGACGGCCTCTGCGCCCTTCATCAGTTGCGCCTGGCCGACCCCGCCGATTCCAGGCTGGTCACCGGTCCCAAGCGCGAAATCAGCCTGCTGAAACGGGTCGAAGCCCAATCGGGAGACCGCGTTACCGTGCTCGACATCGCGCTGTCGAAGAACCGCGATGCGCTGGACAAACTGCTCGAAGCGGGCGCGCATGTGCGCTACTTCGACCACCATCAGCCGGGCGACATTCCGGTTCACCCGAATTTCGAACCGCACATCGATACCGATGCCAACGTCTGCACCAGCCTGCTGGTGAACCGGTATCTGCAGGGCAGGCATCTGGCGTGGGCGGTCGCCGCCGCGTTTGGCGACAACCTCGCCGATGCCGCAAGGCAGGCCGCCGTGCCACTGAGACTGTCTGCCGGCCAGCTGGCGCAATTGCAGTCGCTGGGCGAATGCCTCAACTACAACGGCTACGGCGAAACGCTCGACGACCTGTTTTTCGACCCGGCGGATTTATATCGCCAGCTGCGCCCGTTTGCCGACCCCTTCGCCTTCATCGCCGAGTCGCCGGCCTATCCAACGCTGAAAACCGGCTACCAGGAAGACATGGCGCGCGCCGTTGCCGTGGAACCCATGGAAGCGCGCGCCAGCGGCCGCATCTTCATGCTGCCCGCCGAAAAATGGGCGCGGCGGATTTCCGGCGTGTTCGGCAACCGGCTGGCAGTCGAGTCGCCCGCGCAGGCGCATGCCGTACTCACCGGCAAGCCGGAAGGCGGCTACCTCGTCAGCGTGCGCGCGCCGCTGGTTGCCCGATCGGGCGCGGACGATCTGTGCAGCCAGTTCGACAGCGGCGGCGGTCGCCGTGGCGCCGCCGGCATCAACCACTTGCCGGAATCCGAGCTTGGCCGGTTTATTGCCTTGTTTTTCAAAACTTTTGACTGACGCGGTTTTACCCCGAGCTAACATGAATCAACTGATCGAACCTTACGGCGGCACCCTCGTCAACCTGATCGGCCCTGCCGGGAGCGAGGCGCTCAAACGGGAAGCATTGGGCCTGCCTTCGCTCGATCTCGACTGGCGGCAGCAGTGCGAGCTTGAAATGCTGATGAGCGGCGCCTACTCGCCGCTTGCCGGCTTCATGACGCGCGCGCAATGCGTGCAGGTCGCCACCGAAATGAAGCTCGATAATGGCGCTTTCTGGCCGCTGCCGGTCACGCTCGGCAGCCGTCAAAAGATCGCGGCCGAGCTGAAGCCGGGCGACCGGGTGGCGCTGCGCGACGGCGAAGGATTCATGCTCGCGGTGCTGACCGTCAGCGACGTGTGGCGGGATGGCGACAGTTGGCATCTGGGCGGCCGCGTCGAGGGCGCATCCCTGCCGTCGCATCCGGACTTTGCCAGCCTGCGCGCCACCCCGGCCGAGTTGCGCGCGCTGCTTGCCCGCCGCGGCTGGCGACGCGTCATTGCCTGGCAGGCACATCATCCGATGCACCGTGCGCAGTTCGAGTTCTGCCTGAAAAGTGCGATCGAGAACGAGGCCAACCTGCTGCTGCATCCGCAGGTGGGCGGGGACATCACCGACGCGCC
>JAJPEP010000082.1 GCA_021166845.1 Thiobacillus sp.
GATATGCGCGGCGGCAGGCGTTCGCCGCACCCAGAAGCGACCGGGACGACCAGCGGGCAGGTCTGATCAGCCCGGCGATATGAAGACACAAACCGGTTTTGGATTTTGAACGGTAGTGGGAGAGATAAATGATGGCGAGAAGAAACAATGCGAAGCTGACCCCTTTGGTTATTTGCTCGATGGGGGTATCCAGGACGACATCCTGGCCGGTCGTGGCGGCCACGATGTTCTGTTTGGCGAGGCGGGCATCGACCAGCTCTTTGGTGAAGCCGGAAACGACATTCTGCTGGGCGGCGACGTATTGTGGGGCGATTCGCCCAATGCACCGTCGGCACGCTGGCATTACTCGATTTGCAACAGAATCAATCGCAAAATCATCGGCTTACCCGCACCTACAACTAAAGTTGTATAGACCGCCGCCGGGCCGGTAAGTCACAGTTCGAGAAACCCTGCCGATGCAATGTCGGGGGCAGAGAAAACACACAGAGGGGGAGGTTCAAACCATATCGAGTCACGTCATTTCCGCGTGCGGGGCAGGCGCACACCTGAGGCAGCGGTTCATCGCGGTGGGGAGAAAGCCATAAACAAGAGATCGGTCAAGGCCGGGTTGCTTTGCGTTTCACTGATGATTCTGGGAGGCGGCATGAGCGCGGAAGCAGGTTTATTCGGGCTGGGCGGGGCAAGCTGGAAAGAGGAAGTGCTGCTGCACGATGGCCAGAAAATCATCGTGGAGCGGTCGGTTGAACGCGGCGGGCGGCGTGAACTTGGCCAGAGGCTGCCCATCAAGGAGCAGAGCCTGACCTTCACCCTGCCCGGCACAATTGAAAAGGTGACCTGGGAAGACAACTTTACCCAGGATGTTGGCGGCGCCAATTTTTTGCCCATGCAACTGGAGATTCGCAAAGACATAGCTTACTTGGTGGCCTATCCGATGGGATGCCAGTCCTACAACAAGTGGGGGCGGCCTAACCCGCCTTATGTCGTCTTCAAATATCAAGGCAAGTCATGGCAACGCATCTCGCTTCAAGAATTGCCAGTGGAATTCAAAACACCGAATTTGATTTTTTCCTCACCCGACAGCGAAGCTGAAAAGACGGGGCAGCGCATCGTTTCAGCGGAGACGATCAAGGCTCTGTATGAAGGCTACAAGCAACCCGAATTTAAAACCATCCTGCGGGAGGCGTATCCGACGGCGGCGGGTGGGTGTGCAGAGATGATTTATTACAAAGGTGCATGGGTTGGCCCGGGCGACTCAATTGGCAAGCGAATGATGGATCGTAAGGCCAAATAAATTTCGCAATGTGTTTCTTCAGGGAGAAATAATCATGGCAAACGCAATTGAATATGCATTGATGGCTGGCGCTTCATACATTTCCAACCGCGCTGACCTAAATAAATTTCCTATTCCGCAAGGATGGGAAAAAGTTGTGGATCCAGATTCCTACTTTTTGGATCCAGTATCAGGCTTTGAAGCCATCTCATTTACCAATGGTCCCGACATCGTCATCTCCTTTGCTGGCACCGACTTCAGTCTGGAGGGTATTAGTGATTTTACAAATGCCAACATTCCCCTTGTGCTGGGCATCGTGTCCGAGCAGCTCAAGCTGGCAGCGGAATACTACCTGCAAGTCAAAGCGGTCAACCCAACTGCCCACATCACCCTCACCGGCCACAGCCTGGGCGGCGGTTTGGCTGCGCTGGTCGGAGTCTTCTTTGGGGAAACCGCTTTTACCTTCGACCAGGCCCCGTTTGCCCAGACTGCCAAGTTAGGTGCGACTGTGCTTAAAAGCTATCTGCTGACCGATGGCTATACAGAAGCTGAACTGAGCAGCCTCACCAATTTCATCAGCCTGCAAGAAATCAATGGCGGTATCCCCAACGAAGGCCTGGTCACCAACCTCAACGTCCAGGGCGAAATTGTCAGTCTGGGTTCCGCCCTGCGCATCGGCAATTCAGCCGGCATCCCGCAAGGCACCCCATTCGACCCGCTAGACGTTTCCTTCGCCATCGACCTTCACTCGGAAGCTCTGCTCAGCGCCTTGTTGCAGAGCAACCAGTCCGCCGCTTCCGGTCAGTCCTTGAGCGACGTCACTGTCAAACTGCCTGATTTGCTGAAGATGATATTTAGCGACCAGTTGTTTGCGCATCCGGTCGACAAAAGCAATACGACAGAAGAGAACTTTCTTGAACGTCTCGTCCGCCATGAAGCGGGTGTAGGAGTAACCGCCACCGCTGCCGCCATTGCCGCCGATGCAATGGTCGCCCGCTTCACATCCGACCTCTGGAAAGTCGCCCAAGACGGCGGCTTCACTCTCACCAACACTCACATCACCAACACCCTCGTGGCGTTCGCCATGCAGAAATACTACGAAGAGCCCGCGAGCGGTGAGGATCATGGGAAGGAGCTTTTCACATCCGTCTCCGGCGGCATCCGCTTCGACCGCACCGATGTGTCGGCGTCGCTATTTAACACCAAGGGTTGGCAACTATATTTCCAGAACTATCTGAACACCCTCACCCTGGAAGAACACCAAATCGTCGAGCGGCTTCTGCCCGCCGCCACTGACTGGTTCATCCAGGCCGGCAGCGTCAGCATGAGCGCCACCGCCGATGTCAGCAAAGCCTTCATGGTCGGCGGCATCGGCGCCGACTGGATGGCGGGCGGCAGCCAGGCCGACCTCCTGATCGGCAACGCAGGCGACGACACCCTCAAGGGCGGCGCCAACAACGACACCCTGATCGGCGGGGCCGGTTTTGATACGTATGTCGCCAACGCGGGCGATGGTTACGACACCGTCCTCGACACCGACGGCACCGGCTCCATCGTCCTTGACGGCGTAACCCTCGCCGGCGGCGCCCTCGTATCCGGCACCACCAACGTCTGGAAGAACGCCGCCCAGGGCATCACCTACACCCTCAAAGGCAGCGGCGCGAGCCAGGTATTGCTCATCAGCAAAGACGGCAGCACCGACGGCATCCGGGTGCAAGGCTGGCAAAGCGGCCAGCTCGGCCTGACCATGGCGGGCGCCCCTGCTCTCTCAACCACCACCCCCATCGTCGGCCTTGACGGCTACAGCGACGCCCTCACCGGCGCCGGCGGCGCCGACCTCGTGCAAGGTCTTTCCGGAAACGACGCCCTCGACGGCAGCGCCGGCGACGACATCGTCGAAGGCGGTGTGGGCGACGACATCCTCGCCGGCAACAGCGGCAGCGACCTCGTCTACGGCGGCGCCGGCCGCGACATGATCCTCTCCGCCACCGGGCTGAACCTCTCCTGGCCATTTACCCATAGCGGCGACTGGTATGCCCCCGCAGGTGCCGGCGCCGTGTGGACCCAGGGCCGGGTGTGGGGCATCTATGCCAGCGGCGACGGCAGCGAAACCATCGATGGTGGCGGCTCGCTTGCCCAGGACAGCGCCCCCGACATCGTCTTCGCCGGAGACGACGACGACAAGGTTGTAGGCGGGCTCGGCGCCGACTACGTCGACGGTGGGTTGAACAACGACTCATTGTGGGGCCATGGCGGCAACGACGTCGTCGACGGCGGTGACGGCGACGACTACATCCTGGGCGACGGCATCCTTGAGCCGGGCTTTTACCAGACCCTGACCGAAACCCAGCATGGCAACGACGTGCTCGATGGCGGAGCGGGAAACGACAGCCTTGTCGGCGGCGGCAAAGACGATGGCCTGTTTGGCGGGATCGGCAACGACAAACTCTACGGCGACGACCAGACCGAGGCCTACCTGGCGGGGCAATCCCACGGCAATGACTACCTCGACGGCGGCGCGGACGACGACGACCTGTACGGCGGCGGCAAGGACGACACCCTGATAGGCGGCATTGGCGCCGACAAGCTGTGGGGCGACGCCGACGATGAAGCCGACCTGGCGGGCTTGCATCACGGCAACGACTATCTCGATGGCGGCGACGGCAACGACCAACTGGTCGGCGGGGGCGGCAACGACATTCTGGTTGGCGGCATCGGCGTCGACGCGATGTTTGGCGACGCGCGCCCTGAGACCACCCTGGCCGCGCTGTACGAGGGCGACGACATCCTGTATGGGGAAGCGGGCGAGACTAAATGTCACGATAAATCAGTCGGTTACTCGCATCTACAACTAAAGTTGTATAGACAAGCATCAAGGCGCCCAGACACAGTCCGGCAAAACCCTCAGGCGCAATACTTGGGGATCGGAAGAAAACAGGGGGAGTCATGTATTGCAATCTTCATGACCGCATGAAAGCCATACGGGCAGATCGGCTGAGTTCGCTGCTGCGCTGGGTGTTGTCGGCGCATCGGAACTCGCCGAAACGTTCAATTGCCGTGAGGCGGTTAAAGCTTGGCCTCGACAGACGGACCGGCCAGCAGAATGGCATCGGCAATGACAACGAACGGAGGCTCGCGGCATGAAGAAGGGAGCAACGATGAGGCACTGGCTGTTGGCAGTTTCACTGATGATTCTGGGAGGCGGCATGAGCGCGTGCGCGATGGGTGACAAGATGAGCTGGAAAGAAGAGGTCCTGCTGCACGACGGCAAGAAGATCATTGTGGAGCGGTCCCAGACTTATGGCGGGCGGCATGAAATCGGGCAGTCACCGCCGATCAGGGAGCACACCATTTCTTTCTCTCTGCCAAGCTCAAACAAGACCCTCACCTTCAAGAGCGAATACAGCGTAGACGTTGGGCGCGCCAACCTTAACCTGCTGGCACTGCATGTGTTGAACGGCACGCCCTACATTGTCGCCGAGCCGAACCTATGTCTTGCCTACAACAAGTGGGGACGACCGAACCCACCTTATGTCATCTTCAAATATGACGGTAAAGCATGGCAGCGCATTCCCTTTTCGCAGCTTCCTGCCGACTTCAAGGCAATTAATCTGATCGTCAACAATGGGCGCGAAGAAGACATTCAGCGAGCCGCTAGCGGGCCGGGCTACGTTTCCGTGGCAGATGTCCAGCACATCAACAGCAGCCTCCAGCAACCCGAATACAAAACCATTCTGCGGGAAGCGTATCCGACTGCGGCGGGTGGTTGTAGCGAAATGGTTCGTGTCAACGATGGTTGGGAAGGGCTAGGTTTTTTTAGTGGTCAACCCACTTATGAAGCATGTTTGAAATACTGTGCTCAAAAAGGTGTAAGCGAACAAAATTGTCCGTGTAACTCGATCTTCAAGGGGAGAAAATAATCATGACTATTTCAATCGAATATGCATTGATGGCTGGGGCTTCCTATATTTCCACTCGCTTGGACTCGAACAAATTTCCAACACCACAGGGATGGACTGAAATAACAGGGTTACGCAAAAATGACCCAAGCACTGGTTTTGAGGCAACGCATTTCAAAAATGGCACCTCTATCGTCATCTCCTTTGCCGGAACTTACGACAAAGACATCACGGGTGACATTGCAGCCGACATTGGCCTTGCCACTGGCGTGGGGTCGGCACAATTGCTGCAGGCCGCGCAATATTACCTGACAGTCAAGCGGCTGAACCCTTCCGCCACAATTACCCTAACCGGCCATAGTCTGGGCGGCGGTTTAGCTGCTTTGGTCGGTGTATTCTTTGGCGTATCGGCCACCACGTTTGACCAGGCGCCGTTTGCCAATACCGCAGAAAAGAATCTGCTCACAACCGATGCTGCGGTGTTGCTCAAGGCCGACCTGTTGGCCAGCGGCTACACCGCAACCGAACTTGACGGCCTGACAAACTTCTTGCAACTGCGCCAGGACAATGGCGGCATTCCCAATGCCAATCTCATCAACACCATTCGCGTGGATGGTGAATTTCTCTCCGAACTGCCTTTCAGCCTCTACGATCCCATCGGCAACCCGGCCACCTTGATTCAGCACGGCCCTACCAGTATCGCAGGCACTGAGCTACACGCTCAATCCCTGCTCACCGCTTTTTTGCAAAGCCAACAGACCGCCACCGCAGGCAAAGCATTGAACGACGTGACGTACAAACTCACTGAGTTGCTGGCGATGCTGTTCGACAAGGATTTGTATTCCTTTGACACGGACAAGTCTGATGAGAACTTCCTCGAACGCCTGGTCAAGCATGAAGCCGGAGTGCGTGACTCTGTAACAGGCGTAACCACCTTGGTCGCCGACCAGATGGTCACACGCTTCACGGAGGACATGTGGAAAGTCGCCCAGGACGGTGGCTTCACTCTCACCAACACTCACATCACCAACACCCTCGTGGCGTTCGCCATGCAGTTCTATTACGAAAGTGCCAAGGCCACCGACTCAAGCAAGACGCTGTTCAGCACCGACGGCCTGACAGGCGGCATCCGCTTCGACCGTACAGACGTATCGGCTTCGCTATCAAGCGCCAAGGGCTGGCAGCTATATTTCCAGAATTACCTGAACACCCTCACCCTCGAAGAACACCGCATCGTCCTGCAACTCCTGCCCGCCGCCACCGACTGGTTCATTCAGGCCGGCAGCGTCAGCATGAGCGCCACCGCCGACGTTAGTAAAGCCTTCATGGTCGGCGGCATCGGCGCCGACTGGATGGTAGGCGGCAGCGAGGCCGACCTGTTGATCGGCAATGCAGGCGACGACCATCTTGGCGGTGGCAAGAACAACGACACCCTGATCGGCGGGGCGGGTTTTGACACCTATGTCATCAATGCGGGCGACGGTTACGACACCATCCTCGACAGCGACGGATCGGGCTTAATCGTGTTCGACACCCTGCAAGCCCAAGGCAGCGCCGGCGTGGCCCCAGACAAGTGGTATCAGTTGGACACCGACAACTGGATCGACGCCCAGAACGGCATCACCTATACCCGCGTCGCCGTTGCGGGCGACACCCAGCTTTTTATCCGCAAAGGCGACAACAATGTATTGGTCAAGGGGTGGTCGGAAGGCGAGCTTGGGATAGCCCTTGGCGTGGGGAGCACGCCCCCCGATCCCGCTACTCTCCTCACCGGCCTCGCCTCCGCCAACTACCTCGAAGCCGCGCCCGGCGGCCAGCGCGTCGAAGGGCTTGCCGGAGCCGACATGATCATGGGTTCCGGTTTCAGCGGCGCCGACCATTTGTTGGGCGGCGACGGCAACGACTGGATTGTAGGCAACGGCGGAGCCGACCTCATCGAGGGCGGCCTCGGCGACGACTACATCAGCGGCATAGACATCAACAGCCAGGCCTATGGCGGCGACGGCAACGACCTTATCACCGCCGCCGTGGCCGAAGGCGTCCAGCTACTCAACATCGGCAACCCCGACATCCCCGGCCTCACTGCCGACATCGTCTGGGCCGACGCCCACAGCGGCTTCGGTTTGAGCGCATTCCTGACGTATGACAGTGCCGGCAACCTCGACCTCGGTCATGGCTCCGTGCCTCTGGCCCCCTACGGCGGCGCATCCGCCCTCGGCGGCGGCTGGAGCTTCAGCATGGACTTTGGCGGAGGCACCTGGACCATCACCTACACCCATCCCACCCTCGCCCCCGCCGGCAAGACCCCCACCGGCTACTGGGAACACTTCATCGTCTCGGGCATCAGCCTTACCGAAGGCGTGTTCCTGTTCGGCGAAGCCGGCGACGACCTGATTGTCGGCAACGACGGTGCGGACTACCTTGACGGCGGCAGCGGGATGGACCAGCTGTTCGGGCATGCCGGAAACGATGTGCTGGATGGGGGCACGGAAGACGACACGCTGGCGGGAGGCGACGGCCAGGACATCCTGCTGGGGGGTGAGCACAACGACGAACTGTATGGCGAACAGCAGGACGATGTGCTGATCGGCGGCAGCGGCGACGATGTGCTGTGGGGCGACTCGCCCAATGCGCTGCTGGCCGCGTGGGATGGCGCCGACCATCTCGATGGTGGTGATGGCGATGACCAGCTGGGAGGCGGGGGCGGTGACGATACGCTGCTGGGCGGCCAGGGCGCCGACCTGTTGTTGGGCGAAGCCGGGAACGACACCCTGGACGGCGGCGCTGGAATGGACTTCCTGCTCGGTGGTGACGGTGAAGACACCCTGTACGGAGGGGATGATATCGACGAACTGCAAGGAGGCGCCGAAAATGACGTGCTCGATGGTGGTGACGGCGACGACACTCTGTTTGGCGAAGATGGGAATGATGTGCTCGTGGGCGGCGCGGGTGCCGACTACCTGGCCGGGGAGGCAGGCGACGATATCTATCTTGATGTGACTAGCTTGGACACGGTGGACGACACCGAAGGCGCAAACGTACTCGTGCTAGATCAGGCCACCGGCCTCGCGGAGAGCAATGCGCTGAGTACGACAAATAACGGCATAACGCTCCATGTCATATTGAGTAACGGCGAGACGCTGACGCTGCAAAACGCCCCGTTTGGAATGAACGCCAGGCTGCAGTTTGCCGGTGGTGATGAGCTGGATCTGGAAACCCTGGTGGGCGAGACGCTTGCCATCCCACTCAATCTCATCAACGACGACAGCGGCGGCAGAGTGTATGGCGGGGCAGGAAATGATGTACTGAGGGGCGGCGCGGGGAACGACACGCTGGCAGGCCACAATGGAGATGATGTCTTGAGAGGACTAGGCGGAAACGACGTTTTCGATGGTGGCGCAGGAAATGACGAGATCTATGGCCACGTAGGAAACGACACTTATTATTTTGGCAAGGGAGACGGGCAAGACCTCGTCCACGACTACTACGATACCTCTGCGGGGCGGTTAGATTTGCTGCAGTTTAAAGATGGCGTAACACCTGGCGAGATCGTGGTCAGCCAATCGGGAGACGATTTGGTACTTACGATTGCGGGTACTACTGACAAGGTTGTGCTGGACTTTTACTTTGTCTGGGATCCCCTGAGCCCATCTAACCCGATTCAGCAGGTGAAATTTGCTGACGGTACAACCTGGGACATGAACGCACTGCTTGACATGTTGTTCGCTGGCACCCCTGCGGATGACATCATTACTGGTACATATGATGACGACACCATCAACGGCCAGAAGGGCGACGACAATTTGCAGGGGCTCAACGGTGATGACACGCTCAATGGCGGTGCAGGCGATGACACGCTGAGCGGCGAAAATGGCAACGATATATTCGACGGGGGTACGGGAAACGACACACTTGAGGGTGGCGGGCACAATGATATCTATCTCTTTGGCAAAGGAGACGGGCAAGACATTATTCTGGCTTCCTACAATTCCGCTGCGAGCATTCTGCAGTTCAAAGCCGGTGTTTCCGCCAGTGAAATCACGGCTACCCGGGTTCTCAACCCACAAGGGCAGTATTGGGGCGGCGATCTGGTGCTCTCGATTTCCGGTACTGCCGACACGGTGACGATCAAGGACTTTTTCCTCAGCGACGACCCGCTCAACAGCTATAACCCGGTTCAGCAGGTGAAGTTTGATGACGGCACCATTTGGGATATTGCAACGATCGAGGCTAAGCTAGCCACCAATCATGCGCCTGTATTGTTGATCTCCCTGCCCGACCAGGCGGCAGCCCAAGGCAGCACCTTCAATTATACCGTCGCGTCCAATGCATTCACCGACCCCGACGCAGGCGACACGCTCACGTACGGCGTCACCTTGGCCGACGGCAGCGCTCTGCCGTCGTGGCTTAGCTTCAACACCGCAACGCGAATTTTCAGCGGTACGCCGGACATACCCGGAACGATTAGCGTGCGCGTGACCGCGAAGGATACCAGCAACCTGACGGTATCAGACGTCTTCGATATCACCGTCAGCTTGCAGAACCTTACTCTAAACGGAACCTCTGGCGCTGACACGTTGACCGGCGGTGCCGGCAACGACACCCTTAACGGTCTGGCGGGCAATGACACGCTCAACGGCAATGCCGGCAATGACCGGCTGGATGGCGGCACGGGTAATGACACCATGGTGGGCGGTGCGGGTGACGACACTTACATCGTTGACAGCACCCTCGACGTTGTCACCGAAAACCTGAGCGAAGGTGCCGACAATGTGCAATCCAGCGTGACCTACACGCTGGCGGCCAACGTCGAGGACCTCGCCCTCACTGGCACGGCATCAATCAACGGGATAGGCAACGCCGCCAGCAACACCCTCGCTGGCAACGCTGCAGATAATGTACTAGATGGTGGTACAGGTGCCGACACGATGACGGGCGGCCTTGGCAACGACACCTACGTTGTGGATAACGCAGGTGATGGTGTGACCGAAGGTGCGAGCGCTGGTGTCGACACAGTTCAGTCCAGCATTAACTACACCCTTGGTGCCAACATTGAGAACCTTGCCCTCACCGGCGCCGCTACCATCAGCGGCACGGGCAACAGCCTGGAAAACATACTGGCAGGAAATAACGCGGCCAACATTCTGACAGGTGGGGCAGGCAACGACACCTACGTCTTTGGCAAGGGTTCCGGCCAGGATACGGTTAACAGCTACGATACGGCCGCGGGCAAGATTGACACAGTTCAATTTGATTCGACCGTCGATCCGACAGAAGTGCAAGTCAGCCGCATCGGCAATGACTTGGTGCTGTCGATCACTGGCACTACCGACACCCTCACTATCCAGCAATACATGGACAACGACGGTGTTACCCCATTTTCGGTTGAGCAGATCAGGTTCTCCGGGGGAACGATTTGGGATCTGGAAACAGTCAAGACAAAACTAGCAAGCAATCTGGCCCCTGAATTGACAGCCACACTTCCGGACCAAGAGGCAACCGAGGGCAACTTCTTCAGCTACATCGTAGACGTTAAGGCTTTCACTGATCCCGATGCAGGCGACACGCTGACCTATAGTGCCAGCTTGGCGGATGGTGGTGTCTTGCCATCGTGGCTAAGCTTCGATGCCACGACGCGCACGTTTGGCGGCACACCGAGTATGCCCGGGACGATCAGCGTGCTTGTGACTGCGATGGATGCCGGCAATCTGGCGGCATCCGACATCTTCGATATCGACATTGCCAGTGCACCGCCCATCACACTCAATGGAACCTCGGGCCCCAACACGCTGAATGGCGGTGTGGGCCACGACACCCTCAATGGCTTGGCTGGGAACGATATCCTGAATGGCAATGAGGGTAACGACATTCTGAATGGTGGTGCAGGCAATGACACCTTGTCGGGTGGTGGCGGTGATGACCTTTTCCTGGTGGAAGGCGACAGCGGTTCCGACACCGTGAATGGCGGGGCAGGCTTCGACGAGATTCGCGGATCGGACGGAGACGACATTATTCGTTTTGCCAACTATACCGGCGAGAACACGGTCGAGCGCATCGACGGCGGTGGAGGTTACAACCGCATCGTCAGCGGCATGTGGTTTGGCAACATGGACTTCAGCACGACAGAACTGGTGAACATTGCCCGGATCGAGGGCGGTGCGGGTAATGACAAGATCACCGGCAACCAGAATAACAACGTCATTGCTGGCGGTGCAGGCAATGACACCTTGTCGGGTGGTGGCGGTGATGACCTTTTCCTGGTGGAAGGCGACAGCGGTTCCGACACCGTGAATGGAGGGGCAGGCTTCGACGAGATTCGCGGATCGGACGGGGACGACATTATTCGTTTTGCCAACTATACCGGCGAGAACACAGTCGAGCGCATCGACGGCGGTGGAGGTTACAACCGCATCGTCAGCGGCATGTGGTTTGGCAACATGGACTTCAGCGCGACAGAACTGGTGAACATTGCCCGGATCGAAGGGAGTGCGGGTAATAACCTGATCACTGGCAGTGCTGGGGATGACGTCTCATGGGGCGCTGGCGGTTCCGACCAGATCGCGGGCGGGCTCGGCAATGATACCTACATTCTGGGGCGCGGTGACGGGAAGGACACCATCGTCGAGAACGATTCCACCGTGGGCAATACCGATGTCGCACAGCTCCTGTCAGGCATCGCAGTCGATCAGATATGGTTCCAGAAGTCCAGCAACAATCTTGAAGTGAGCATTATCGGGACCAGCGACAGGTTTGTGGTCAGGGACTGGTATCTCGATAGCGCTAATCGAGTCGAGCAGTTCCAAGCTGCGGACGACCCCAGGACCCTGCTCGACAGTAACGTGCAAAACCTGGTCAACGCCATGGCGAGCTTCGCACCTCCAGCGGCCGGGCAGACCATCTTGCCTACCAGCTACCAGGATGCGCTTGCGGGCGTGATCGCTGCCAACTGGCAGTAAGGGTGGCTTCACCCTCTTTCCAGCCCTCTCCCCTCAAGGGAGAGGGGGTTACACGGGGCATCACACTTCAAGCTTGAGTGGTTTATGACAGAACAAGACCCGCCGCGTGCCGCCGTGCCGGACACTGGCCTGATCTGCTTGGTCATGCTGGCACGCTTCCACCAGATCGCTGCCGACCCCGGGCAGTTGGCGCACCAGTTCAAGGCATCCTCCGATCCTTTCGGCAAGACCGAAATCCTGCTCGCCGCCAAGCACCTCGGCTTGCAGGCCAAATCGGTCAAAACCACTCTCAACCGCCTCGACCGCACGCCGCTGCCGGCCATAGCCGTGGATAGATCAGGCGGCTACTTCATCCTCGCCCGGTTCGATGCCGACAAGGCGCTGATCCACGACCCCAAAGCCGAGAGGCCCGAGGTCGTGTCGCGCGACGAACTGCTGTCGCGCTGGTCTGGCGAACTCATCCTCTTCACCTCGCGCGCCTCGCTGATCGGCGAAATGGCGAAGTTCGACTTCTCCTGGTTCATTCCCGCTGTCGTCAAATACCGCAAGCTGCTCTATGAAGTGCTGCTGGTGTCGTTCGTGTTGAATCTCTTTGCGCTGGTCACTCCTTTGTTCTTTCAGGTGGTGATGGACAAGGTGCTGGTGCACCGGGGGCTGACGACGCTGGACGTGATTGCGGTTGGCTTTTTGGTGGTATCGATCTTTGAGGTGGCGCTGTCGGGGCTGCGCAGCTACGTCTTCGCCCACACAACCAGCCGCATCGACGTCGAGCTGGGGGCACGACTGTTCCGCCACCTGCTGCACCTGCCGCTGGGCTACTTTCAGGCGCGCCGGGTCGGGGACTCGGTGGCGCGTGTCCGGGAGTTGGAGAATATCCGCGCCTTCCTCACCGGCAATTCAATTACCGTGGTGCTCGACGTGCTGTTCTCTGTGGTGTTCATTGCCGTGATGCTGTTCTACAGCGGCTGGCTGACGCTGGTGGTGCTGGCGTCCCTTCCGCTGTATTTCGTGATTGCGCTGCTGGTCACGCCGCTCTTGCGTGCGCGGCTGCACGAGAAATTCAACCGCGGCGCCGAGAACCAGGCCTTCCTAGTCGAGACCGTGTCCGGCATCGACACCTTGAAGAGCATGGCGGTCGAGCCGCAGATGCAGCGCCGCTGGGACGCCCAGCTGGCGAGCTATGTGTCGGCCGGCTTCAAGTCCGCGACGCTCTCGACCCTGGCGCATGAAAGCACCAATCTGGTGGGCAAGCTAGTCACGGTGGGCACCTTGTGGCTGGGCGCCAAGTTGGTGATCGAAGGCCAGCTCACCGTCGGCCAGCTGATTGCCTTCAACATGCTAGCGGGAAGGGTGGCGCAGCCGATCATGCGGCTGGCGCAGCTGTGGACCGACTTCCAGCAGACCGGCATTTCCGTCCAGCGACTGGGCGACATCCTCAACGCGCCCACCGAAGCCGTTGGTGCCAAGAGCAGCCTGCCGCCGATTGCTGGACGTATTACCTTCGACCAGGTGAATTTCCGCTACCGGCCCGACACCCCCGAAGTGCTCAAAGGCATCAGCCTCGACATCGCACCCGGCGAAGTCATCGGCATCGTCGGCCGCTCCGGCTCCGGCAAGAGCACGCTGACCAAGCTGATTCAACGTCTGTATGTACCTGAACGGGGCCGCGTGCTGATCGACGGAATGGATTTGACGCTGGTTGATGCGTCCAGTCTGAGACGGCAGATTGGCGTGGTGTTGCAGGACAACGTGCTCTTTAACCGCACTTTGCGCGAGAACATCGCGCTCGCCGACCCCGGCGCCCCATTGGAGCAGGTCATTCAGGCCGCCAAGCTGGCCGGCGCGCATGAGTTCATTCTGGAGCTGCCCGAAGCCTACGACACCATGGTCGGCGAGCACGGATCGACCCTGTCCGGCGGCCAGCGCCAGCGCATCGCCATCGCGCGCGCGCTCATCACCCAGCCGCGCATCCTGATCTTCGACGAAGCCACCAGCGCGCTGGATTACGAATCCGAGCGCATCATCCAGAACAACATGCAGGCCATTTGCCAGGGCCGCACCGTCATCGTCATCGCCCACCGCCTGTCAGCCGTGCGCCATGTCAACCGAATCCTGGTGATGGATCATGGGCAGATCGTCGAGGCCGGGACGCATGCCGAATTGCTGGAACACGAAGTGGGGCACTACTCCCGCCTGCATCGGCTGCAGCACGCCTGAGATCGACTGAAATGAAACGCCACGCCCTGGCCGATCTCTTCAAGCGTTACGCCAAGGTGTTTCGCCACGCCTGGACGCACCGCAAAGAGACCGACACCGCCGCGCTGCAACCCCACGAAGCCCAGTTCCTGCCCGCCGCACTGGCCTTGCGCGACACGCCGGTCCACCCCGCACCACGCATCACGCTCTGGCTGATCATGGTCTTTGCCCTGATTGCGGTCCTTTGGGCGACCTTCGGCCGCATCGATGTGGTCGCCACCGCAGTCGGCAAAATCATTCCCAACGACCGTACCAAAGTGATCCAGCCGATGGAAACTGCCGTGGTCAAGGCCATTTATGTGCGCGACGGGCAAGCGGTCACGCTTGGACAGGTGCTGATCGAACTTGATGCCACCGCCTCCACCGCCGACAGCGACCGGTTGCGCAATGAGGCCATGAACGCGCGGCTGGAAGCGCTGCGCGCGCAAGCCCTGCTGACGGCACTGGCCAGCGGTGCCCCGCCCCGGCTTCAACCGATGGTCGGCGCCGATACGGCCCGCCTGCTCGCCGAGCAGGGCCAGGCCGCCGGTCAATACCAGGAATACCAGGCGCGCCAGCTGCAATTGCAGGCCGAACTCGCCCGACGCAGGGCCGAACTTCAGGTCACGCAGGATCAGTTCGTCAAGCTCGAACAAACCGTCCCCATCGCCCGCCAGCGCGCGCAGGATTACCAGAAGCTGGTGAAGGAAAACTTTGTCTCCCAGCACGGTTATCTGGAGCGCGAACAGGCCCGCATCGAGCAGGAACAGGATCTGGCAAGCAGCCGATCCAAAGTCGCGGAGATCCGCGCCGCCCTGTTGGAAGCGCAACGGCAGCAAGCCACGCTGGCCGCCGAGACGCGCCGCCAGCTACTGGATCAGCACAACCTGTCCACACAAAAAGCCGCATCGCTGGAACAGGAACTGGTCAAGGCCGACCAGCGCGGCCGCCTGATGCATATGACCGCGCCAGTGGCGGGCACCGTACAGCAACTCGCCGTGCACACCGTCGGTGGCGTGGTGACGCCCGCCCAGCCCCTGATGGTGATCGTGCCCAAAGACAACGTGCTCGAAATCGAGGCCATGCTGCCCAACAAGGACATCGGCTTTGTGAATCCGGGGCAGGATGCCGAAGTGAAGGTGGAAACCTTCCCGTTCACCAAATACGGCACCCTGCACGGCACCATCACCCAGGTGTCGTCCGACGCGATTCAGGACGAAAAGCTGGGGCTGATTTATTCCACTCGGGTGAAGCTCGCCAAAGACACATTGCGCGTGGAAAACAAGACGGTGCGGCTAAGCCCCGGCATGGCCGTGACGGTCGAGGTCAAGACGGGTAAGCGGCGGGTGATCGAATATTTCCTGAGTCCGCTGATGCAGGTGACGAGCGAGAGTTTGCGGGAGCGGTGAACGCGTCTGCGGTCATTCAGCGCGGCACCTGCGAGTAACCCATGTAGCGCTTGATGACCGCAACACGCCGTTGGTACGTGCGCGAGCCGCGGTTGTGCTCATACAGGCGCGGGTTGGGCACCATCGCGGCCATGCGGGCGGCCTGGTCGCGGTTGAGGTTGGCGGCGGAGGTTTTGTAATAGCGGCGGGCGGCGGCTTCGGCGCCGTAGATGCCGTTGCCCCACTCGATGACGTTGAGATACACCTCTAGGATGCGCCGCTTGCTCCAGGTGGCTTCGATCATCAGGGTGATGACCGCTTCCTGGCCTTTGCGGATGAAGCTGCGCTCGCCGGACAGGAACAGGTTCTTGGCGAGCTGCTGGCTGATGGTGGAGCCGCCGGCGACGAGTTTTCCCTTCTTCAGGTTCTTTTCGACGGCGGCCTGGATGCCTTCGACGTCGAAGCCTTCGTGTTCGAGGAATTTGCCGTCCTCGGCGGCGACGATGGCACGCTTGAGGTGGATGGAAATGCGCTCGTAGGGCACCCACTTGTGGCGCAGCTCGGCGTCGGGGTTCTTGTCCTGCTGGCGCGCGAGGCCGGCCGCCATGAAGGCGGTGGAGGCGGGGTTGTGGTCGATCCACCACAGCACATGCGCGAAGATCCAGAGCTGATACAGCAGCACCAGCGCGATCGCCAGGGCGATGCCCTTGCCGATCCAGCCAAACACAGTGCGCATCACGTGCGCAGCCCCCGCAGGGGGGACGCCGCCAGACTCTCGCCTTCCAGGCGGTCTTGGCGCAGGCTTGCGATGGCGGGGGCGGTGTCGGGGCGCACGCCGCGCCACAGATAAAACGCTTCGGCCGCCTGCTCGACCAGCATGCCGAGGCCGTCGGCGGTGGCCGCGCCGTGTGTGCGTGCGAAGGCGAGGAAGGGGGTATCGCGTCCGTACATCATGTCGTAGGCCAGGGTGTCGGCGGTGAACACGCGCGGCGACAGCGGCGGCAGTTCGCCGGCCAGGCTGGCGGCGGTGGCGTTGATGACGAGATCGAAGGGCGTGTCGAGAGCATCGAAGCCGCATGCGCGGATGCCGTGGCCGAACTGTTCGGCGAGTTCCTGGGCGCGGCTGACGGTGCGGTTGGCGATGACGAGCGCCGCGGGGTGCTGGTCGAGCAGCGGCCCGATCACTCCGCGCGCCGCGCCGCCGGCCCCCACCAGCAGGATGCGTTTGCCGGCAAGCGGGCAGCGCAGGTTGCGGACGAGGTCGGCCACCAGTCCGGCGCCGTCGGTGTTGTCGCCGAAAATGCCGTCGGCCTCGAACGCCAGCGTGTTCACCGCACCCGCGTGTTCGGCGCGCGGGCTGAGACGGTTCGCCAGCGCAAACGCCTGTTCCTTGAACGGCACGGTGACGTTGGCGCCGCGCCCGCCCGCCGCGATGAAAGCGGCCACGGTGTCGGCAAAACCGTCGGTCGGCGCGAGGATCGCCTCGTACGTCATGTCCTGCCCGGTCTGGCGGGCAAAGGCGGCGTGGATCAGCGGGGATTTGGAGTGGGCAATCGGGTGCCCGAATACGGCGTAGCGGTCGGTCATGGCGGCCGTATTTTAGCGGCTAAGCGGCCGCCGCGCCGGGTTTTCCGTTCAGCTTTGGGTCCAGGGCAGGCCGCGGTACTTCCAGCCGTTGATCTCGTTGCGGTGGCCGGTGGCCTTGTTGAGGTCGCCTTCGAAGCCTTCCAGCACATTGTAGCAATTGCCGCGACCGGCCTCGGTGCAGGCGGCTGCTGCAGAATGCGAACGCGCGCCGTTGCGGCAGATGAAGATCAGCAGCGATTCCGGATCGGTGGCCTGGGTGAGCTGTGCCATGAAATGGGGATTGAGCACCCAGCCTGGCCAGGATTGCCATTCGACATGCAGTGCACCGGGAATGACGCCGCTCAGTTCGAGTTCCGCGCGCGAGCGCACGTCGATCAGGCGCGCCCCGGGTGCGAGTTGCCTCAATTCGTACGCTTCGTGCGGCAGCATGGCGCCCGCAAAAGACCAGGAATGAGCCCGGCTGCGGCTGTGGGCGGTGTCAAGCAGCTCGGTGATGCGTCCCATGTTGGGCTCCTTTTATTGTTAAACCAAGATTGTTCATCGGGCGAGATGCTTTGCGTGGGTGCACTCCGTGCACCATCGGGCGTCAAACGGTGCACGGAGTGCACCCTACGCGCCCCAACAATCTGGGTTAATCCAGTATATGAAAATTTGGAATTCACTGCCCGGTTCGATTGGCACCAAAATGGTGCACAAAATGCCGTTGATGCATGGTAATGGTGCGCAAACGAAAACGGAGCCGTGCTATCCCGTGGCAAGGGCCTTGTGGCACAATGACTCAAGTTCGATTTCATACATGGCACGGTTGCTGCTATGTACCAAAAAGTTTTCAAAAAGTTTTAATAATCATTGCGGCACACCATCGTGGTGCCGTTATTTACTTCAGTTTGAGGAGATTCAGCATGGATGTGCAAAACGTGATCAAGATGATTCAGGACAACGAAGTGAAATTCGCTGACCTGCGCTTTACCGACACCCGCGGCAAGGAGCAGCACGTGTCGATTCCCGCGCGTCTTGTGACCGAGGAGTGGTTCGAGGATGGCCATCCCTTCGACGGTTCCTCGATCGCCGGCTGGAAAGGCATTCAGGCTTCCGACATGCTGCTGAAAGCCGATCCCGATACGGCCTACATGGACCCCTTTTTCGACGAGCCCACGATCATCCTGACCTGCGACGTGATCGAGCCGTCCGACGGCAAGGGCTACGAGCGCGACCCGCGCTCGGTGGCCCGCCGCGCCGAAGCGTATTTGAAATCCACCGGCATCGCCGATACCGCCTACTTCGGCCCCGAGCCTGAATTCTTCATTTTCGATTCGATCACCTGGCACGACGACATGTCGGGCTGCGGCGTGAAGATCAATTCCGAGGAAGCGGCCTGGTCGTCGGCTGAAAAATTCGAGGCCGGCAACACCGGCCACCGTCCCGGCGTCAAGGGCGGCTACTTCCCGGTGCCGCCGGTCGACAGCCTGCAGGACATCCGCGCCGCCATGGTGCTGGCGCTGGAAGAAGCCGGCGTTCCGGTGGAAGTGTTCCATCACGAAGTCGCGACCGCCGGCCAGTGCGAGATCGGCACCCAGTTCAGCACGCTGACCAAGCGCGCCGACTGGACGCAGGTCCTGAAATACATCGTGCACAACGTCGCTCACGCCTACGGCAAGACCGCGACCTTCATGCCCAAGCCCATCGTCGGCGACAACGGCTCCGGCATGCACGTGCACATGTCGCTGTGGAAGGACGGCAAGAACCTGTTTGCCGGCAACGGTTATGCCGGTCTGTCCGAGCTGAGCCTGTACTTCATCGGCGGCGTCATCAAGCACGCCAAGGCGCTGAACGCGATCACCAACCCGTCGACCAACTCGTACAAGCGCCTGGTGCCCGGCTTCGAGGCCCCGGTGATGCTGGCCTACTCGGCACGCAACCGTTCGGCGTCGATCCGCATTCCGATCGCAGCCAGCGAAAAGGCCCGCCGCATCGAAACCCGCTTCCCCGATCCCATGGCCAACCCCTATCTGTGCTTTGCCGCGCTGATGATGGCGGGCCTGGACGGCATCCAGAACAAGATCCACCCCGGCGTTCCGTCGGACAAGAACCTGTACGACCTGCCGCCGGAAGAAGAGGCGCTGGTCCCGAAGGTCTGCCACAGCCTGGACATGGCGCTGGACGAACTCGACAAGGATCGCGAGTTCCTGACCCGCGGCGGCGTGTTCACCAATGACATGATCGACGCCTACATCGAGCTGAAGATGGAAGATGTCACCAAGTTCCGCATGACCACGCATCCGGCCGAATTCGCGATGTATTACTCGCTGTAATCGCGGCGCATGCAGCAGGCGGGGCGGCTTCGGCCGCCCCTTTTTTGTTGCCGGCTTTCGGCGGTCAAGATTGCCGGCGTATGGCCGTTAACAAATGGGCACGTTAAACTTGATCCCATGCCAGCCGCCCGCTTTTCCTTCCTGCTGTGTCTGATTCTGGCTGCGCCTGCTGTGCAGGCGGAAATCTACAAGTACGTCGACGAAAACGGCCGGGTGACGTTTACCGATGTCTACAGGAAGGGCGCCAAGCGCATCGAATTGCCGGGCGCACCGGCGCCGCTCGCGAACCGTGACAAAGCACCCCGGCGCGCGTCCTACAATCCCAGCCCGGCGGATTTTCCGCGCATCGATGCCGGCACGCAGAAACGCCGCGACGATATCCGCCGTCAGGTGTTGCAGGACGAAATTGCCGACGAGCGCCGCAATGCCGACGAGGCGCGCCGCCAGTTGGCGCTGGGCGAGCGTCTGCAGCCCGGCGAGCGCGCGACCGACGCAACGTATCTCAATCGCGTGAAGAAATTGCGCGCCACCGTGCAGCAGCACGAGCAGAACGTCACCTCGATCCAGCGCGAGCTGGCCAATCTGAAGTAAGCGCCCGGCTCCACTTGCTCTGGCACAATCAGTGCTTCAGTGAGTGAATGAGCATGATGCCGCCTTCTCCAAGCGAATTTTCCGGACTCGATTGCCTGTCCACCGGCGCCTTGGTGCTGGATGCGGACAATCGCATCCTGTACGTCAATCCGGCGGCCGAAACGCTGCTCGGCGTATCGGGCGCGCTGCTGGTTGGAGACGCTGCCGATCATGTGTTTGAACGCAGTCCCGAGCTGCGCGCGGCAATCCGGACCGCGCGCAGCGAGCAGGAAACCGTCGTCGAATACGAGCTCGCCGTGGCGGTGAGCGGCCATCCGCCGATTCGCCTGGGGTGCAGCATTTCGCCGCTGGATACGCCGCTGCATGCGGTATTGATCGAGATGCGGGCAGTCGATCCTCACCTGCGCATCGCCCGGCTGGAGCAGGCGCGCCTGCAGCAGGAGGCCAACCGCGACCTGCTGCGCAACCTGGCGCACGAAATCAAGAATCCGCTCGGCGGCATTCGCGGCGCGGCGCAATTGCTGGAGTACGAACTGCCGCGCGAGAGCCTGCGCGAATACACCCAGGTCATCATCAAGGAATCGGACCGTCTGCAGTCGCTGATGGAGCGTCTGCTGACGCCGCACCGCATGCCCCGTTTTGGTGCGGTCAATATCCACGAAGTGCTGGAGCGGGTGCGCAGCCTGATCCTGGCCGAAACGCCGAGCGTGACGCTGCGCCGCGACTACGACGTCAGCCTGCCGGAAATCCGTGCCGACGCCGAGCAGCTGATCCAGGCCACGCTCAATATCGCGCGCAATGCCGTGCAGGCAATGCACGGTAACGGGCATGGGCACGGTAACGGGCATGGGCACGGCCAGGGCGAAATTGTCTTCAGGACCCGGGTGGCGCGGCAGATCACGCTGGAAAGCCGCCGCTACCGGCTGGGCCTGCGGGTCGAGATCATCGACAATGGCCCCGGCATCCACGAAGAGATCCGCGAGCAGATCTTTTATCCGCTGGTGTCCGGGCGCGAGGGCGGCAGCGGACTCGGGCTTGCCGTCGCGCAGACGCTGGTTGCGCAGAACCACGGCACCATCGACTGCGAAAGCCGCCCCGGCCATACTGTCTTTTCGATTTTTCTTCCGCTTCCCACCTCAACGCCATGACGAAACCAAGCTGCGTCTGGATCATCGACGATGACCGCTCCATCCGCTGGGTGCTTGAAAAAGCCCTGTTGCGCGAGGATATTCCGTGCATGACCTTCAGTTC
This sequence comes from Thiobacillus sp., assembly GCA_021166845.1. Taxonomy (GTDB): domain Bacteria; phylum Pseudomonadota; class Gammaproteobacteria; order Burkholderiales; family Thiobacillaceae; genus Thiobacillus. Next base: position 21,490 of record JAJPEP010000082.1, read on the forward strand.
GGCCAGCGATGCGCTGCGCGAACTGGAACGCAGCACGCCCGCCGCGGTGCTGTCCGACATCCGCATGCCGGGTGTGTCCGGTCTGGAGTTGCTGCAGGCGCTGAAGGAGCGCCTGCCCAAGGTGCCGGTCATCATCATGACCGCGTATTCCGACCTCGACAGCGCGGTGGCGGCATTTCAGGGCGGCGCGTTCGAATATCTGCCGAAGCCGTTCGACGTCGATCAGGCGCTGGAGCTGGTGCAGCGCGCGCTGGCCGAAAATGCCAGCCGCGACACGCCGGCGCCGAGCGAGGCGCCGATGACCGAAATGCTCGGCCAGGCGCCGGCGATGCAGGAAGTGTTCCGCGCCATCGGACGCCTCGCCCAGTCGCACGCGACCGTGCTGATCACCGGCGAATCGGGCAGCGGCAAGGAGCTGGTCGCGCGTGCCCTGCACCGCCACAGTCCGCGCGCCAGCGGACCGTTCATTGCGTTGAATACCGCAGCGATTCCCAAGGATCTGCTGGAATCCGAGCTGTTCGGCCACGAGCGCGGCGCCTTCACCGGCGCGGCGGCGCAGCGGCGCGGCCGCTTCGAGCAGGCCGATGGCGGCACCCTGTTCCTCGACGAGATCGGCGACATGCCGGCCGAACTGCAGACCCGCTTGCTGCGGGTGTTGTCGGACGGGCAGTTCTATCGCGTCGGCGGGCACACGCCGATCAAGGTCAACGTGCGGGTGATCGCCGCCACCCACCAGGACCTGGAAGTGCGGGTGCGCGAAGGGCTGTTTCGCGAGGACCTGTTCCACCGCCTCAACGTCATCCGCCTGCGGCTGCCGGCGCTACGCGAACGGCGCGAGGACATCCCCCTGCTGGTGCGGCATTTCATGCAAAAAAGCGCGCGCGAGCTGGGAATGGAGGCCAAGGGGGTGTCGGAGGCGGCGCTCAGGACGCTGGTCAACCTGCCGTGGAGGGGCAACGTGCGCCAGCTCGAAAACGTCTGCCATTACCTGACCGTGATGGCGCCCGGCCAGGTGGTCGAGACAAGCGATCTGCCCGCCGACCTGATGCAGGGCAACGTCGCGCCGCAAGCGGGCGACTGGCTGCAAAGCCTGGCGGCCGAGGCGAGCGCACGGCTGGCGCGCGGCGAAGCGGCGATTCTCGACGATCTCACCCAGGCCTATGAAAAAACGCTGATCGAGGTGGCGCTGCGCCATACCGGCGGGCGGCGCATCGAGGCTGCGCACCTGCTCGGCTGGGGCCGCAACACCCTGACGCGCAAGATTCACGAACTGGGAATGGATGCCGTGTCCGAGGCGGATGCAGCCAGATGATTGTTCGGGAACGCTGATGACGGGGCAACAAAAAAGCCGACACGCAGTCGGCTTTTTTGCATACCGGGCGCGGCGTCAGGCGGCCTGCGCTTCTTCCAGCAGTTTCTGGATTTCGCCCTTCTGGTACATCTCGATCATGATGTCGCAGCCGCCGACCAGCTCGCCCTTGACATAGAGTTGGGGGAAGGTCGGCCAGTTGGCGTAGTACTTCAGGTTTTCGAAGATTTCCGGGTCGGCCAGCACATTGACCGCCAGAAAATCCTTCAGGCCGCAGGCCTGCAGCACTTGCGCCGCGCGCGACGAAAAGCCGCACTGCGGAAACTGGGGCGTGCCCTTCATGTACAGCACGACGGTGTTGGTGGTGACTTGGTCACGAATGCGGTCTAGCGCGGTCATATCGGGGCTCCTGAATAATACTTGACTTGAATGCTCGGGAATTATACGCGCGTCGCGGCCGGCGTCAAGCCGCTTTTGGAACGCGCTGATAGGGACTGACGAAAGCCTTGTGAAAAAGATGCGGAACCAGCAGATGCACAGGCATGCGCAGCCAGTGGGCGCGCACGAAAGCGGCCAGGCGCGCAGTCGGGGTGAAGGCGCCGGCGCAGCTTGCGTGGTCGGGGGCCAGCACGCGGGTGAAGATGCTGTCCATCAGCGCGAGCGTAGCGCGATTGGGCGCCGCGGCATCGAGGGCGGCCGTCACGCCTGCGGGAATCGGCGTGTCGAGAAAATGACGCAGATAACGCAGGGCATAGAACAGCGAGCGGCCCAGCTGCAGTTCGTCGGCGCGCGCGGTCAGGCGCGGCCAGAAATCGGGATCCGCTGCAGCGTCGCGCAGCAGCAGGTCGAGGTCGGTCAGGTCGCGCAGGCCGTGCGGCAACTCGCCGTCATGGAACAAATGGGCGGCGGAATGCAGGATGCGGTCTTCCGCCGCCAGCACATGAATGCCGGGCAGGCCTTCCACCGCGACGGCGCGGCTGCGCAGTTTGGCGGGATCCGGATGGTAGCGCGCGGTGTCGGGCAGGATCGCGTGATGCACGTCGATCACGGTGGCGCGCTGGACGTGCTGCAGCGGGGGAATTTCGTGCATCCAGCGGCGGTAGTAGCGCTTGTCGTATTCGGACAGGCCGCCGGCGTGCCAGCCCGCCAGCATGAGCGCGGATTCGGCCTGCGGCAGTCGCTCGCGCGGCACCAGAATGTCGATATCGTTGAACATCCGCCCCGCCGCGGCGGGCAGGTTGCCGGCGACGTAGGCCGCCCCCTTGAGCACGATCAGCGGACTGCCGAGATCGACCAGCGCGGCGCGAAGCTGTTGCAGTTCCCAGCGCACCGCCATGCGCTGCTTGTCGGCCAGCGTTTCGGCGGCATCGAAATGCCAGCGCGCCATCTCAGGGATTGCCGCCGCCAGCCCGTGCCGGCGAAAGCGGTGCGCCAGGCGCGCCAGCAGTCCTGCCGCCCGAGCCTGCCGTACCAGCATGTCCCATTCGCTCATGGAAAAGCGGGCGGTAATCTCGGGCGAGCGCAGGGTGCGGGAAAGCAGGTTGCGGGATAGGGGTTTCATGGTTTCAGGACGTGCGGCGCCCGGCCAGACGATCGAACGTGGCAATGGCCTCGTCCAATGCGCTGTAGTGGAAATCGTAACAGTCTGTCTGGCCGATCAGCGCGGTGCCGACGCGGAAGCCGTCAACGCCCAGGTGGCTGTAGTTGAATGCGTTTTGCGCCAGGAACATGAAGGTCTGCGCCTGTGAGCGTGGCGTGAGGGTGGCCGGCGCGCCGGCTTCCCACTTGGGGAAAATCACCCAGCCGGGGCGTGCCGTTTCGTGCTGGCGCAGCACGCTGTCGCGGGGTGGGCGCATGTGCGCCACCGTGCCTTTGACCGTGTCGTGCGAGGGGCGGTTGATGTAGGCGTCGGGGGCAAACTGGCGAATGACGTCGATCGACTGGTTTTTCAGGCTGACGGGCCGCGGCAGCGGTTGAATCAGGCCGGTTTTGCGGTCGATCAGGGTGAGCTCGTCGGACAGCAGGCGCCAGCCCGAGAGCGCCAGCCCGGCCGCCAGCGTGCTTTTGCCGGAGCCGGGCGGGGCGGGCAGGATCGCCGCCAGGCCGTTCTTCTCCACCACGGCGGCGTGGATGATCAGGTATTGATGCGCCTGGGTCGATACGCACCAGTTGAGTCCCCATTCCAGCATCGGAAATGCCTGGTCGCGCGGCAATGGCTTGAAGGGGTGCATGCCGTCGAACGAAAACGTGGCCTGGGGGCGCAGCCAGCGGCGCAGGCTGGCAGGCGGGTTTACCGAGACGTGGAAGTCGGCGAAGGCTTCACGCACGTTGCGCACCTCGAACTGGCCGTAAAGCTCGGCCAGGCCATCGGCCACGAACGGAATGCGCGACTGCAGCTTGAGCGAGAACGGCCCGGTGCGCAGCCACACCCCTGCGTCAGCCAATTGCCGCCGCAGCTCGACGCGAGGGAGTTGGAGCAGTTTCATATGGATTCCAGCAGGCCGATTTTGCGCAGGCCGGCGAGCGTGTCTTCAATCAGTTCATGGAGTTGCGGCGTGTCCGCCACCCCGAGGCGGCTTGCCAGAGCGGCTACCAGCTCGTCCGAGCTATAGCCGGGATGGTCACGGCAGGTTTGATACAGCGCCAGGGTCAGCGGCTTCAGGTAATGGGTGTCGCCCGACGCCGCATCGTAGGCGACCGCTTCGTCTCCCCAGATTTTAAGCAGGCGTGACGGGTTGGAGGAAGTGCACGTCATTGATCAGTTCAGTGGGCAGTCGCGCTCGTTCAACATGGCGAGCGAGTTCTTCAACTTTTCCGGGTTGGTCAGGTAGTTGCTTTGGAAAAGTTCGATTAACTCGCCCGAGGTGTAGCCGAAGTTAACCGCTGGATGTGCTGCATTCAGCAATGCGGCAACCGCATGGAAACCCAGATTGGTTGATATCGGGTCGCCATTGCCATTCAACTCCCGCATTACTTCCAGCAAGGTGTAAGCGCGGCCATCGTTCCTGACGTACTGGGTGACGCTGAAGACTTCATTGAATGTTTCGGCTGGATTGCCGGGTTTGCTGATGGGGGTGAAGCCGGTCGGTCCCCAGGAGTCCAGGTGGACGGGCGCTTTCCAGTATCCCGGCGTGCCCCCTCCGCATATCTCCTGGGGGTTGGACAGGTTGCCGGATGCCATGCCGGAAATGGTGCACTGGCTGGCCCATACCGGGCGGCTGGCCAGCGTGAAAACCGCTGAAACTCCCAGCGCGGCGCCGGTCAGCCGGCGACGGGATTGGTCGACCGAATCGCCTTGCGATACCTCGTGCGGGGTGTCTTGCGCTTCGGGTGTGTGATCGGACATGGCAGGCCTCGATAATCGTTTGGATGCTATCCAAATTGACAGCAAGAATCGCGCCAATATACCTTGAACCGGCCTGGAATGACCATTGCACAATGCTTGCGGCGGTTCCGGGCCGCTCCCCGCACGCGACGAGTGTAAATTATTCCGACAGTTCGCCGCCGCTGACGCGCGGGATGCCCGCCAGGTCGGGCCAGCTTTGGGGGCGGAGGATGCCGCTCTCGCGCAACAGGGCCCGGACGGCGTCCGCCTGGTCGTAGCCGTGTTCCAGCAGCAGGACGCCGCCGGGGCTGAGGTGATTGCGCGCGGCGGCGGTCAACTGGCGCAGATCGGCGAGGCCGTCCCGGCCGGCGGCCAGCGCGGTCAAGGGCTCGAAACGTACGTCGCCGCGCGTCAGGTGGGGGTCGGTGGCAGCGATGTAGGGCGGGTTTCCGACGATGAGATCGAAACGCCGTCCGGCGAGCACCCTGGTGGGCATAAACGCGGCGAACCAGTCGCTGGTCAAAAACTCGACGTGGGCGTCGAGGATATCGGCATTGCGCTCGGCGATGACCAGTGCCGCGGCGGAGCGATCCACCGCCGTGACGCGCGCGAGCGGGCGTTCCAGCGCCAGGGTGATGGCGATGCAGCCGCTGCCGGTGCCCAGATCCAGCACGTCCATGGCCCGATCGGGCGGCATGCGCGCCAGCGCCAGCTCGACCAGCAGTTCGGTATCGGGGCGCGGAATCAGGATGTCGGGCGAAACCTGGAACGGGCGGCCGTAGAACTCTCGCATGCCGACAAGGTAGGCGATGGGCACGCCTTCCAGGCGGCGCGTCAACAGGGATTCAAACGCTGCGGCGTGCGTGTTGCTGAGCGGGTCGGTGTCGTGCGCGATCAGCCATGCCGGCCTGACGTCCCAGGCAAATGCGGCCAGCACGCGCGCTTCCAGCCGCGCCTCGCGTTTTTCCAGTCCGAGAGCGGCCGCGAGTTGGCCGCTGGCGGCGGTCAGGACGTCGGCCACCGTTCGCAGCCCAACTGACCCCTGACCCCTGCCCCCTGAATCCTGGCTATTCACCTGAAAGCGTCGCCAGCAACTCTGCCTGATGTTCGGCCGCCAATGCATCCAGCAGTTCGGTGAGGTCGCCGTCCATCACCGCGTCGATCTTGTATAGCGTGAGGTTGATGCGGTGGTCGGTGATGCGTCCCTGCGGGAAGTTGTAGGTGCGGATGCGGTCGGAGCGGTCGCCGCTGCCGACCAGCCCCTTGCGGGTGCTCGCCTCGGCGGCGTGCTGCGCCTGGATTTCGCGGTCCTTCAGGCGCGCCGCCAGCACGCTCATCGCCTGCGCGCGGTTGCGATGCTGCGAGCGGTCGTCCTGGCATTCCACCACCAGCCCGGTCGGCAGGTGGGTGATGCGCACCGCCGAGTCGGTCTTGTTGATGTGCTGGCCGCCCGCGCCGGAGGCGCGGTAGGTGTCGATGCGCAGGTCGGCCGGGTTGATGCCGACTTCGCCGACTTCGTCGGCTTCCGGCATTACCGCCACCGTGCAGGCCGAGGTGTGGATGCGGCCCTGTGATTCGGTTTCCGGAACGCGCTGGACGCGGTGGCCGCCGGATTCGAACTTCAGCCGCGAATAGGCGCCGTGGCCGACGACGCGGAGGATGGCTTCCTTGTAGCCGCCGACCTCACCGGGGTTTTCCGACACCACTTCGACCTTCCAGCCTTGCCGCTCGGCATAGCGCGTGTACATGCGCAACAGGCTGCCGGCGAACAGCGCGGACTCGTCGCCGCCGGTGCCGGCGCGGATTTCAATAAAGATGTTGCGCTCGTCGTTGGGATCCGTCGGCAGCAGCGCGGTTTGCAGTCCGGTTTCCAGTTGCGCGATTTTCGCTTCGGTGGCAGCGATCTCGGCCTCGGCGAGCTCGCGCAGCTCCGGGTCGGCCAGCATTTCGCCCGCGGCTTCCCGGTCAGCCTCGACCTGCCGGTACTGGCGATACAGCGCCACCACCGGGGTGAGGTCTGCATGTTCGCGGGTAAGCCGGCGGTAGCGGTCCATGTCGCCGGCGATTTCCGGCTGCGACAGCAGGGCGTCGAGTTCCTCCAGCCGCTCGTCGGCGCGAGCGAGCTTGTCCGCCAGCGTGGCTTTCATTCCTGATGCAGTCCGTAGAGCTGGCTGATGAGGCGGGCGAACTGGTCTCGCTCGTCGCGCGTGGCGTGGCTGAGCGCGTGGGTCGGCGCGTGCAGCAGCTTGTTGGCGAGCGCATGGCTCATCGCGTCGAGCACCGCGCGCGGGTCGTCGCCGCGCGCCAGCGCCTTTTCCGCCTTTTCGATTTCGTGGCGGCGGTGGCGCTCGGCGGTGTCGCGCAAGCTGCGGATCACCGGCACCAGCTCGCGGCCTTCCATCCAGTGCACGAAGCTTTCGACGCTGGTCTCGATGATCGCCTCGGCCTGCGCCACCTGGGCGACACGGTTGTCCATGCCTTCGCGCACCACCTGTCCCAGGTCGTCCACGCTGTAGATGAAGACGTCGTCCATGTCGGCGACTTCGGCCTCGACGTCGCGCGGCACCGCCAGGTCGACGATGAAGATCGGCCGGTGGCGGCGCTGCCGGATCGCGCGCTCCAGCATGCCCTTGCCGAGGATGGGCAGCGGGCTCGCGGTGGAGGTGACGATGATGTCGTAGGCCGGCAGCTCGTCGGGCAGCGCGGTCAGCGGGATCACTCCGGCGCCGAAGCGCTCGGCCAGCGGGCGCGCGCGTTCGGCGGTGCGGTTGGCCACCGTCATGCGGCGCGGGTGCTGCGCGGCGAAGTGGGTGATGCACAGCTCGATCATCTCGCCGGCGCCGATGAACAGGCAGGCCTGATCCTTGATGCTGGGGAAGATGCGCTCGGCCAGGCGCACCGCTGCAGCGGCCATCGATACCGAGTTGGCGCCGATTTCGGTGCTGCTGCGCACCTCCTTGGCGACCGAGAAGGTGCGCTGGAACAGCTTGTGCAGCAAGAGGCCGAGGGTGCCGGCTTCCTCGGCGGCCTGCGCCGCCTGCTTCATCTGCCCGAGGATTTGCGTCTCCCCCAGCACCATCGAGTCGAGGCCGGCGGCGACGCGGAAGGCATGCTGCGCGGCCTTTTCGCGCGGCAGCGCATACAGGTAGGGCGCGAGTTCGCGCCGCTCGATGTGATGGAAATCGGCCAGCCATTGCGCCACGTCGTCTGGCGAGGGCGTGTTGACGTACAGCTCGGTGCGGTTGCAGGTCGACAGGATGGCGACTTCGGAGGCGCGCCGGCTCTGCGTCAGTTCGTGCAGCGCCTGCACCAGTTTGTCGGGGCCGAACGCCACCTGCTCGCGGATGGCGAGCGGCGCGGTGTGATGATTGACCCCGAGGGCGAGAAGCTGCATGACGGCAGATGGCCGAAAAATGAAGACTGCTATTTTACTTTACCCGCCGTCCAGGCTGCGCGCGCGGGTGGATTCAAATCAAAGCGCAGGCGGTCGTGATAGCGCCCGCGATAGAGCAGGCGGCGGTGTTGGGGGGAATCGGAAAATCCATTGCGGGTGTGCAGCACATTGTTGCAGACGAGGCCCATGCCGGGGCGCAGGCGGGCGGTGAGGATGTATTCCGAGCCGGCGAGAATGTCGGCCAGGGTTCTGACCGCGGCTTGGGTGACGGCGTCCTCTTTCCACACGATGGAGCGGGTGCGCGCGGTGTAGCGCATGGTAAGAAAGCCCTGCTCGGGGTCGACCGCAAACACCGGCCCGCGCTGCGCTGCCCGGGCAATGTCGTCCTCGTCCATGCGCGCGGGGATGGTCATCGCGTCGGGCTGCATCAGTGCGGCGGCGTAATCGGGGCTGGCGTCGCGCAGCTGGATATAGGCGATTTCATGATCGAGCAGGGCGTTTTCGCCGCCTTCTTCGGCGTCCTGCGCGCAGTGCAGGGTCATGCCGAGGATGCGGCGGTCGGGCGCATTGTAGTAGCCGTCGGTGTGCCAGTTGATCGGCTTGCGGGTGTAGGGGATGAACTCGCCGCGCCCGCCGCCTTCGCCGTCCGCCGGGGTGATGCTGGACAGCCCGTCCTCGTCGGCGAGGTAGTTGCCTTCCAGGCGGACCAGGCCGAGCTGTTGCGCCAATTGTCCGGGCAGAGACTTGTCGGCGGCGGGCAGGTGCGGCGCGCTGTAGATCGCCATGTTGGCGCGCGCGCAGCGGGTTTCGATGGCGTCGATTTCGTCCGGGGTGAGATGGCGCGGATCGGCCAGCGGCACGACCAGTTCGTCGACGCTGCGCGGGTAGGCGGCAAGCCGTTCAGCGCGCCAGGCGCGGTAGCCGCTCTCGTTGGCCAGATCGAACGGCGACGGCATTTGAAATTACTCTGGGGGCAGCATGTCGGGCGAGCCGAAGCCGCGCTTGACCGGCGCGTCGGACAGCAGGCCCTTGAAGCTCTTTCTCACCGTGCCCATCATCTCGGGCATTTCGATGTCCATGATCTGGTCCATGATCCAGGTCTTGTCGTCGTCGCCCATCTCCTCGCGGATCTGCAGGCTGAGGAAGCGCAGTGCGGGGAAGCTGGCCTTGTCGTCGTCGGGGAACTCGAACTCGGCGTAGTCGGCAAAGCGGCGGTTCAGAAAGTCGATGAATTCGGCCTTGAAGTTGCGGCTGGGATCGGGGCCGACCGACTCGATGATATTTTCCTCCATCACCTCGCCCAGCCGGTTGGCGATCGCTTGCAGCACTTCGACGCGGCGCTCGGGCGTCTGCGAGGAATAGGCCATGCGGTCGCAATAATGCGCCAGGAAGGCGACAAATTCGGCGATCAGCTTGAACCCGCGCGTCGGGGTGATGATGTCGTAATTTTCGCGGCCGAGGTTGTCGACGGCCTTGTCGGCGACGCGCCAGATGGTCGAGGCGACCGCGCTGGCGATTTCCCCGGCGCTGCGTTCGCCGTCCTTCTTGAACCAGATGGTGCGTACTTTGACGGGTTTGACCATGAGCGTTTTCCTTTATTCGCCGGTGGCAACGGGGCGCGCTGGATCGGTGATCCATTCGCTCCATGAACCGGGGTAGAGCCGTGAACCGGGAAGGCCGGCGATTTCCATCGCCAGAATATTGTGGCAGGCGGTGACGCCGGAGCCGCACATGTGGATGACCTGCCAGGCCGGCCTGCCTTTCAGCAGCGCCTGATAATTCTCGCGCAACGCCTCGGGCGGCAAATAGGTGCCGTCCACGTCGAGGTTTTCGTCAAACGGCCAGTTGATGGCGCCGGGCACGTGCCCGGCCACCGGGTCGAGCGGCTCGAATTCGCCGGAGAAGCGGCGATCCGGACGCGCGTCGATAATGAGTTGCTGGCCGGTCTGCGATGCACGCAACACTTCGTCCGCCGCCACGATCTGGGTGGGTTCGGGCAGGCAGGCGCAAGCCGCCTTGTGCGGTGTCGGCACTTCGGCATTGAGCGGACGTTTTTCACGCGTCCACTTCGGATAGCCGCCGTCCAGCAACGCCACTCCGGGGTGACCGAGCCAGCGCATCATCCACCACAGCCGCACGGCCATCGAGCCATAACTGTCGTCGTACACCACCACCTGCTTGTTGACGCCGACCCCCCAAGCGCACAGCTTTTCGGCCAGCACGCGGGGGTCGGGCAGCGGATGCCGCCCCGTGGTTTCGCCGACGGGGGCGGAAAGATCGTCGTCCAGATGAACATAGCGTGCGCCCGGGATATGGGCTTTCGCGTAGGCCTGGCGGCCGGCATCGGGATCGGTCAGGGTGAAACGGCAATCCAGAACGACCCAGTTCGGGTCATCCAGATGCGCGGCCAGGTCTTCGGTGGTGACGAGGGTGTTGGAATACATAGGTGGGGAACTAGGAAATAGGAATTAGGGGCTAGGGAGGGGGCGACGTGCGGAGCCTCTAGACCCTAGCCCCTAGATCCTAGCCCCTAATCAGTAGCCGCCCTTGCCGAAAGGCTTGGGCAGGCCGGCGACGCGGCAACCCTGGCGAGCCGGCATGTTGGGGAACAGCTCATACAGCTTTTTCTTCCAGTCGGTGCCTGGATGGAGTTCCTGTATTTCGGCCAGCATGTTGCGGAAGTTGGGGGTTTGGCCGTCGTCCTTGTATTTTTCGCGCAGGTAATTGATGACCTGCCAGTGCTCGTCGGTCAGCGTGATTTTTTCCGCCGCGGCGATGACCGGGGGAACATCGTCACTGAAATTGGCTTCCAGCAGAAAGTCCTCATCGCCGGTTTCGAGTTCTTCACCATTTACAACGTAAGACATGTTTTCTTTTCTCCTTTCAAGTTGGTTTCAAAAATTCGCCTGAACCACAGGCGCGATGGATTTATGCGGGATGAAAATCCCGCAGCCTAACAGGCGGTTGCGCCCCAAGCCCTCGTCCTGCAGTTGCAGCGACTTGTGCGGCGGTACGTCGTGGAGCATCAGGCTGTAACCATGGAGGGGGCCGGATGCGCTTTGCAGCGTTTGCGGCATGCCGCAGATAAACCCGCAACGCAGCTGGAAATGGCCATCCAGTTCGCGCATCACGTCCTGCACGAATTGTTCTTCAGTGGCGCTGCCCGTGTCAACGAAATGGGCGTAGATGTTGCTGAACGGGCTGAATTCACGGGTCTTGAAACTGCCGATGTGCAGGGCGTGACCAGCCAGATCGAGCCTTTGCCCGACCAGTTTCTGCATGTCGGCCACCCGCGTCTTGGGCACGCGCACGAACAGTTTGGTGCGCCGGTTGATGTTGAGCGAGGCGTCGCCACTGTTGGTTTCCGCGCCTTTCAGGTGCTGGATGCCGGTGCCGCTGTTCTCGTTCAGCCATGGCAGCAGGCTCTGCAGCGCATCCGCCAGCATTTGCGCATTGTCGGTCGGGATGGTCGTGCCGACCAGATCGAACTGCAGGTCGATCATGTGGGGCGTGTACGTCTCGGGCTTGTTTTCCGGCCAATCCCAGTTCATGACGCGTCTCCCGCATGATCGTGGGCCCAGGCCTGCATGATGTAGGCCCATTTCCGCGCGCTGACCGGGTCGACGTCGAAAATGGTGAAGCGCTTGTTTTCGCGGATGCGGATACGCAGGAAAGGCACGCCGCCCGACTCGTGGGTCAGGTGCTGGAACTCGACCTCCTGGCCGCCGAAGGGCAGGCGCATTTTGTCTAGGGGGGTGATTTCAGGCATGGGATTTCATCCGCGGTGCTCCAAGATTCATTGGTGTCCTGTTTTGCCGTTATTTTTTTTGGAAAGACAGGTATGCGTTATGAGGGCAGCGCATGGCATTTCAACCCTGTTTTTTGGCAAGGGCTTGCCTTAAATATAATATTTTAATACTCTTATCGGTCTCTGTGGCAGGCGTGTAATGTCTCATTCTTTGCCTGAATGAGGCATACCCGTGTTGGGGAAATCGCCATACCCCATGTGGGTAGGTGCCGACCTACCGCAATGGGGTAGGTGATTTACCCATGAGAGTGATGGTGGCGCGGCTGTCCGGCCAATAAGATATTAAATATACCGTTGAGCTGTCTGCTGAGCGGGCACTTCGAATTTTCTAGGAGAGATAAATGGCAAAGCAAATGATTGATACGCCCAATCTGGACGAGCTCGAGAAAGGCCCGTGGCCCAGCTTCGTGACCGGCTTCAAGCGTCTGGCCAAGGAAAACGACATGATGGTTGACCTGATGGGTCAGCTGGAAACGTCCTACCAGCACATGAAGGGGTACTGGAAGGGCGGTACGGTCGGTGTGTTCGGTTACGGCGGCGGCATCATTCCGCGCTTTACCGAGCTGAAGGACGAGAACCACAATCCGCTGTTCCCCGAAGCGGCCGAATTCCATACCCTGCGCATCATGCCGCCGGCCGGCATGCATTACACCTCCAGCCTGCTGCGCGAGATGTGTGATGCCTGGATGGAGACCGGAGGTTCGGGCATGATCGCGTTCCACGGCCAGTCTGGCGATATCATGCTGCAGGGCTGTAAGACGGAGGATGTCCAGAGGGCCTTCGACAGGTTCAACGACATGGGTTTCGACCTTGGCGGCGCCGGTCCCGCGCTGCGCACCTCGATGTCCTGCGTGGGCGCGGCCCGCTGCGAAAACTCCTGCTTCGATGAGGCCAAGGCCCTGCGTATCGTCATCAACAACAACATCGATGACATGCATCGCCCGTCTTTGCCGTACAAGTTCAAGTTCAAGTTCTCCGGCTGCGCGAACGACTGCGTCAACGCCATCCAGCGTTCCGACATGGCCACCATCGGCACCTGGCGCGACAACATCCGCGTCAACGAGGCGCTGGTTCAGGATTATTTCAAGGCGCACGGTATGTCCGATCTCGTCAACGACGTGATCAGCAAGTGTCCGACCAAGGCCATCACCCTGGTTGCCGCTGACAAGGTTGTCGCAAGCGACACCGTGTCGGTTGCCAATCTGGGCGACGGCAATGCCCTGTGCATCGACAACAAGAACTGCGTGCGCTGCATGCACTGCCTGAACGTCATCCCCGGTGGTCTGCGCCCTGGCGTCGACAAGGGTGTCACCATCCTGGTGGGCGGCAAGAGTGTGCTGAAGATCGGCGCGACCATGGGTACCGTGGTGATCCCGTTCATGAAGCTTGAATCCGACGAGGATTTCGAGAAGCTGAACGAGTTGTCGCGCAATGTCATCGACTTCTTCGCGGAAAACGCGCTGGAGCATGAGCGCACCGGCGAAATGATCGAACGTATCGGCCTGGCCAACTTCCTGGAAGGCATGGACATTCCGGTCGATCCCAACATGATCAGCCAGCCGCGTGCCAACCCCTACTTCCGTGGCGACGACTGGGATGAGCAGGTCGAGAAGTGGAACGAGCACAAGCAGTCAGCCGCTTAAGTTTTGTTTACCGCGGGTCTCGGTGCGAACCGGGGCCAGTGCATTAACTCAGTTGGAGATAAGAACATGGCAGAAATGCGTCCGCCTATCGAATCCGGAGCGCCGGATCCGATGCCCTACATGCACCCCGTGATGGTGAAGAACTATGGCAAGTGGGCTTTCCACAGCCATCCGAAACCGGGTGTCCTGTATCACCGCGCCGAGTCCGGCGACGAAATCTGGACCGTCAAGGCCGGCACCCAGCGCCAGATGGACCATTACACCATCCGTGAACTGGCCGATATTGCCGACCAGTATGGCGATGGTTTCGTGCGTTTCACCGCGCGTTCCAACATCGAATACATGGTGGCCGATGGCTCCAAGGTCGAGCCGCTGATCAAGGCGCTGAACGACAAGGGTTACCCAATCGGCGGCACCGCCAACTCGATATCCATGATTGCGCATACTCAGGGTTTCCTGCATTGCGACATCCCCGCCACCGACGCTTCCGGCGTGGTCAAGGCGCTGATGGACGAGCTGTACGACGACTTCGTCAAGTGCGAGATGCCCAACCGCGTCAAGTTGTCCACCTCCTGCTGCGAAATCAACTGCGGCGGCCAGGCCGACCTCGCCATCATCGTGCAGCACACCAAGCCGCCGAGGATCAACCATGATCTGGTTGCCAACGTGTGTGAGCGTCCCTCCGTCGTGGCGCGCTGCCCGGTGGCGGCGATCCGCCCCGCCCTGGTGAATGGCAAGCCCTCGCTTGAAGTCGACGAGAAGAAGTGCATCTGCTGCGGCGCCTGCTTCCCGCCCTGCCCGCCGATGCAGATCAACGATCCCGTGCATTCCAAGATTGCGATCTGGGTGGGTGGCAAGAACTCCAATGCCCGCTCCAAGCCGACCTTCCACAAGCTGGTCGCTGCGGGCCTGCCGAACAATGCGCCGCGTTGGCCGGAAGTCGCCGAGGTGGTCAAGAAAATTCTGCAAACCTACAAGGAAGACGGCAAGCCTTGGGAGCGCATGAATGACTGGATCGATCGGATCGGCTGGCCCGCATTCTTCGAGAAGACCGGTCTGCCCTTCACCAAATATCACATTGATAACTGGCGCGGCAGCCGTACAACGCTGAACGCTTCTGCTCACATCCGCTTCTAATCGGGAAGGTGGCCTCCGCGAGGGTCGCGGGGGCCTAATCAGGATTTAAGAATCGATTTTTCGGAGTGGTTACATGCAATTCGGTATTCTTGTGAACGAAGGGCCTTACAGCCATCAGGCAAGTGACTCGGCCTTTCTTTTCGCGCGCGCTGCGCTTGAAAAGGGCTACAAAGTCCCGCGCGTTTTTTTCTATCACGATGGCGTGTATAACGCTTCGCGCCTGGCGACCCCGCCGCAGGATGATCGCAATGTCGGTGCGCGCTGGTCCAAGCTGGCTGCGGATCATGGTGTGGACCTGGTTGTCTGCGTGGCGGCTGCGCAGCGTCGCGGCATCACGGACGGTGTGCTGGGCGATAACTTCCGCATCTCGGGTCTGGGTCAATTGGTTGAGATGGGTATTCAGTACGACCGTCTCGTGACGTTCGGCGATTAAGGAAACGAGATGAGCGATATGGATGAGATGGAAGACGGCTCCGGCATCGTCAAAAAATTCATGTTTCTGAACCGCAAGGCGCCGCACGGCACCGTGTACGCCCTGGAGGGGCTTGAAGTGGTGCTGATTACAGCTGCTTTCGATCAGGATGTGAGCATGGTGTTCACCGATGACGGTGTCTACCAGTTGATGAAGGGCATCGACAGCAAGGGCATCGAAGTCAAGGATTTCTCCAAGACCTACCGTGCGCTGGAAGGCTACGACATCGAGAAGCTCTATGTCGACCAGGCGTCGATGGATGCGCGTGGCTTGACCGAGGATGACCTGATTGTGGATGTGACGGTGCTCGCCGTTGATGAGATGGCAAATCTCATGGCTGAGCAAGACGTCGTGATCAGCTTCTAAGGGGATGGATATGCTGCATATTGTGAACAAATCGGCCACTGATCGCGGTTCGCTGGAAAGCTGCCTGCGCATGGCCACCAAAGGTTCTGCCGTACTGCTGATCGAAGACGCGGTATACGCCGCGACAACCGGCAATGCGGCGGCAGCGAAAATCCAGGCAGCAGCGGCTGACCTCAAGATTTACGCACTCGGTCCTGATCTGGCGGCGCGCGGCATGGCCGGGCGCGTGCTGGACGGAGTCAATGTCGTGGATTACGGCGGTTTTGTGGATCTGGTCGCAGAGCACAGCAACTGTCAGTCTTGGCTG
>JAJPEP010000003.1 GCA_021166845.1 Thiobacillus sp.
TCAATACTGCTTCGCTCAAACTCAAAATGAAATTAACTTCAATTCAAGTGTGAGCATTTATGCTAGTTGTCAGTCCAACCGAAGCCGAACCAACTACCGCAGCAACACCCACACCTATCGGCTGTAAATTGTTAAAGATCAATCTGTTAGCACCGCTTTTCGCTGTTTTGCGAGTCACGCTGCGTTCAGAGAAGCTGCGCATTCTACAGGCCAGAATCTTTCCGTCAACACTTTCGAACAATTAATTTACACAATTGTGACACGGGCGAATTTTCGCTTGCCCACTTGCGCCACCACAGTTGCCCCAATGGGGACACTCACACCCTTGTCCGCCACGCGCTCGCCATCCAGCCTGACGCCGCCGCCGACGATCTGGCGGATGGCTTCCGAGGTGCTGGCCACCATCCCAGCCTGCTTCAGCAACTGCGGCACGGACAGCCCCCCCTCGACTCCTGGCAGGCTGATCGCCGGCATATCGTCCGGCAGCACGCCTTTCTGGAAGCGCGCCTCGAATTCGGCCAACGCCCGGGCCGCCGCCGTCGCGTCATGAAAACGCGCGACAATTTCCTGGGCGAACCGTACCTTGATGTTGCGCGGGTTGGCGCCTTCCGCCACCTGGCGCTTCCAGCCCTCGATGGTCGCAAGCGATTCGAACGACAGCAACTGTATATAGCGCCACATCAAGTCATCGGACACCGACATCAGCTTGCCGAAAATTTCCTGCGGCGGCTCGCTGATCCCGATATAGTTGCCGAGCGACTTCGACATCTTGTTAACGCCGTCCAGTCCTTCCAGCAGCGGCATGGTCAGGATGCACTGCGGGGGTTGCCCGTGATGCTTTTGCATCTCGCGCCCCATCAGAAGGTTGAATTTCTGGTCGGTGCCGCCCAGTTCGACATCGGCCTTCAGCACCACCGAGTCATAGCCCTGAATCAGCGGATACAAAAACTCATGGATCGCGATCGGCTGCTGGCTGCTATAGCGTTTGTGAAAATCGTCCCGCTCCAGCATGCGCGCCACGGTATGCGTCGCCGCCAGCCGGATCATGCCGGCCGAGCCCAGCTTCTCCATCCATTCCGAGTTGAAGCGCACCTCGGTCAGGTCCGGATCGAGAATCTTGAACACCTGCTCCTGATAGGTCCTGGCGTTTTCGGCCACCGCTTCCGGAGTCAGTGGCGGGCGCGTGGCGTTCTTGCCGGTCGGGTCGCCAATCATCCCGGTGAAGTCACCCACCAGGAAGATAACCTGGTGCCCCAGCATCTGGAACTGGCGTAACTTGTTCAGCAGCACGGTGTGTCCCAGATGCAGATCCGGCGCAGTCGGATCGAAACCCGCCTTGACCCGCAACGGCCGCCCTTTTTTCAGCTTTTCGACCAACTCGGCCTCGACCAGCAACTCGTCGGCTCCGCGTTTAATTTCCTGCAAGACATCCTCC
The DNA here is from genome assembly GCA_021166845.1 of Thiobacillus sp. Lineage (GTDB taxonomy): Bacteria > Pseudomonadota > Gammaproteobacteria > Burkholderiales > Thiobacillaceae > Thiobacillus. The sequence goes on from JAJPEP010000003.1 coordinate 1,436, forward strand.
CGCATCAAATCCCCTTAGTGACGGGTCAAGTTTCCCCAGACCGCGCCGTAAAAATATGAATACCACTTCACCCGACACGCACAAGCCGCTGTTTGGATTGAACAAAATCACGGGGATCATTTATGTTAGAATCCCGACTCATTTACAGAAGGGGAACGGTACATGCCGCTAACCAAACTGAGAATCTTAACCGATCGCATGACCGGAGCGGAACGCCGCTTCAGCCTGCGTACTCTGGTTGTACTCTCCAGCCTGCCGCTTTTCGGCGTCGTTGCCGCCTTCGGCCTCGCGCCCGACACCAACACCCTAGACATCACCCCGGAAACCGTTGTCGAAGCCATTGCCCTGCCGGTGCTGGTTTCCGCAGGCAACACGGGCACGTTTGAACGCGAAAGCGTGATTCAGCCTGGCGACACCCTGGCCAATGCGCTGTCGCGACTCAAGATCGATGACCTGGAAATCCAGCGTTTGCTGGCCACCGATGGTGTGCGTCAACTGGCATCCGGCATACGCGTCGGCAGGCGCATCCAGGCCACCACCACGCATGACGGCCAGTTGCAGGCCATCCAGTTCGAGCGCAACGGCGCCCCCGCACTGACGGTGCACCGCCAGGGTGACGGCTTTGCCGCAGCAGAAAGCAGCGAACTGCTCGAAACCCGCGTGGTGATGCGCTCCGGCCGCATCCTGTCATCGCTGTATGGCGCCACCGACAGCGCCGGCATCCCGGACAAGATTGCTAACCAGCTGGCCGAGACCTTCTCGACCAGCCTGGATTTCCGCGAAGATCTGCGCCGCGGCGACACCTTCTCGGTCATTTACACAGTCGACTATCGCAACGGCGAACCTATTGCCACCGGCAAGCTGCTGGCCGCCGAGTTCGTCAATGCCGGCGAACCTTATCGTGTCGTCCTGTTTCGCGACCCCTCTGGCCGCGAAGACTATTACACGCCCGAAGGCGAGTCGCTGAAAAAAGGCTTCCTGCGCTCGCCGCTCGAATTCTCCCGCGTCACCTCCAGCTTCAGCAACTCGCGCAAGCACCCCGTTTATGGCTTTCATCGCGCCCATACCGGCGTCGACTTCGGCGCGCCCACCGGCACCCGGGTCAAAGCCACCGGTGACGCCACCGTTGTTTTCGCAGGACGTAAGGGCGGCTATGGAAATCTCGTCATCCTGCGGCATAACAATGGCTACGAAACCTACTATGCCCACCTGAGCGCGTTTGCCTCCGGCATCCGCAGCGGACGCGCAGTCAACCAGGGCCAAGTCATCGCCTATGTCGGCTCAACCGGCGCCTCCACCGGCCCTCACCTCCACTATGAAGTGCGTATCGCCGGCAAGCCGCAGAACCCCATGGCCATCAAGCTCCCGGGCGCTGCACCGCTCACCACCGTGCAACGCGCACAATTCCTGCAGCAGACTGGCGACTGGTCTGAAAAGCTGGCCCTGTTGCGCAACACCAACCTTGCTGCACTCGATTGAGTGCGGCATCCACGCATGAGACCGACCTCTACATCGGTCTCATGTCAGGCACCAGCCTCGACGGTGTCGACGCCGTTCTCGCCGAAATAGGCCCCGCAGACCAGATCCGGCTCATCCGCAGCCATTACCTGCCCTACGCCGACAGCCTGCGTGCGCAGCTGCTGGCGCTGCACGCACCACAACCCGACGAAATTCATCTTGCCGCCGTTGCCGCCAATGAACTGGCACGCCTGTACGCCAAGGCGGTCAGGGCGTTGCTCGACGGGTTCGCCCCCAATAGCGTGCGCGCGATCGGCTGCCATGGCCAAACCCTGCGTCATCGTCCTGCGGACGGCTACACCCTGCAAATCGGCAATGCCGCCCTGCTGGCCGAGCTCACCGGCATAACGGTCGTCGCCGATTTCCGCAGCCGCGACATTGCGGCGGGCGGCCAGGGCGCACCGCTGGTGCCCGCCTTTCACGCCCAGGCGCTCCGACAGCCGGGGATTCACCGCGTCATTGCCAACATCGGCGGCATCGCCAACATCACCGACCTACCGGTGGATGGAACGGTGCGTGGCTGGGACACGGGCCCCGGCAACATGCTGCTGGACGCGTGGATCAAGCGGCACCGCGGCACCCATTACGACCGCGACGGCGCCTGGGCGGCCAGCGGCGCAGTCCACCCCGGCCTGCTGGCTGCACTGGCAAACCACTCTTACCTGAAACTGCCGCCACCCAAAAGCGCCGGGCGCGAGCAGTTCAATCTGGACTGGCTGGACGCAACGCTAAGCAGCCTCGATCACGCAATTACGCCTGCCGATGTCCAGGCCACCCTGCTCGAATTCACCGCCCTGAGCCTCGCCGATGCGGTAAACCGCGAATGCGGCGACGCCCAGGAGCTCTACGTCTGCGGCGGCGGCGCGCACAACGGCGCGCTGATGCAGCGCATCGGCGCCATTTTGCCGAACCTTCGGGTGACGACCACCGCTGCGCTCGGCATCGACCCGGACTGGGTGGAAGCACTCGCCTTTTCCTGGCTGGCGCGGCAAACGCTGCGCCGCGCACCGGGTAATTTACCGGCGGCGACCGGCGCACGGGGCAAGCGGATCCTGGGCGCGATTTACCCGGCCTGAGTGTCGCCACCAAAAATGCGGCGAAGTCGCGATATCCCAACAAAAAAGCAAAAAAGCGGCCGAAGCCGCTTTTTTATTGGGCAAGCAGTTGCTTACGCCGAGAACGACGAACCGCAGCCGCAGGTAGTGGTGGCGTTCGGGTTCTTGATCACGAACTGCGCGCCTTCCAGGCCTTCGGAATAATCGATCTCAGCGCCCGCCAGATACTGGAAGCTCATCGAATCGACCAGCAGAGTGACGCCGTTTTTCACCATCACGGTATCGTCGGCATTCTGTGCTTCATCAAAGGTGAAGCCGTACTGAAAGCCGGAGCAGCCGCCGCCCGACACGAACACGCGCAGTTTCAGGTCGGGGTTGCCTTCTTCGTCAATCAGGTCTTTGACTTTGCTGGCCGCACTGTCGGTGAAGATCAGCGGGATTTCCATTTCGGTTACTGCATTCATGGCGATACTCCTTGAAAATGTGTGAAGTGATTATCCGCATCACTCGTCCTGCGTCAAGCAAAGACCCTGCTCCGGCCACGGAGTTCCGCCTGTCAGGCCATGCGATCCAACACGGGAGCGGGCAACAGATCGGCTCAAGGCAGCATGCCCACATCGGCCAGCGCGGTGTCCTCGGGCAGATCGAACAGGATGTTCATGTTCTGCACCGCCTGCCCGGCCGCGCCCTTGACCAGGTTGTCGATCACCGACAGCAGCACCACCGTGTCGCCGCCCTGCGGTCGGTGCACCGCGATGCGGCAAATGTTGGCGCCGCGTACCGAACGGGTTTCCGGATGACTGCCTGCGGGCATCACGTCGACGAATGCCTCGCCTGCGTAGCGCTGCTCGAACAGTCTCTGCAGATCGATATCGGCGCTGACCTTCGCATACAGCGTCGCATGGATGCCGCGGATCAGCGGCGTCAGGTGCGGCACGAAGGTAAAGTCCACCGGCTTGCCGGCGAAGTGCTCCAGCCCCTGCCTGATTTCCGGCCAGTGGCGGTGGCCGCCGACGGCGTAGGCCTTGAAGTTGTCCGCCGCTTCGGCAAACAGGATGTGGGTTTCCGGCTTGCGCCCGCCACCGGACACGCCCGATTTGGCGTCCGCCACCAGAAAACCGGTGTCGACCACGCCGGCTTCCAGCAAAGGCAGGAAGCCCAGCTGCACCGCCGTCGGATAGCAGCCCGGATTGGCGATCAGCCGCGCGCCGCGGATGGCGGCGCGGTTGATCTCGGGCAGGCCGTACACCGCCTCGGCCACCAGATCCGGACAGGCATGCTCCATCTTGTACCACTGCTCCCACACCGCAATGTCCTTGATGCGGAAGTCCGCCGCCAGGTCGATCACCCTGACGCCAGCATCGAGCAGCGCACGCGTCTGCTGCATCGCCACGCCGTTGGGAGTGGCAAAGAATACCACGTCGCAGTTTTCCAGCCCGGCCTCTTCCGGCGCGGAAAACGCCAGTTTCACCCGTCCGCGCAGGTTGGGGAACATGTCCGCCACCGGCATCCCGGCTTCCTTGCGCGATGTGATGGCCTTCAACTCCACCTGCGGATGGCGCGTCAGCAGCCGCAGCAGTTCGACCCCGGTGTAGCCCGTGCCGCCCACAATACCCACTTTGATCATGGTTGATTTCCTTGCAAAGAATGTCCGCCATTGTAAGACAGCACCATGGTTGAACCAAAAAGGACAACGACAAAAAAGCCGCCCAATCGGACGGCTTTTTCGATGCTTCCAGTACGATCAGCGCTTGGAGAACTGCTTGCGGCGACGCGCCTTGTGGAAGCCGACTTTTTTCCGTTCGACTTCGCGAGCATCGCGGGTCACCAGGCCTGCCGCTTTAAGCGTGGGCTTCATCTCGGCGTTCAGGTCGATCAGCGCGCGCGTAATGCCGTGGCGCACCGCACCGGCCTGACCGGATTCGCCGCCGCCTGCCACGTTGACCATGATGTCGAACGAATTCAGGTTTTCGGTCAGCACCAACGGCTGGCGCACGATCATGCGGCCGGTTTCGCGGGAGAAATACTCGTCCACCGGCTTGTTGTTGACAACGATCTTGCCGCTGCCAGCCTTGAGGAACACACGGGCGACCGACGATTTGCGACGTCCCGTACCGTAATTGTAATCACCGATCATGATGCGGCCTTAACGTTAATGTCGAGGGGCTTGGGCTGTTGCGCCTCGTGCGGATGATCCGCGCCCGCGTAAACTTTCATCTTCTTGATCATGGCGTAGCCAAGCGGGCCTTTGGGCAGCATGCCCTTGACTGCTTTTTCCAGCGCACGACCGGGGAAACGCTCCTGCATCTTGCCGAAGGTCGTTTCGTAGAGACCGCCCGGGTAACCCGAGTGGCGGTAGTAGACTTTGTCGGTTTCCTTGTTGCCGGTCACACGCATCTTGCCCGCGTTGACCACGACAATGTAGTCGCCCGTATCGACGTGAGGGGTGAACTCAGGCTTGTGCTTGCCGCGCAGGCGGCGGGCAATCTCGGAAGCCAGGCGACCCAGCACTTTGTTATCGGCATCAATCACGAACCAGTCGCGTTTGACTTCATGCCCTTTAGCGGAAAACGTTTTCATGACCCAACCTCTACACAGAGGACAATCTCGGAAAGCCGGGAAGTTTAACTGCCCACCCAAGGCAAGTCAAACACTGTATGCGATATATTCATTCGATATCGCGCGATATCGCGCTGGCATACAATTCCCGCCATGACTGCCTGGCTTGCCACAAATCTTGTCGCCGCCGCCCTGTTGCCGCCTTTACTATTGGTGCTGTTGCTGGCCGCGGGGCTGATTGTTCAGCGCCACCGTCCCCGCCTCGCCAAGTCGCTAACCCTGCTTTCCACTATCGCGCTCTACATCCTATCCACCCCCTGGGTTGGCGGCCTGCTGCAGAAAAGCCTGGAAATCAGCGCCCCGCTCAGCCCGGCTCAGTTGCAGGCAGCAGACGCCATCGTCGTCCTTGGTGGCGGACGGCGCATAGCCGCTGCCGAATACGGCGGCGACACCCTCAAAGGCATCAGCCTGGAACGCCTGCGCTACGCCGCCCATCTGCACCGCGCCAGCGGCCTGCCGATTCTGGCCACCGGCGGCAAACCCGACGGCGGCACCCTCCCCGAAGGCCGCATCATGCAGCGCATCCTGCAAAGCGAATACGGCATTTCGCCCCGCTGGATCGAAGACGCCGCGCTCACCACCTGGGACAACGCCCGCCTCTCCACCCCGCTCCTGAAGGCGCAGAACATCCGGCGCATCGTGCTGGTCACCCACGCCTGGCACTTGCGCCGCGCCGCGCCGCTGTTCGAATCGCAAGGACTCAAGGTCACCCCCGCAGGCATTCAATTTTCCAGCACCCGCATCGACTCCATCCTCGACCTTCTGCCCACCCCCGCCGGCCTGCGCGACAGCACCTTTGCCCTGCACGAATGGCTGGGGATTTTGTGGTACAAACTCCGCTCGATTTTTGCTGAAGGAACTCCATGAAAGCCCGCGTCAAACTCATCGAAGGCGTCAGCTTCGTCGGTCAGAGCGAATCCGGCCACAGCATCGTCATGGACGGCGCCCCCGAATCCGGCGGCAAGAACCTCGGCGTGCGCCCGATGGAAATGCTTCTGCTGGGGCTGGGCGGCTGCTCCGCCTTCGACGTCGTCCTCATCCTGCGCAAAGGCCGCCAGCAGGTCACCGACTGCGTCGCCGACCTCTCAGCCGAACGCGCCGACACCGACCCCAAGGTGTTCACCAAAATCCACGTCCACTTCACCGTCACCGGCAAGGCGCTCGACTCCAAGCGCGTCGAACAGGCCGTACATCTGTCGGCCGAAAAATACTGCTCGGCCAGCATCATGCTGGGCAAGACGGCCGAGGTCACGCATGATTTCGAGGTGGTGGAAGGCTGACAACCTTAAAAAACGGACCCCCGAAGGAACCCGCTTTTATGTACTCATGGGGCCGCAGGAAATTCACGGGGCCAGGGCCCGCCGCTGGATGGCAAGCACGGCTTCGGTTCGGTTGGTGACGTCGAAGGCACGGAAAATGGCGGCGATGTGGACCTTTACCGTGCTTTCCGACATCGCCAGCATGCCGACGATGGCCTTGTTGGGGCAGCCCTGCGCCAGCAGACGCGCCACTTCGAGCTGACGCGCCGTCAGCCCGCAGTGCTGCAGCCCCGCGAAACCGGCGGGGGGCAGCGCGTGCGGATCGACGTGGCTGTCGCCCAGGCTGGCCGGCACGAAGGGGGCGCCCGCCAGCACCTGCCGCAAGGCGGCCAGCATCGTTGCGGTGGAGGCGGATTTGGGGATGTAGCCGAGCGCACCGGCTTCCAGCGCGCTGCGGATGTCATGCGGCGACTCCGAGGCGGATAAAATCACCAGCGGAATATCGGGGAAGCGGTGCCGGTATTGCATAATCCCCTGCATGCCGACGAACCCCGGCATGTTGAGGTCGACCAGCGCGAGATCGAGATCGGCATGCAGCGTGGTCTGCGCAAACAGGCTGGGGTAATCGTGGGCATCGACGATCTCGACCGTCGGCTCCAGTTGCGAAAGCACCTGCCTCACCCCCTCGCGCATCAGCGGGTGGTCGTCGGCCAAAAGGGTTTTCAAGTGGGCGCTCCCTGCATGGCCGGGATTCTAGCGCTCCGTGCGATTTCATGTGCAGCAGATTGGGGCGGCGGTTTCTAGCGGTGCCCCTGCCATCCGCTTCAAACCCAACGCCCGACGCCTGACAGCCCCACCATCAGCCGCACGCCGCCGTAGGCCAGCCACGACAGCATGCGATGCGGCCAGGGACGGCGCTGCCAGTCGGCGACATCGAGCGGCATGGACTGGCTGATGGTGTGGTGCAGGCGCTGCCGCAGGTCGTGCGCGAACGCCGCATCGTCGACGACGATGTTGGCTTCGCGCGCGAGCAACAGGCTGAACGGATCGATGTTGCTGGAACCCACGGTGGCCCAGTGGCTATCGACCACGGCGACCTTGGCGTGCAGTTCGCTGGCCTGGTATTCGTGAATAGCCACGCCAGCGGCGAGCAGGTCGCGATAGAGGGCGCGTGCGGCAGCCTGAAAAAACAGATGGTCGGTGTGGCCCTGCACCAGCAGATGCACCCGTACGCCGCGTGCGGCGGCATTTTTCAGCAGCCGTCTGAAGCGGGAGCCGGGCAGGAAATAGGCGTTGGCGAGGATGATTTCGTCGTGCGCCAACGCTAACGCGGCGAGGTAGGCCCGCTCGATGTCGCGGCGATGGGCGAAGTTGTCGCGCACGACGAAGGCGGCGCGCATGCGGCCATCGGTCGGCCAGGACGGCTGGATCGGCGGGGCGCCGCGCTCGCCTGGCTGCAGTTGGGTCAATGCCACCAGCCGCCACAAGCGGCGCACGCTTTGGTGAATATTGGCAAGCAGCGGGCCCTGCACTTCGATGCTGAAGTCGAGGCGCGGCGCGTCGAAGCGCACCGGCTCGAAATCGTCGATGAGGTTCATGCCGCCGGCCAGGGCGATGCGCGCGTCGATCACCGCCAGCTTGCGGTGCAGCCGCCGCAGGCTCCTGGGATTGGAACGCCAGCCCCGGCCCATCAGCGGACGATAGAGCAGCACGCTGGCGCCTGCCGCCTTGAGCGCATCCAGCCAGGCGGCCGGCAACTCGCGCGAGCCCACGCCGTCGATCAGCAGACACACTCGCACGCCGCGCCGGGCGGCGCGGATCAGGCCGTCGCGCACCGCCTCGGTACTGGAGTCGGCGTTGAAAATATAGGTTTCAAGGTGGATTTCGGTGCGCGCGGCGTCGATCGCCGCGAGCAGCGCCGGAAAGAATTCGGCGCCGCTTTGCAGCAGCCGCAGCTGGTTGCCGGAAACCAGCTCGACACCGCTAAAAAATAATGTGCGCAGGGGCACCTTCATCGGCTTTGGCCTAATCGGCTTTGGCCTATAGCGCCATTACCGCGAATGCCGGCGCACGCTGCCGCCGGCATTCGGCCCAGGAGCCTCCCCACATCGGGCCAGGTTTGCGCGCAGCCATCAGGCCGGTCTGAGCTTGGCGGTGAGCGCCGCGTGGTCGGAAATGCGGTGCCAGGCATTGCCGGTCTGGACGTGCGCGGCCTCGATGCTGAAGTGCCGCACATAGATGCGGTCGAGCTGGAACATCGGCAGGAAGGACGGGTAACTGCGCGCCGATTTGCCGTGGTGGGTTTCGAACACTTCGGCCAGCCCGAGTTCATCCTGGAAATAGCGGCCGACGCGCACCCGCCAGTCGTTGAAGTCGCCGGCCAGAATCAGCGGGGCGCCGTCGGGCACCATGGCGCGCACGCGCGCGGCGATCATCGCCAGCTGGCGGCGGCGCCCGCCTTCGGTCAGCGCGAGGTGGACGTTGATGCAGTGCACCGGCACGGCCATGCCGGGCACCTCGATTTCACAATGCAGCATGCCGCGGCTTTCGTAGGCGTGGGCGGAGATATCCTCGTTTTCCCAAGAGAGAATCTTATAGCGCGACAGGATGGCGTTGCCGTGGTGGCCGGTGTCGTAAACGCAGTTCTTGCCGTAGGCAAAATCGGTGTAGATGTGGCCCGCCAGGAATTCGGTCTGCGGCCGGTTCGGCCAGTGCTGAAAGCGGCTGGCGCGCAGGCCGTGGCCGCCCTGCACTTCCTGCAGAAACACGATGTCGGTTCCCAGGGCGCCGAGGCGGTCGCGTAGTTCGTGCACGGTCAGCCGCCGGTTGAATTGCGATAGACCCTTGTGGATGTTGTAACTGGCGATATGCAGCGGAGCGGTCATTAGCAAATTATAAGCGCGCGGGCAGTTGGCGGATGGCCGCTGCGTTGCTGGGCGAAAAGCAGCGTTCGGCGGCTTCATCCCACGGCAGCCACGCATAGCGCAGATGTTCGCGCGGCGCGCACATGACGGGCAACGTCGCGGGCAGCTTGAGGCCGAACACGTGCTCGGTGTTGTGGGTCACGCCAGGCGCGTAGCGGTGGCGCCAGCGTTCGTAAATCTCGTAGCGGGTTTCGATCCCCCACGGGGTCAGCCCGAACTCGCGGGCGTCGAGTCCGGTTTCTTCGCGCACTTCGCGGATCGCAGTCTGCTCGAGGGTTTCGCCCGCCTCCTGCGAGCCGGTGACCGACTGCCAGAATCCCGGTGCGTCGGCGCGCTCCAACAGCAATACCTGGCCGTCGACCGTGTGGACAACGACCAGAACCGAGATGGGGATCTTGTGTGCGATCAACCGACGCGGGCAGAGAGCGGAGCGCCCGTCGCCAGAATGGCGATCAGGCGGTCGATGTTCGGGTGCTTGCCGGGGTGCAGGCTGGCGTCCTCGGTGTGCTCGGCAAAAATCGCCAGGCCTTCGGCCGCGGCCTCGGCGTCGATAACGCCGTATTGCCGCGCGAGATGGGCATACACCCGGAACGAGCCGGCGGTGCCGAACGCATTGACGATGGTCGCCACCTCGGCGCCGGCAGCGTCGGTCAGCACGATCTTGTCACCGGTGAATTCGGGCAGGGTTTTGAGGGTGTCGGCGAAATTCATTTCAAATCCTTTGTCCGCGAAGGGCGCGAAGAAACGCGAAGGGAAACAAAACCAGCCCCTTGCCCGTCATGGCGAACAAGCCATCCAGCATCAGTCCCGCGGCGCTTCTGGATTGCTTCACTGTGTTAGCAATGACGGTTTCATTGGGGTTTTCTTCGCGCCCCTTCGCGTCCTTATATGCCCTTCGGGTATTCGCGGAAAAAAAGGTTTAAGCCGTCTTGCCCGCCGGCGCATTGCGCAGACGGATGTGCAGCTCGCGCAGCTGCTTGTCGTCGACCACGTTGGGAGCGTTGGTCATCAGGCAGGAGGCGCGCTGGGTCTTGGGGAAGGCGATGACGTCGCGGATGGATTCGGCGCCGGTCATCAGCGTGACCAGGCGATCCAGCCCGAACGCCAGGCCGCCATGGGGCGGCGCGCCGTATTGCAGGGCGTCGAGCAGGAAGCCGAATTTCTCGCGGCGCTCTTCCTCGCCGATGTTCAATGCGGCGAACACCTTCTCCTGCACGGCCTGCTGGTGGATGCGCACCGAGCCGCCGCCGACTTCCCAGCCGTTCAGCACCATATCGTAGGCTTTCGACAGGCAGCGGCCGGGATCGGTGGCGAGCCACTCTTCGTGGCCGTCCTTGGGCGCGGTGAAGGGATGGTGCAGCGCGTCCCAGCGGTTCTCGTCCTCGTTGAACTCGAACATGGGGAAATCGACCACCCACAGCGGCGCCCAGGCGCGGCCGTCGAGATGGTTTTTTTCATGGCCGACTTTCAGGCGCAATGCGCCGAGGGCGTCGTTCACTACTTTTGCCTTGTCGGCGCCGAAGAAAATCAGGTCGCCGTTTTGCGCGCCGGTGCGTTCGATCACGGCTGCGAGCGCCGCTTCGGAGAGGTTCTTGACGATGGGCGACTGCAAACCGGATTCGTTGAGCTGCGTGACATCGTTGACCTTGATATAGGCGAGGCCGCGGGCGCCGTAGATTTTGACGAATTCGGTATAGCCGTCGATTTCGCTGCGCGAGAGTGCGGCGCCGCCGGGAATGCGCAGCGCGGCGACGCGGCCTTTCGGATCGTTGGCCGGGCCGGCGAAAACCTTGAATGCGACGTCCTTCATCACATCGCCAACGTCGACGATTTCCAGCGTCACCCGCATGTCGGGCTTGTCGGAGCCGTAGCGGCTCATCGCATCAAAGTAGCTGATGCGCGGGAAGGCGGCGGGCAGGTCGGTGTCCTGCGCGCGCTTCATCATGTCGCGAATCATGCCCTCGACCAGATTCATGATCGCCTCCTCGCCCATGAACGAGGTTTCGAGGTCGACCTGGGTGAACTCGGGTTGGCGGTCGGCGCGCAGGTCCTCGTCGCGGAAGCAGCGGGTGATCTGGAAGTAGCGGTCGACGCCAGCCACCATCAGGAGCTGCTTGAACAGCTGCGGCGACTGCGGCAGCGCGTAGAACATGCCGTCATGCACGCGGCTCGGCACCAGGTAGTCTCGCGCGCCTTCCGGGGTGGAGCGCGTCAGCATCGGCGTCTCGACTTCCATGAAGCCGTGCGCGTCGAGGTAGTCGCGCATGATCTTGGATACGCGATAGCGCAGCTTGAGGTTCTTCTGCATCGGCTCGCGACGCAGGTCGAGATAGCGGTACTGCAGGCGGATATTCTCGTTGACGTTTTCGTCGTCGATCTGGAACGGCGGCGTCAGCGAGGGGTTCAACACTTCCAGGTTTTTGGTCAGCAGCTCGACCATGCCGGTCGCCATGTTGGAATTCTCGGTGCCGGCGGGACGCGGCCGCACCAGCCCCTCGATTTTCAGCACGAATTCCGAACGCACATCCTCGGCCAGTTTGAAGGCTTCCGGGGTGTCGGGGTCGATCACCACCTGCATCATGCCCTCGCGGTCGCGCAGGTCGATAAAGATGACGCCGCCGTGGTCGCGCCGGCGATGCGCCCAGCCGCACAGGGTGACGCTGTTGCCAATGTCGGCGGCGGTGACGGCACCGCAGTAATGAGTACGCATGTTCTTCCTAATTTTAAATACCTGGCGCGCTTCACCAGAAGCGGCGCCCATCAAGGCGATTTTTTCAACGCGCGGCCGGCCAGCGGCTCGATCCCCATCAGCCAGCCGGAAACAAAGAAGCGGACGGCTCGCACCGCCCGCTTCCCGGCACGACCCCCGCCGTCAGTTACACGCCGGACACGCACCCGTGCCGCAGGCGGGCGAAAGGGCTTCGGACTTGGCTGCGGCGGACTTGCTGCCGCCGTCTTTGAAATCGGTGGCATACCAGCCGGTCCCCTTCAGCGCAAAGCCGGCCGCCGTCACCTGCTTGGCGTAATCGGCCTTGCCGCACGACGGGCACACAGTCAGCAGCGCATCGGACATCTTCTGCATTTCATCCTGGACAAAGCCGCAGGACGCACATTTATACGTGTAAATCGGCATGATTCGCTCCGACAAATCAACAAGTTGCGCAATTATACCCAAACGGCGGGCGCTGTGCCGAATTGGGGGGCGGGCCATTTCCAATTCAATGGCACATCGTCGAACAGGGATTCAGGATTACCAGTCGTGCATCAGGCTCAGGTAAGCCCGGCGGTCGAACAGATTAATATCGCGGAACTCCTCGTAGTGCTCGCCGCCCAGGTTCTGTCTAACCATGGCCAGCTCCACCGGATGCCCCTGCAGCTTCCAACGCCTGGCCAGACACGCATCGACCCGGGTAAACGCCTCTGTGATGTCGATCGCCCAGCCAGTACATGGCGCCCACCCTGTAAGCCCCGACACTGGCCTCCCAGTCCTCGACCGGCTTGACTACTCCCAGCGCGGAGAAATTGTTCTTCGGTGCAGAGAGCGAGATATCCTTTTTTCTCTGCATCGATATCGATCCAGGCGTAGGACAGGATCAGATTCAGCAGCACCTGCATCCGCCGTGAAAAGGCATCCGCCAGCCCGTGGTAGCCGACGCCCCAAGTGTTGTCGCGAATATAGGCCGCGGTGAAGCCCGGCACCAGACGAAACAGGTCTGGAATATCGCGGAAGCCCGACGCGCGGATCATGTCCTGGTCAATGACGATAATGGCGGCGGGTGCCTCGTTCACCGGCTGCGACAGGCGCGACGCCGACAGCACGACCGGCAGGTCGTCGAAGAAGTCGGATTCAGTCAACGCTGCGCGGGCTGGTAAAGCCCCGGCCGCCAGCAGCAGGCACAACACGACCGGCCACCCCGCCGGTATCACCATTCCATCCTGCCCCCCGCGAGGAAGCGGCGCTCGGCCTCCTGAAATTGTTCAAATTCCGTCTGCCCGCCGAGCAGGCTCTGGCCGGTCAGCCAGAATTCGACGGCCCGGCCGTTCACCCTGGTCTTATACGCCAGCCGGGCATCGAGCCGGTCGGATGCCGACACGCGGCTTCCGCCGCCGAGCCAGGTCATTGCCCCGCTGTGGTAATACCCTGCGCTGGCGCGCCAGCGATCATCGATTTTCCGGTCCAGCAACAGGCTGAAGGAGAACGGCGGCGCGGAATCCTCGATGCTGCTGTCATGGCTGTCGATTCGCGCCCAGGCGGGAGCCATGAAAATGCGTGTCGAGGGGTCCGGGCGCCATTCGATCTGAAACTCGACGCCCTTCAGGGTCACCGCTTCGGACTGGTTCACGAACCGGTAAATGAAGTCGTTGCCGTCGCCCGAGGAGACGAATGCCACGTCAATCAGGTCTTCATAGCGGTCGTAGAACAGGCGCGCGTCGACCTGCAGACCCTGTTTCGGCAACTGCAGCAGCCAGCCCAGCGCACGCGACGTCACCTGTTCGGGTTTCAGGTTATCTGCCAGCAGGGTCTGGTAGACGACGTCGTCAGCGGGGTCGGGCGTCCCGCCGTCATCCAGGTAGTAATTCTGCGCGAGCAGCTCGTAGAAAGTCGGGGCGCGATAGGCCAGGTTGTACTCCAGCCGGAAAGACTGGTTGCGGCTGGGCTTGTAATTGAGCGTCAGGCGCGGCGAGAACTGGTTGTCGCCGGTGTGGGTACGCTCCGCCATGCCGCCGAAGTTGACCAGCCATTGCGGATCCAGCTTCCATTCGCCGTTGCCGTACGCGCGCCACGAGTCCTCGGTGATCGTATCCGGCATGGAATAGTAGAAATCCGACTGTGCGCTGTCGCGCCGGTATTCCGCACCGATCGCCGCGCGCAGTGCGCGGCTGACGCTGCCCTGCCACTGGGCGCTGGCGTTATGCCTTGTCGTGCGGTAGCCGAGATCGATGCCCGGATTGTCACCGAAGGTTTCCTCGGTCAGGTTGTATGCGGCAGAAAACTCGCTGTCTGCGTTCTGCACAAATTTCCAGCCCAGATTGGCGTAGCCATTGTGCTGGTTGTAGGGGGTGAAGTCGGTCTCCTGGCGGGTATGCGCGATCCCCGCCTGCAAGGTCAGCGCCTGCCTCGCATCCAGTTGCAACTCACTCTTCCAGTCGGCAAAGCGCTCGCGCACATCGTCCGGCGTATCCAACCGCAGGCCGTCGTCGAGCTGGGTTCCGGCAGAGAGGCGCCAGTTGAATGCGCTCGCCCCGCCGCTGACCCGGGTATTGAGCAGGCGCTGTCCGTGGTCGCCGAGTCCGGCTTCCACATAGGGCGCGCCGTAATCGCCCGAGCGCGTAAGGATATTGACGACGCCCATGAAGGCATTTGCGCCGTAGCTTGCGCCCGCCGGAGCGCGGATGACCTCGATGCGATCGATGTCGTCGAATGCCAGCGGCAGGTTGCGCCAGGACACCTGGCCAAAATCCGGGCTGTAGACCGAGCGCCCGTCGATGAGCACCTGGAAGCGGCGCGCATAGCCGTCGCCCAGGCCGTGATACGTGACGGTCGGAAGCAGGCTGCTGGTGTAGGCGACGGAAAATCCCGGCACCAGCCGGAACAAATCCGCCACTTGGGTAAAACCCGAGGCACGGATCATGTCGCGGTCGATCACGGTGACCGCGGATGGCGAATCGGCGAGGGGCTGCGCGAGACGCGACGGTGACAACACAACCGGCATATCGACGAAAAAATCCACCTCGCTGACCGCGGCCAGCGCCTGGCCGGGGGCGAAAGCACCCTCCAGAAGGAGCGCCAACCCCGCCACGCGAAATCCAGTGTGTCGATTGCTGCTCACTTGGCTGCCGGACAAGTAATTCAGACAGAGCCTTTTTTATTGTGTTAGGAGCTTGTGGGGTTCAATGGCCCACATCCGCAAATGCTTGTGCCAATCAAAACGGAATATCGTCGTCCATGTCGTCGAACCCGCTGCCGGATTTTGTCGCCGGTGCGGGACGCGATTTTGGTTCGGCGCGAGCAGGGGCTGCGGGACGCGAATAACTTCCCTCATTTCCCTCGCCCGACGACTCACCCATGCCTTCACGACCGCCGAGCATCTGCATTTCGTTTCCGATAATCTGGGTGGAAAATTTTTCCACGCCTTCCTTGTCGGTGTACTTGTCGGTCTTGATACGGCCTTCGACATACACGGAGCGGCCTTTCTTCAAATACTGACCCGCGATCTCGGCAAGCTTTCCGAAGAACGTGACGCGATGCCATTCCGTCTCCTCGACCATTTCGCCTGCCTTGTTTTTGTACTTGCGGCTGGTGGCAATGGCGAGGTTGGCGATCGCTTCGCCGCTCGGCATGTAGCGCATTTCGGGGTCGCGCCCCAGGTTGCCGACCAAAATGACCTTGTTGACGGATGCCATGTTTTCCCCTGTATTGAAATTGGATGGTCTGAGCTTGAGCTGTTGCGGATTCTATCAGGCGATTGCCGCGTCCAGCAGGCCGCGTGCACCGGCTTCGTCCCAACCCTTGATGCTGACCTTGAGCATGGCCACGCCTTCTTCGGCCAGCACCACGGCCTCGACCACGCCCGCCACTCCGGCCAGCTGCGCCTTCAGCAGCGCAGCCTGATCCGCCTGCATCGCGCCGACGCGAAACATGCGGGTCTTGATCGCGGGCGGCGCCTTCATCGACAGGCTCGCGACCAACCATGCTCCCATCAGTACCACGCAAAAGATGAACACGGCCTGGAAGCCATGATGCTGCGCCAGCCAGCCGCCGAACACGCCGCCGAAGAACAGCCCCAGCGCCTGCGCGGTGTTGTAGACGCCCATCGCGGTGCCCTTGGCCGACACCGGGGCGAGCTTGGAAATCAGCGAGGGCAGGCTGGCT
>JAJPEP010000046.1 GCA_021166845.1 Thiobacillus sp.
ATAGGCCAGGGACGAATAGCCGGTGCCGAAGTCGTCGATGGAGAAGCGGACGCCGCTTGCCTTGAGCGCCTGCATCCGGGCGACCGTCTCGTCGACGTTTTCCAGCAGCAGGCTCTCGGTGATCTCCAGCATCATCCGGCTGGGGTCGACGCCGACCGCGGCCAGGTTGGCGAGCACCATCTCGACGAAGTCGGGGTGGTGGAACTGGCGCGCGCTGACGTTGACCGACAGCGACAGGCCGGCGGTGGCGGGGTCCGCCGCCCAGGCCTTGAGCTGGTCGCAGGCCTGGCGCAGCAGTTGCTGCCCGATGGCGACGATGAGGCCGGTCTCCTCGGCCGGGCCGATGAAGGCGGCCGGCGCGACCAGGCCGCGCTCCGGGTGCTGCCAGCGCACCAGGGCTTCGAAGCCGAGCACCTCGCCGCGGATTGCGTCGACGATGGGCTGGTAATGGACACGCAGTTCTTCGCGTTCCACTGCCCGCCGCAGCTCCGATTCCAGCGTCAGTTGCGCCACGGCGCGCAGATGCATGCGTTCGTCGAACAAGACCGTGTGCCCCGTGCCCATGGATTTGGCGCGGTACATCGCGGTATCGGCGTCGCGCAGCAGGTCGGTGGCGTGGTGGTCGTCCTGTGCGCCGACGGCGATGCCGATGCTCGCGGAAACAAATATCTCGCGGCCTTCAAGCATGATCGGCGGCTGCAGCACAGCATGCAGCCGGTCGGCTACGCGCAGCGCGTCGGCGGGTTCCGCCACCTCTTCGAGCAGAATCGTGAACTCGTCTCCGCCCATGCGGGCGACCGTGTCCTCGGGCCGCATGCAGGCACGGATGCGCTCGCCCGCTTCGAGCAGCAGCTGATCCCCCAGCGTATGGCCGAGGCTGTCGTTGACCGTTTTGAAGCGGTCGAGATCCAGGTAGAGCACGGCGCAGCGCAGCGCCGGGTGCCGCTCGCCGTGGCGCAGGCGCTGTTCCAGGCGATCCATGAAAAGGGTCCGGTTCGGCATCCGGGTCAGGCCATCGTGATAGGCGTGGTAGCGCAGCTGCTGTTCGGCCTGGTGCCGCTGGATCATGCCGCCGACGGCATGCGCGGCGGCAGTGATGAACTGCAGTTCCGCAGGCGTCTGCCGATGGTGTGCGTCCACATAGAGATTCAGCACGCCCAGCAGCTTCTCGTCGAACAGGATGGGCGCGCAATAGTGCCCGTGCTCCGACATGCCGGGGTAATGGACCTCGTGCCGGTCATCGACGCAATCGACGAACAGCAATTCCTGGGTCGCCGCCGCCCGCCCGCACAGGCAATGGCCCATCTCGACGGTATCGCAGGCCTGCACGATGCTCGCGGACAATTTGTGCCGAGCGGCCATGCGTAGCTTTCCGGATGCCGCGTCGGCCAGGAAGATGCTGCCGGTACCGTGCAGGGACAGCCAGGGCGTCGAGAGAATCAGCTCCAGCGCAAACTGCAGGCGCTGCTCGAAAGGCACCGGACGCATCGAGGTTTCCAGCAATTCCGCCAGAACCCGCTGCGTGTGATAGTCCCGGTTGATCTTGTCCTCCGCCGCCTTGCGCTCGCTGATGTCGCGCACACAGGCGCTGAAGCAGGGCGTCCCGGCGACACTGATGCGGGCGATGAAGACTTCGATGGGAAACTCGTGGCCGTCGTGGTGCAGGCCGGTCAGTTCGACGCGGCGGCCGATCAGTATTGCCGCATCGTTCTCCAGACTGCGCTGCAGGCCGGCTTCGTGCTGGACGCGGAAGCGCTCCGGGATGATGGTTTCCGAAAGAGAGCGGCCCAGCACCTGGGCGCGCGGCCAGCCGAACGTCTGCTCGGCCTGGAAATTCCAGTCGATGATCTCGTTTCTGGCATTGATCGCGACGATGCCGTCGAGCGAGGCGTCGAGGATTGCGCGCGTGCGCTCCTCGTGCTCTTCCAGCGCATCGTGGACAGTGCCGTTCTCGTCGATGCGGCGCCGCAGCTGGCGGGCAGCGGCGCCGATGCCGATCAGGCCAAACAGCCAGAGCCCGCCATGACCGGACGCCAGCGCACTGACGCGCCGGTCGGCGGCGGCATTGAGCGGAGCGAGCGGCACCGACACACTGACGCCACCGGCCAGGTCGCCCTCCCGATATCCCTGCTGGATATGGCAGGCCAGACACTTCCCCCCCATCCTCATCGGCCGGATCAGGCGCAGATAGGGGGCTGCATCGATTTCGGCGATTCCCGTGACTTCCTCGACCCCCTGCTGGAACTGCGCCAGCGCCTTCATCTCCCAGGGGTCGGGCCGGTTCTGTGGATTGATCGGTCTGAGACCGCTCAGATGGCTGCGCACACGATGGGACTCGGCAGCGAGTTCATTGAACTGGCGCACCATCAGTGCCGGATTGATGAGCGTCAGCAAGCGCCCGGAGGGCGTGCGCACATCGCGCTCCGGGAAATTGGCCCCATAGGGGTCGACCGGGTTATCCGGGGTGACGGGCACATACACGCCGCCATGCCGGGAGGCCCAGTTGCGGAAGGCCCGGTCCTTGAAAAAATTCGCCCGCAGCTCGACCCGGGCCTGTTCGAGCACCAGTTCGCGCACCTGCACGATGTTCCACGCCAGGGACAGCACGGCCACCAGCGTCCAGAACACCGCCAGCACGATCGCCCACGGCACCACCGGCACCCCGCCGGTGCGGGCCGCCGCGGCACGACTGCCGTTGTCCGTTAGCGCTACGTCCATCGTCCAGTGTCCAGTCGCTAGATTGATTCCCCTATTGCGACAAAAACACCGATGACTTTAAGGTTTTACAAACCGCCCCGCGGCGGCGTGCATCCGCACAACCGGCCTTATTCAGGCCCAGTACTTCGCCTTGTCCGGCAGTACCCAGCGCACCCCGCCGCGCGGGTCTTCCTTGTCGCCGCGGTAGCGCGGGATCAGATGGATATGCAGATGCGGCACGGTCTGCCCGCCGGCCTGGCCATGGTTGATGCCGATGTTGTAGCCGTCCGGCTGGTGGTGCTTGTCCAGCAGGTCTTTTGCCTGCGCCATCGCCTTCAGCAAGGCGGCCTGCTCGGCTTCGCTGGCCTCGAACAGGGTAGCGAAATGGCGGCGCGGGATGATGACGGTGTGGCCGAGCGAAACCGGGAAGCCGTCCCGGTAAGCGACGACAAGCTCGTCCTCGACAAGGATGCGGCGGGGGTCAAGCTTGCAAAAGGGACAGGGTTTGGGATTGGATGGGGACATGCTTGGGTGTGCTCGTCTTGCGGTCGGAAAATGGTGGCAACAGGCCGGGCGCCTCTTTTGAACCGAGTGTAACCGATGCGGCTGCCCGGTTCAGCCGCTCAGACCGCCATCCGCCACCAAGCCTCCCACCGCGCCTAATATGAAAGCGTGGAAACGAACAAGGGGGTGCCATGCTCTTCGCCAATCGTCATCAGGCCGCCGACCGGCTGGCCGCCGCGCTGGCAGCCTACAAGGGCAAGCATCCGCTGATTCTCGCCATCCCGCGCGGAGCGGTGCCGATGGGACTGCGGCTGGCCCAGGCGCTGGGCGGCGAACTCGATGTGGTGCTGGTGCGCAAGCTGCGCGCGCCGTTCAATCCGGAATTCGCCATTGGCTCGATCGACGACTCGGGCTGGAGCTACATTGCGGACTACGCCGAATCCGTCGGCGGCACGCCGGCCTACCTGGCCCAGGAAAAGCAGACGCAGCTCGACACCATCAGAAAGCGCCGCGCGCAGTACACCCCGCTCAGGCCGCCGATCGACCCGGCCGGGCGCACCGTCATCGTGGTCGACGACGGGCTCGCCACCGGAGCGACGATGATTTCGGCGCTGCATGCGCTGCGCGCGCAGAAGCCGGCGCGCCTCGTCTGCGCAGTGCCGGTGGCGCCGCCGGACACGCTGGAAAAGATCCGGGGGTATGCCGACGAGGTGGTGTGCCTGCAGACACCCGCGTTCTTTCAGGCGGTCGGGCAGTTCTACGCTGACTTTCCGCAGGTCGACGACGAAGAGGTGATCGAGATTCTTCGGCAGGCGGGACAGGCTGGCAGCAACGTCCGCAAGGGATAGCCCCCCCTGTAGGAGCGGCGCCTTGATGCCCTGCCGGTATTCGCCGGTGCGGCGCCGCCCTCAGCGCGGCTTCACCCGCACGCCGTCCTCGATCGTCTCGTCGGGGTGCGCCACCACCCGGTCGCCGGCCTTGAGTCCTGCCGCCACCTGGGTGGCGAGCCCGCCGCGCTGGCCGAGCTCGACCGGCGCCAGGCGCGCGCGGCGGCCGTCCAGCACGAACGCGGCCCAGCCCTCGCCGTGCCTGAACAACGCGCTGGTCGGCAGCTGCAGCACGTCCCGCCCTTCCCACAGCACGAAGCGCGCCTCCACCCGGTAGCCGTCGCCGAGCCGCGCCCACGCCTCGCGCGGCGAACTGAAATCGACGATGACGCGCACCCGCTGCTCCTCGACGCCAAGCGCGGAAATCTTGGTGAAGCCGCTCGGCTCCACCACCCGCACGCGGCCTTCGACCGGCCGCTCGCCGCCCCAGCGGTCGAGGATGACTTTCGAGCCGGGCGCGATCTTCACCGCGTGGGTGGACAGCACCTCGACCTCGACTTCCAGGCTGGCGGGGTCGCCGATCTCGAGCAGCGGCTGGCCGGCCGCCACCGCACCCTCGCTTTCGTGCAGCAGCTTCAATATGCGGGCGGCGACCGGCGCACGCACCTGCACCTGCTCGGCCGTGCCGCCGGCCTGCAGGCGGGCGGTGCTGGCGACGGCCGCGCGCGCGGTCGCCAGGTCGAAGCGCGCCACCCGCACCGCGTGCTGCGCAGCGGCCTCGGCGGCGCGGGCGCGGGTTTCCGCGGTGCGCGCGCCGTCGAGCGCCTGGGCGGAGACGAAATTCGATTGCCGCAGCGATTCAACGCGGGCGCGCTCCTGCTGCGCCAGCTGCGCTGCAGCGCTGGCGGCGCGGGCGTTTTCCTGCGCCGCGGCGAGCGCGGCCTGGGCGGCGCTCGCCTGCGCCTGCGCCTGGGCGCGGGCGCGCGGATCGAGCGCAGCCGAACGCGCCGGCTCGATCACCGCGACCACCTGCCCGGCGGCGACGGCGTCCCCGGCCTCGAGGCCGATGCGGCGGAGGTAGCCCGCCACCGGCGCCGACACGGTGTAACGCTCGCGCACCCGCGTCTTGCCCTCCTCCTCCACCGTCACCGCGAGCGGCGCGCGCTTCACTTCGGCGACGTCGACCGGCACCGCGCGCGGCATGAAGCCGTAGGCCAGCCCTGCCGCCACCAGCAGCCCGACCGCCAGCATTCCGATTTTTGCGCGCAGCCGCATGTTGGTTGTTTGCCCTTGTCTATTCGCGAGTTTTCAATACCGCCACCAGATCGAGCCGGCCGAGGCGATGCCACAGCAGCAGGCCGGACAGCAGCGCCGAGACGACGACGACGGAAGCGCCCATGGCATAGTTTTCCGGCGTGAGGATCAGCGGCAGCCGGTACAGCTCGCTCTGGAACGCCACCACCAGGATGCCGACCAGGCCGATACCGACCACGAAGCCGACCGGAATCGCCGCCAGCGTCAGCAGCGCCAGCTCGCCTAGCAGAATATAGGCGATCTCGCCGCGGGTGAAGCCCAGCACGCGCAGGCTGGCGAGTTCGCGGCCACGCTCCGAGAGCGCGATGCGCGCGCTGTTGTAGACGACGCCGAAGCCGATCGCGCCGGCGAGCACCGTCGCGACGAGGTTGTAGAACAGGATGAACTCGCCGATGGTGGCGTAGAAGCTCTGGATCGCCGCCTTGTTCGCGACCATGCCGAGGACGCGCGGGCGCTCGTGCAGATCGGCGTAGAGCCGGTCCTCCGTACCCGGCTGCACCGCGAGATAGGCACCCGAGACGGTGTTGCCCTCGCGCATCAGCGCGTTGAGCGAATCCTGCTGCATATAGGCCGACACGCCGAGATACTGCTTGGTGATGCCGAGCACCGGCACCTGACGCACCGGGCGGCTGCCCTCGAGCACCTCGACCGTCAGCAGGTCGCCCGGCTTCTCGTGCAGGATTTCGTTCGCCAGGTGGTCGGTGAGCACCACGCCGCCCGGCGGCACCGCCACCGGCTGCAACGCGCTGTCGAGCGAGCGGTGCAGCTGGCCCTCGGGCTGGATGCCGAAGATCGCCGCGCGGTGGCGGTACTGCCCGAAGCGCAGGATCGCCGGCACGTCGCGGTAGCCCTCGACGAAGTCGACGCCGGGCAGCGCGGCGAGCTCGTGCAGCGCACGCCCCGATGTCGGCTCGATGAAGGCGAGCCCGAGGTCCTCGCGCGAAGCCTGGCGGAACTGCACGTCGACCATGAAGTCGATCGCGCCCTTCTGGTAGTTGCCGACCATCATGAGGCCGCACGCGCACGCGATGCCGACCACGGTCAGCAGCGACTTCAGCGGGTGCCGCCCGATGTGGCGCAGCACCATGCGCGAGGGCGCTGCGAGCCAGCGCGCGAGGCCCAGCCGCTCGATCAGGGACGTGCGGTACGCCAGCGGGATCTCGGGGCGCATGCCCTCCGCCGGCGGCAGCCGCACCGCGCGCATGACCGACACCAGCGTGCCGCTCACCGCGGCGAACGCCGCGACGGCCAGCGCGATCAGCGCGATGGCCGGACGCAGCTGGTAGTCGAGGTAGGGGAAGCGGAAGGTCGTCTCGGTGTAGACGTGCGAGAGGCCCTGGCCGAACCAGGCGCCGAGGGCGAGCCCCGCCGCCACGCCGAGCACCGCCATCATCAGCACCAGCTTGACGTAGTGCGCGCCGATCGCGAAATAGCTGTAGCCGAAGGCCTTGAGGATGGCGATCTGGTCGCGCTGCAGCGCGATCAGCCGGCTCAGCACGATGTTCAGCAGGAAGGCGGCGACGCCGAGGAAGATCGCCGGGAACACCGTCGCCATGGTCTGCAGCTGCTTCAGCTCCTCCGACAGGAAGCGGTTGGAGAACTGGTCCTCGCGGCCGTAGGCGCCGGTGCCGCCATAGGTCGCGAGC
>JAJPEP010000053.1 GCA_021166845.1 Thiobacillus sp.
ACCAGGAGTGAAGCGTCGCGTACGGACCGAGCGTTCCTAAAGTACTGAACCGCCCCGGCTTTCTTGAAGGCCATTTGGTTTGAGTCAGGCCGCCTTGGCTTGACCGTCTTGTTGCCGATAGTAAGCCGCTTCGGCTTCCGCTGGCGGGACATGCCCGATCGGCCCCAGCAGTCGCTTGTGGTTGTACCAGTGCACCCAGTCTAGCGTGGCCAGTTCCACCTGCTCGCGGTTACGCCACGACCGTCGATGGATCACCTCGGCCTTGTACAGCCCATTGATTGTCTCGGCCAGCGCGTTGTCGTAGCTGTCGCCCTTACTGCCAACCGACGGCTCGATACCCGCTTCGGACAGCCGCTCGCTGTAACGGATGCTGACATACTGCGAGCCCCGGTCGGAGTGATGGACGAGACTGCCGTCGCGTTCGGGCTGACGGGCGTAGAGCGCCTGCTCCAGCGCGTCGAGCACGAAGTCCGTCGTCATCGATCGGCTGACCCGCCAGCCGACGATGCGCCGGGCGAATACGTCGATCACGAACGCCACGTACAACCAGCCCTGCCAGGTCGAGACGTAGGTGAAATCCGAGACCCATAGCTGGTTCGGACGATCCGCCTTGAACTGGCGATTCACCCGATCCAGCGGACACAGCTGTTTGGGGTCCGGCGCCGTCGTACGCACGACCTTGCCGCGCACCGCGCCGCGCAATCCCCGGCGGCTCATCAGGCGCTCGACGGTGCAGCGCGCGACGTCGGTGCCTTCGCGTTTCATCTGCCGCCAGACCTTGTCCGCGCCGTAGACCTCAAGATTGGCCTGCCAGACCCGTTCGATCTCGGGAATCAACACATCGTCGCGTTGCGCACGCGCACAACGCAGAGCGGGATTGCGCTGGCGCGCGGCATGACGCCGGTAGCCTGACGGGGCGATCTGCAAAGCCTTGCAGATCGGCTCGACCCCGAAGGCATCGCGATGCCGGTCAACGAAATCGTTCAGGATTTGAGACGGCGGTCGAGCTCCGCCTGGGCGAAAAACGCGCTGGCGAGTTTCAGGATCTCGTTCGCCCGGCGCAACTCCTTGTTCTCGCGTTCGAGTTCCTTGACGCGTTGCGCCTCGGCTGTAGTCACGCCCGGACGCTGACCAGTGTCGATCTCATGCCGACTCACCCAGGTATGCAGGGTGGGCGCCGAGCAACCGATCTTGGCCGCAATTGATTCAATGGCAGCCCACTGAGACGGATGGCTGGCGCGACACTCGCCAACCAGGCGCACAGCGCGCTCGCGGACTTCAGGGGAAAACTTCACGGATTTCTTCATAAGGACTCCATCTTCTCAAGGATTGGAGCCTCCTCAAAACCCGGGGCGGTTCAGAGATGCATTACAACAGGTGGGTCTTGTGGCGGAGTGAGGCTGCAAAATGAATCAACAATCTGAGAGGCCATTACCTTATCGCGCTCACCGATTACATCAGCGACGAGTTGGATTAACTCCTCACGTTTCTCTTGCAACCTCGTGTTGTCTGGCGTGTGTTCCATCAGGCACCTAACGTAGAGCTAACCGGCGCTGCGCGGCTCTATCGCGCAGCGTCCAGAGAGCGTGAATTAAAGGGGCCTGGCTCACATTACCCGAATGAGCATTATCCTGCGGTGACATGGTTCTCTCCCTTCGCGTGCCGCCTCGAATTGTTCTTGTTCTTCCGCGATGCGAACCCGTGTGCTTTGCACGGGCAGCTAATGAGCCCACGCTACAGCAAAGGTCAAGGCAACGTCAATACTGCGCCCGCACAAGGAACCCGACCAAACAGGCCGGGATCGGTAGGGGCAGGCTCGATCAGGCGAGGGAGATGCGGCGCATTGCCGGATCGGCCAGGGAGGCTCTGAACAATTGCGTCACCGCGAAGCGAGGCGGCGATCCGGAAGCTTTTGACTTCGCAGGCATTCTGGATTGCTTCGCGAGTTTATGCCCTATGGGTGCTCGCAATGACGGCGATGGCGATAGCGAATGGATCAGCACGTAGGGCGCAATGCGCTGCGCTTATTGCGCCCTACGTTGTGGCCGAGGCGTACCCGACTTTCGGCCGCATACCGGGCGAGGCCACCCGATTGATGAGATCGAACGCGATTTGCACCCTTACCGATTGCGCCGGGCCGCGCTCTCGCGGGGCTCTAAATCGGCGTTGACGTCCAAAATCCGCACCTTGACGCTTTTCCCCTTCAGCTTGCCCGCGGCGAGCCTGCGCTGCGCTTCCTGCGCGATGCCCCGCTCCACCGCGACATAGGTGGTGGACTCGGTGACGGTGATCTTGCCGATCTGCGCGCTGGCGAAACCCGCCTCGCCGGTAAGCGCGCCCAGCACGTCGCCGGGACGGATCTTTTCCTTGCGGCCGCCGAGTATCTGCAAGGTCGCCATCGGCGGCAGCAGCGGTTCGTCGGTGGCGGCTTCCAGCTCGATAAGCGAATGCCATTCAGGCTCGGTTCCCAGTTCCTTGACAATATTGGCGACGCGCCGCATCTGGCTGGGGCTGGCCAGGCTCAGCGCCCAGCCTTCCTGGTCGGCGCGGCCGGTGCGGCCGATGCGGTGGATGTAGACCTCGGGGTCGGGCGTGACATCGACGTTGATCACCGCTTCGAGCTGGGCGATGTCGAGGCCGCGCGCGGCAACATCGGTCGCCACCAGCACCGAGCAGCTGCGGTTGGCGAACTGGATCAGCACCTGGTCGCGCTCGCGCTGCTCAAGTTCGCCGTGCAATGCCAGCGCGTGGAATCCCTGCTCGCGCAGGACCTGCACCAGATCGCGGCATTGCTGGCGGGTGTTGCAGAAGGCCAGCGTGCTGACCGGGCGATAGTGGCGGAGCAGCAGCGCCACCGCCTGCAGGCGGTCGTCGTGGCTCACCTCGTAGAAGCGCTGGCGGATCTTGTCGTGCTCGTGTTGCTCCAGCAGTTTCACCTCCTGCGGCTGCCGCAAGAGGCGCCGGCTCAGTTCCGCGATACCTTCCGGGTAGGTGGCGGAAAACAGCAGCGTCTGGCGCGTGCCGGGGCACTCCCTGGCGATGAAACCAATGTCGTCGTAAAAGCCCATGTCCAGCATGCGGTCGGCCTCGTCGAGCACCAGCGTATTGAGCGCATCCAGGTTGAGGCTGCCGCGTTGCAGGTGATCCATGATGCGGCCCGGCGTGCCGACGACGACGTGGGCGCCGTGCTCCAGGCTGGCCAGTTGCGGGCGCAGGGTGGAGCCGCCGACCAGGGAAAGAATCTTGATGTTGTCCTCGCTACGCGCCAGCCGGCGGATCTCCTGCGTCACCTGGTCGGCCAGCTCGCGCGTCGGGCACAGCACCAGCGCCTGCACGGCAAAGTAACGCGGGTTCAGCCGGTTCAGCAGAGCCAGCGCAAAGGCCGCCGTCTTGCCGCTGCCGGTCTTGGCCTGCGCAATCAGGTCGTGGCCGGCCAGCGCAATCGGCAGGCTGGCCGCCTGGATCGGCGTCATGTGGAGGTAGCCAAGCTGGCGCAGATTGGCCAGCACGGCGGGCGCCAGCGGCAGCTGGTCAAAGGGCGCGCCGGCCGTTGGAGTGTCGGCGTGCGGCAAGTCGGATGGGGTGTTCGGTTGAGCGGTCATGCCGGATTATACGGGGCACACCGGGCTTGCCGGAGGACTATCCTGCCTCCAGCATCCGCAACTGCCGCGCCTCCTCTTCGGCGCGGGCATCGTCGATTTCACGCAGGACGCCGTCCAGGTCCACCGGTTTCGTGCTGTGCGCAAAACGGCCGGTCAGCGGCACGTCCGGATGCAGCGCGCCGTGTTCGTACAGCGCCCAGATTTCCTTGCCGTAGTCGGTACCCAGCAGTTCCGGCGCAAAGCGCCCGAAATAGCCGGTCAGGTTGGCGACATCGCGCGCCAGCATGTCGGGGGCGTGGTTGTTGCCGGCGGCGTCCACCGCCTGCGGCAGGTCGATGATCACCGGGCCGTCGGCGCTGATCAGGATATTGAATTCGGACAGGTCGCCGTGAATCACCCCGGCGCACAGCATCAGCACGACTTGTTTGAGCAGCACCTGGAAATGCACCCGCGCCAGTTCCGGCGTGAATTCCACGTCATTCAAACGCGGCGCCGCGTTGCCGTCCTCGTCGCAGACCAGTTCCATCAGCAACACGCCGGAATGGAAATTGTAGGGCGTCGGCACCCGCACGCCGGCGGCGGCGAGGCGATACAGGGCATCCACTTCGGCGTTCTGCCAGGCCGCTTCCTGGGCTTCCCGCCCATAGCGCGTGCCTTTCGCCATCGCGCGCGCCTGGCGGCTGTTCTTCACCTTGCGGTTTTCCGTGTAGTCGACGCTCTGGCGGAAGGCGCGCTTGTTGGCTTCCTTGTAGACCTTGGCGCAACGCACCTCGTCGCCGCAGCGGACGACGAAGACCATCGCCTCCTTGCCGCTCATGAGCTGGCGCGTCACGTCGTCGATCAGGCCGTCTTCGACCAGGGGTTCGAGTCTTTTCGGGATTTTCATGGTGTTCTTTTACTTGGGACGCATTCTGTTGCGTGGCGTGTTTCCGCGGCCAACGCATTAAGACAACGTTGAAGCCACTGCGTTCGGCACCGCCACCCGAACGTTCAGAATTGCAGCCAGTCGAGCCGCAGGGTCAGTTGCTCGCCGGATTCGGTTTCGGCCAGCAGCCATTCGGCGCCGTCGCGGGTGTACACGTCCAACGGCATCAGGCGCTGACGCCCAGCCCGGTCGCCCGTCGTGACATTCAAGTCCAGCCATTGCCGCTTGAGTGCGGCGAGTTCCAGATGGTCGTGATCCGCGCAGGCGATCGTCCGGTAATCGCTCACCGCAGGCTCACCCCGGCTTTGTCGAAGGGCGACCACGCCTTGGCCATGGTCGCGCCGAGGCGTCCGGCGAGGCGTTCGAACAGGTTTTCCTGGCGGGTGTAGTCGACGATGTCCTCGGCCTTGATGACGTCGCGCGCGACCGATTCGACGCTGCCGAAGCCGTCGGCAAGGCCAAGCTGGATGCTTTTCTCGCCGCTCCACACCAGGCCGCTGAACGTCTCGGGGGTTTCCTTCAGGCGCTTGCCGCGCCCTTCCCGCACCACCCCGATGAATTGGGCGTGGATTTCTTCGAGCATCTGCCTGGCATAGGCCTGTTGCTTTGGATCGACCGGCGAGAAGGGGTCAAGGAAGCCCTTGTTTTCGCCGGCCGTCAGCAGGCGGCGTTCGACGCCGAGCTTCTGCATGGTTTCGGTGAAGCCGAGGCCGTCCATCAGCACGCCGATGGAGCCGACGATGCTGGCCTTGTCGACGAAGATCTTGTCGGCGCCCGCGGCGACGTAGTAGCCGCCCGAAGCGCAGATATCGTCGACCACGGCGTAGAGCGGCGTCTTGGGATGCAGCGCCCGCAGGCGCTTGATCTCGTCGTAGATCTGCCCGGCCTGCACCGGGCTGCCGCCAGGGCTGTTGATGCGCAGGATCACGCCCTTGGTCTTCTTGTCCTCGAACGCCCCCTGCAGGCTGCCGATCACCGAATCGGCGCTGGCCTGGTCGGACGCGATCACACCCTGCAGATCGATCAGCGCCGTATGTGCCTTGATGGACACGCCGTCCGATCTGAACCAGCCGGCGGCCAGAAACAGCACGATGAACAGGTACAGAAAGCCGAGCGTCTTGAACAGGATGCTCCAGTGCCGGCTGCGGCGCTGTTCCTGGACCGCCGACAGCGCCAGTTTTTCCAGCACGTCGCGTTCCCAGTTTGCCGGGGGCGTTTTTTCCGGTTCGCTCATTGTTGTTCTTCCATCACTGTTTCCAAAAGGTACACATGGCCATCACGCTCGATGACCGGCAAGGGGATCAGGCCGCGCCCGGCGCAACGTCCGCCCACGCACTGCCCGCTTGCGGGATGATAAAGCGCGCCATGGGTGGAACAGATCAAGTATAGCTGCGAGTCGTCGAAGAACTCGCCTTCCTGCCAGTCCAGCTCCACCGGCGCATGGCCGCACTGGTTGAGAAAGGCGCGCGGCCGGCCGTCAAAGCGCACCACGAATGCCTGCTGCGGCTTGCCGGCGCGGGGAAGCTCGAAGCGCACCCCACGGCCCAGCTCGGCAAGCTCGCTCGCGGCGCAGATCAGGCGTTCGCGTTCAGCCACGCGTGCACCTCGACAAAACTGTCCATCAGGGCGAGCGGCGCGTGCGGATGCAGATCGCCGGCTTCGTGCGCGCCATAGGTCACGCCCAGGCTGGCGACGCCGGCATTCGACGCCATCAGGAGATCGTGGCTGGTGTCGCCGATCACCAGGGTGTGCGCCGGATCAGCGCCGAGTTCGTCAATCAGCTCCAGCACCATCGCCGGGTGCGGCTTGGAATGCGTCTGGTCGGCGCAGCGAGTGGCGGCGAACCAGGCGCCCAGCCCGCTGGATTCAAGCGCGCGGGACAGGCCAGCGCGGCTTTTTCCGGTGGCCACCGCGAGCTGGAAGCCGGCGGCGTGGAGCTGGCCGATCCCGCTGGCCACCCCATCGAACAGCGGAATCTGCGCGTCGCGGCCAAAGTAATGATGGCGGTAACGTTCGACCAGCCGCGGATAATCGTCGGCTGGCAAATCCGGCAGCAGGGTCTGCAGCGCCTGCGTGAGCCCCAGGCCGATGATCTGGCGCGACGCATGATCGCCCGGCGCCGGCAGGCCAATGTCCTCGCAGGCGCGCTGGATCGAATCGACGATCACCCCGGCGGAATCCATCAGGGTGCCGTCCCAGTCGAAAATCAAGAGGTCAAATTGCTTGGGCATTCTTCAGGTTATCCAGGAAAGCGGCCAGTTCGGCAGGCAGCGGCGCCTCGATCAGCATGCGCTCGCCAGAAATGGGATGCTCGAAGCTCAACTGGGCGGCGTGCAGGAACATCCGCTTCAGTCCCTGCTTCATCAGCCGCTTGTTGAGTTCGAAATCGCCGTATTTGTCGTCCCCCGCGATCGGAAACCCGAGATGCGAGGTATGCACGCGAATCTGATGGGTGCGCCCGGTCTTCAGTTCCGCCTCCAGCAGGGTGAACCCGGAAAAACTTTGCAGGCGGCGGAAGATGGTGTGCGCGGCCTGCCCCTCGTCGCGCACCGTGACGCGCTTTTCGCCGTCGTCGGTGACGCGTTTATGTAAAGTCAGCTTCACATGCTGCACCGGGTTCGGCCAGCGCCCGGCCACCAGCGTCAGATAGCGCTTTTCGATTTTTCCTTCGCGCATCGCCGCGTGCAGCCCGACCAGGGCGCGGCGCTTCAGCGCGATCAGCAGCACCCCCGAGGTTTCGCGGTCGAGCCGGTGCACCAGTTCCATGTAGCGGCATTCCGGCAGTTCCAGCCGCATCTGCTCGATCACCCCGCGCGAAATGCCGCTGCCGCCGTGCACCGCCATGCCGGCCGGCTTGTTCAGCGCGATCAGGGCATCGTCGCGGTACAGGATGTGCGGCACCAGCCGGATGCCGCCCTGCGGCAGATGGGTGGCGGGGGTGATGACCGGTACCGCGACGCGCACCGGCGGAACCCGCACCTCGTCGCCCAGCTGCAGACGATAGCTGACCTCGACGCGGCCGCCGTTGATTCGCACCTCGCCGCCGCGCACCAGCTTGTAGATGCGGCTTTTCGGCACGCCCTTCAGCCGCGCCATCAAAAAATTGTCCAGACGCTGGCCGTCGACGCTGTCGTCGATCTTCAGCCGCCGGACCGAATCTTTCTCTAAGTCATTCTTTTTCATATACACTACCGCCGGTTCAGGCTGAGTTTTGCCCGACCAATTGCCCGGCAGGATTGCCGGACAGATTTGATTTAAAGAACGCGCCGGTTACAACGCTCACCGGCCGCCGCCTGCCCGGCCCGTCTGGATTCCTGCCGCCCAGCCAATATTCAAGCTGGCGCGATCAGTTGAAACCACCCGCCCCGCGCAATCGGCAAAGCAGCGATGTTATCAATGACGCGACAACAAGCATACGAAATAGTTGTTCACGCCGAGGCGCAGCCTCCGGCGGGAACCGGAAAGACCCCCCCGGCTTTGCCGGCGAAACTCTCCAGGAACAGGACACCTTTTACCCCATGCCATTTCACCTGACCTACCACGTGATCGCATGAGCCGCCCGCTTTAGGCGGCAGTCTGGCCTGTCCCGTATGCACGCGCGCGGGAGTAAATAATGAAGCGCATGCTTTTCAACGCAACCCAGGCGGAAGAACTCCGGGTTGCCATCGTCGACGGCCAGAAGCTGGTCGACCTTGACATCGAGTCCGCCAGCAAGGAACAACGCAAGGGCAATATCTACAAGGGGGTCGTTACCCGCGTCGAGCCCAGCCTGGAAGCCGCATTCGTCGATTACGGCTGCGAGCGCCACGGCTTTTTGCCGTTCAAGGAAATTTCCCGCACCTGCCTGCCCAACGGCGGCCGCGTCCCTGAAAACCTGAAAGAAGGCCAGGAACTGCTGGTCCAGGTGGAGAAGGACGAGCGCGGCAACAAGGGCGCCGCCCTCACCACCTACGTCTCGCTGGCCGGCCGCTACGTCGTGCTGATGCCGACCAACCCGCGCGGCGGCGGCGTCTCGCGCCGCATCGAGGGCGAGGAACGCAACGAGCTGCGCGACACCCTGGCGCAACTCGACATCCCGGAGGGCATGAGCCTGATCGCCCGCACCGCCGGCATCGGCCGCACCGCCCAGGAATTCCAGTGGGACCTGAACTATCTCTTGAGCCTGTGGAAAGCCATCGACGGCGCGTCAAACTCGCAAAAAGGCGCCTTCCTGATCTACCAGGAAGGCAGCCTGGTCATCCGCGCCATCCGCGACTATTTCTCGGCGGACATCGGCGAGATCCTGATCGATACCGAAGACATCTACGAGCAGGCGCAGCAGTTCATGGCGCACGTGATGCCGGACAACGTCGACAAGGTCAAGCTCTACCGCGACGACGTGCCGCTGTTCTCGCGCTTCCAGATCGAACACCAGATCGAATCGGCGTACTCGCGCCAGGTCAACCTGCCTGCCGGCGGCGCCATCGTCATCGACCACACCGAGGCGCTGGTGTCGGTCGACGTCAACTCGGCGCGCGCCACCAAGGGCAGCGACGTCGAGCAGACCGCCTACAACACCAACCTCGAAGCGGCCGACGAGATCGCCCGCCAGATGCGCCTGCGCGACCTCGGCGGCCTGATCGTGATCGATTTCATCGACATGGAAGAGCCCAAGCATCAGCGCGAAGTCGAAAACCGCCTGCGCGATGCCCTGCATCACGACCGCGCCCGCGTGCAGACCGGCAAGATCTCGCGCTTCGGCCTGCTGGAAATGTCGCGTCAGCGGCTGCAGCCCTCGCTCGGCGAGACCAGCTACACCCCCTGCCCGCGCTGCCACGGCACCGGCCACATCCGCGGCGCCGAATCGTCCGCGCTGCACATCCTGCGCATCCTGCAGGAAGAAGCAATGAAGGAAAATACCGGCGCGCTGCATGTGCAGCTACCGGTCGATGTCGCCACCTTCCTGCTCAACGAGAAGCGCGTCGACATTCACACCCTCGAAACGCGCCTCAAAGTGAATGTGGTTCTGATCCCCAACATCCACCTGGAAACCCCGCACTACACCATCACCCGGCTGCGCCACGACGAGCTCAACCTGCGCGAGGCGGCCGAACCGAGCTACAAGCTGGTGGCCCTGCCGGAAGCCGAGCCCATCTATCAGACCGCGCAAGAGGCCGCCCCGGCGCGCCAGGTCGCCGCGGTCAAATCGATTGCGCCACCGCCGCAACCGGCGCCCGCCGCACGACCGGCCGTTGCGGCCCAACCGCAGCCGGAGACCGGCCTGTTCGAGCGTATTTTTGGCTGGTTCAAAAAGCGGGGCGAAGAAGCGCCGGCGGCCAAAGCCGTACCGGCAGCCGAAACGGCTCCCGCCCTCACGCGCGGCGAACGGCCGAGCGAGCGCCGTGACCGCAAGCCCGGCCAGCGTCGCAGCCGCGGCGAAGGGCGCGGCGAAGCACGCCCGAATGAACCGCGCGAACCCCGCGAGCCGCGTCAGGCCGCACCGCGCCCGAGCGAAGGGCGCGCCGAGGCCCGTGGCGGCGAATCGGCCAAGCCGGCGCGCCCGCCGCGTCAGCCCAAACCGCGTCCGGAA
This sequence comes from Thiobacillus sp., assembly GCA_021166845.1. Classification (GTDB taxonomy): domain Bacteria; phylum Pseudomonadota; class Gammaproteobacteria; order Burkholderiales; family Thiobacillaceae; genus Thiobacillus. The sequence goes on from JAJPEP010000053.1 coordinate 10,097, forward strand.
GCCGAAGCCGCACCGCAGATAGCACCGGTCGAGGCGCCGCGCGAAGCCGTCAGCGAGGAAAAACGCGAGCCGCGCAGCCGCCGTGGACGCGGCAATCGCCGTCCGCGCGAAGCCCGCCCGGAAACAGAAGCCGGCACGGGCGAGGGTGCAGCACAGGCCGGGGGCGACGTCGCCGCGGCACCCGCCCGCTTCCATGCGATCATCGAAATTGCGGGCGCGCCGAAGGCAGCTCCCGCTCCGGTCGTACCCGCGCAGCAGGCCTTGCAGCTTGAAACGCCGGCCGCGGTCACCGCCTCGCCCGCCGACATCCTGGCGGCGCTGGCAGCCTCAACGGCCAACCTGCAGCAAGTGGAAACCGCGGCCGCCGCGGCGGCCGCGGCTGAAACCAGCGAAACAGGGCGCCCGCGCCGCCGCCGTCGCCCCGTGGTCAAAACCGAGGCCGAGCCCGTCAGCCTGATGCAGGTGGAAACAACCAGCGCGCCCGTTGCAACGGCAGGCGAGACGACCGCGCCGGCCGCCCCCCACCCCACTCGCCGGCGCTCGCGCCCGCAGGTGAACCAGGTGCAGGAACCGCTGGTCCAGGTGGAAACCCAAGCGAAATAAAGCCCGCACCGCAAAACGACGAGGGCCGCTTGTAAGCGGCCCTCGTCGTTTGCTGGAACAGCAGGACGCGCTCAGCGGCCTGAGCGCATTTTCACCCGGGTGTCGCCGGTGATTTCCCGGATCAGGCCCTGCACCGCGTCCTCGATCATGTCGAGGTTTTCCTCGAAGCCCTGGGTGCCGCCGTAATACGGATCGACCACGTCGAGATTGGGATATTTGCGGCTGAACGACAGCAGCCTCCGGATCTTTCCGTGGTGCTGCGCCGGCGCGCGCCGGATCAGCTGGCTGTAATTGTCGCCGTCCATCACCAGGATGTAGTCGAAGCGCTCGAAATCCTCGTCCGCCACCTTGCGTCCGCGCAGCTGGCTGATATCCACCCCGCGCCGGCGCACCGCCTCCTGCGCGCGAACATCGGGCGCCGAGCCGACATGATAGGCATGGGTGCCGGCGGAGTCCGCCGCCACATGCCGACTCAGCCCGGCTTCATCGATGGCCTTGCGAAACATGCCCTCCGCCATCGGCGAACGGCAGATATTGCCCATGCAGACAAATAAAATCTTAGTCATGTTCTTCCACACCAAATAACACCCGCTTGAGTTCCTTCAAATGGTCGCGAAGTTCCGCGGCCTTTTCGAATTCCAGATTCCTTGCCGCATCCAGCATTTCCTTTTCCAGTTTCTTGATCCTTTTGGTCAGCGCTTTTTCATCCAGTATCTTGTATTCGGCCACGGTCTGCGCGGCCTTGAGTTCCAGGCGTGCGGCGTCGGTGTTGTACACGCCGTCGATCATGTCCCGGATGCGCTTCTGAACGCCGCGCGGGGTGATGCCGTGCTCGGCATTGAAGGCGAGCTGCTTGTTGCGGCGGCGTTCGGTCTCGTCCATCGCGCGCCGCATCGAGTCGGTGATCCGGTCGGCATACAGGATCGCGGTGCCATGCAGATGGCGCGCGGCGCGGCCGATGGTCTGGATCAGCGCGCGCTCGGAACGCAGGAAGCCTTCCTTGTCGGCGTCGAGGATCGCCACCAGCGACACCTCGGGAATGTCGAGGCCTTCGCGCAGCAGGTTGATGCCGACCAGCACGTCGAATTCGCCCAGGCGCAGGTCGCGGATGATCTCGACACGCTCGACGGTGTCGATGTCGGAGTGCAGGTAGCGCACCTTGATGCCGTGCTCGGCCAGGTAGTCGGTGAGATCCTCGGACATGCGCTTGGTCAGCGTCGTCACCAGCACGCGCTCGCCGATGGCAATGCGCTTTCCCGCTTCGGACATCAGGTCGTCGACCTGCGCCGACGCCGGGCGCACCTCGATCAGCGGATCGACCAGGCCGGTCGGGCGCACCAGCTGCTCGACCACCTGGCCAGAATGCTCGGCCTCGTACCTGGCAGGGGTGGCGGAGACGAACACGGTCTGCGGCATCAGCGCCTCGAATTCCTCGAACTTGAGCGGGCGGTTGTCCAGCGCCGACGGCAGGCGGAAGCCGTAATCGACCAGGTTTTCCTTGCGCGAGCGGTCGCCCTTGTACATGCCGCCGACCTGCGTCACGGTGACGTGCGACTCGTCGATGATCATCAGCGCGTCCTTCGCCAGGTAGTCGATCAGCGTCGGCGGCGGCTCGCCCGGCTTGCGCCCCGAAAGATGCCGCGAGTAGTTCTCGATGCCCTTGCAGAAGCCCAGCTCGGCCATCATTTCGAGATCGAAGCGGGTGCGCTGCTCCAGCCGCTGCGCCTCGACCAGCTTGCCGTTGGCGTAATACCACTCCAGGCGATCGCGCAGCTCGACCTTGATCTGCTCGATGGCCCGTAGAATCGTCGCGCGCGGGGTGACGTAATGACTCGACGGGAACACGGTGAAGCGTCCCACCCGCGACAGGATCTGCCCGGTGAGCGGGTCGAACAGGTGCAGGGTTTCCACCACGTCGTCGAACAGCTCGATGCGGATCGCGGTTTCCGCGTGTTCCGCCGGGAAGATGTCGATGACGTCGCCGCGCACGCGGAACACCCCGCGCTTGAACTCGATGTCGTTGCGGTCATACTGCATCTGCGTCAGCCGCGTGATGACCTCGCGCTGACTCATCTTTTCGTTCTCGCGCAGCAGCAGGATCATGCTGTGATAGTCGGAGGGGTCGCCGATACCGTAGATCGCCGACACGGTGCAGACGATCACGGTGTCGCGCCGCTCCAGCAGCGACTTGGTCGCCGACAGCCGCATCTGCTCGATGTGCTCGTTGATGCTGGAATCTTTTTCGATGAACAGGTCGCGCGCCGGCACATAGGCCTCGGGCTGGTAATAGTCGTAATAGGAGACGAAATACTCGACCGCGTTTTCCGGGAAGAATTCGCGCATCTCGGAATACAGCTGCGCCGCCAGCGTCTTGTTCGGCGCCATGACCAGCGCCGGCCGCCCCGTCCGCGCGATGACGTTGGCCATGGTGTAGGTCTTGCCCGAACCGGTCACCCCCAGCAAGGTCTGATAGGCCAGGCCGTCATCGATCCCCTCGATCAGCTGGGCGATGGCCTGCGGCTGGTCGCCAGCGGGCTCAAACGGCTTAAAGAGACGAAACGGGCTATTGGGGAAGGTGACGAACATCAGAACCCGAATATTTCATAAATTGCCGCGCGCCCTCGCTGGTCTTTTGTCCCGCATGGAAACTTTTCTCGGTCGGGTGTATGAATCACTACACCCTCCCTCCAAAAATTCCCCTACGAAACAAAATCCTGCGCGATCATCCCGCGAATTTATGAAACATTCGGGTTAAAATCGCGCGGCTAAAACTCGTCGATAGTAGCATCCCGTCATCACGGGTGCATGAAGGAACCACTGTGGAACTCTCCCGCCGCGTACAGGCCATCAAGCCCTCGCCCACCCTGGCCGTCACCGCCCGCGCCGCCGCGCTCAAGGCGAGCGGCCGCGACATCATCGGCCTCGGCGCCGGCGAGCCCGATTTCGACACCCCGCAGCACATCAAGGATGCGGCGATCGCGGCGATCGACGCGGGCTTCACCAAGTACACGGCGGTCGACGGCACCCCCAGCCTGAAGGCGGCGGTCATCGCCAAGTTCAAGCGCGACAACGGGCTCGACTACACCCCCAAGCAGATTCTGGTGTCGTGCGGCGGCAAGCAGAGCTTCTTCAACCTGGCGCAGGCCGTGATCAACGCCGGCGACGAGGTCATCATCCCGGCGCCCTACTGGGTCTCGTATCCCGACATCGTGATCCTCGCCGACGGCAAGCCGGTGATCGTCGAGGCGGGCATCGAGCAGGGCTTCAAGATCACCCCGGCGCAGCTGGAGACGGCGATCACGCCCAGAACCCGCCTGTTCGTCATCAACAGCCCGTCCAACCCCACCGGCGCGGTCTACAGCGGCGACGAACTGGCGGCGCTCGGCGCCGTGCTGCGCCGCCACCCGCACGTGCTGATCGCCTCCGACGACATGTACGAGCACATCCGGCTGGACGACGTGCCTTTCGTCAACATCCTCAACGTCTGCCCCGACCTGTACGACCGCACCCTGGTGCTGAACGGCGTCTCGAAAGCCTATTCGATGACCGGCTGGCGCATCGGCTATGCGGCCGGCCCCGAAGCCATCCTGCGCGCGATGACCAACGTGCAGTCGCAGTCCACCTCCAACCCCGCCTCGATCTCGCAGATGGCGGCCGAAGCCGCGCTGAACGGCGACCAGGGCTGCATCACGCCGATGCTCGACGCCTTCAAGGCGCGCCACCGCTACGTCGTCGACGCGCTGAACGCCATTCCCGGCTTCCACTGCGTCGACAGCGGCGGCGCCTTCTACGCCTTCCCCGACGTGCGCCCGGCGATCATGAGACTGCTGGCGCGCGACATCATCGAGGAACCGACCGACATCGCGTTTTCAGAATACCTGCTGGAATCCGCCGACGTCGCCGTCGTTCCCGGCTCGGCCTTCGGCGCCGAAGGCTACATCCGCCTGTCATTCGCCACCTCGCAAGCCAACCTGGAAAAGGCGCTCAAGCGCATCGCGCAGGCGCTGGCCTGAGTCGCTGTGTGAAATCGCGGCGAAGACGCCGCGCCCACGTGGGCGCGCCTTCCAGGGCGCAATTGTTCCGAAATCATCGCGGCCTGGAGGCCGCTCCCACGAAGGGCGCGCATCCGGGCCAGCCGTTCCCGCGATGCTAGCCTCCCGCTACCACTACAGGTAGGCTAGCGCCATGTTTCGAAATCTCGCCCTGCCCCCCACGCGCGGCACGCCCGGCTGGCTGCTCCAGCTTGCCTATACCACCCTGCGCCTGTTCGGCCAGAACGGTTTGCAGAACCATGCCGCGGCGACGGCGTTCTACTTCCTGCTGTCGGCCACCCCGCTGCTGCTGCTGCTGAGCTACGGACTGCAGCTGCTGGGCCGCGTCGCCGAAAACTCGGTGCCGGCCACCATCCTGATGGCCGCGCTCTACGACCAGATGCAGCTGGAAAGCCTCGCCGCGCTTGGCTTCATCGCGCGCCAGACCCAGCTGGCCGCAAGCGGCGTCGGCCTGCTCACCCTGGTGCTGTCGTCGCGCTGGCTGGTCAACGCGGTGCAGGGGGCGTTCCGCATCATCTTTCCAAGCCCGAGCAAGCGCAATCCGGTGGTGAAGTGGGTGCTGCCGCTGATCATCCTGCCGGTGCTGTTCCTGCTGATGTGCGTGGCCGCGCTGGCGCAGATGACGCTGAGTTTCCTGGCGCAGAACGACTTCATCGGGATCGGCAACGCGCAGGTGCTGCAGGCGCTCAATACGCTGTTCGTCTTTGCCATGGTGTGGGCGCTGCTGTTCGCCGCCTACTGGCAGTTGCCGCAGCGGCGCCCGCCCGCCCGCGCCGCCGCGGCGTTCGCGCTGGGCGCCAGCGTGAGCCTGGGGCTTCTGCTCGTGCTGTTCGGCGCTTTCTTCAAGCTGGAGAATTACAACAGCCTGTACGGCGCGCTCGGCGGCGTGGTGTTCGTGCTGATCGGCGCCTATTTCGCGTTTCTGCTGCTGTATCTGTGGGCGCAGGCGCTGTACGCCTACGGCAAGGCCGACATCACCGCGCTGGAAAAGCTGTTTCTCGCCGGCAGCAGCGAAGGCGCCGACAAAGTCGAGGCCTATGTCTTCGGCGACATCCAGCGCCTGCTGGAAACCTATGGCCAGATCCTCCCCCCGGGCCACACCCTGATCGAGGAAGGCGACGACTCGAAAACCGCTTATTTCCTCCACGCCGGACGCGCCAGGGTCTACAAGAACACTCCCGCCGGCCCGCGTCACCTGGGTGAACTCCACGAAGGCCAGCTGTTCGGCGAAATGGCTTATCTACTGAACGAGAAACGTACCGCCACAGTGGTGGCCGACACCGAAATCACCGTGCTGGCACTGCCGCCGCACATCATGGAAGAGCTGATGCGCCATTCCGCCCCGCTGTCGCGCCGCATCATCGACACCCTGTGCCAGCGGCTGGAACGGATGAATCTGGCGAATCCGGGCTGAATGGATCAAATATGGTGTATGGATATACACTATAATTAGCATCCTTACCCCGGCGCTTGTCCCCGCATGACAGGCCATTGCTATCAAACCGCTCAAACGGCAACAACCCTGCACCGCCGGAGGGATGGGTGGAGCACGCCATGTCACTGCATTCGCTTTACGTCGATCTCAATTCCTACTTCGCATCGGTCGAGCAACAGCTGCGCCCCGAGCTGCGCGGCAAGGCGGTCGGCGTGTTGCCGGTGATGGCCGACACCACCTGCTGCATCGCCGCCAGCATCGACGCCAAGCGCTTCGGCATCAAGACCGGAACCCCGGTGTGGCAGGCGCGCAAGCTGTGCCGCGACATCGTGTTCGTGCAGGCGCGCCCGGCCACCTACGTCGAAATCCACCACCGCATCGTCGCCGCGGTCGAATCGTGCACCCCTGTCGGCGCCGTGCTGTCGATCGACGAAATGGCGTGCGAGCTGATGGGAAGCGACCGTGAGGAAGCCAACGCCGTCAAACTCGGCCAACAGATCAAGCAGGCGATCTACGACCAGGTGGGCGAAGTGCTGCACAGCTCGGTCGGCATCGCGCCCAACCGCTTTCTCGCCAAGACCGCGTCAAACATGCAGAAGCCGGACGGGCTGGTCGTGATCCGCCAGGACGAATTGCCGCAGCGCCTGTACGGCCTCAAGCTCGGCGCCCTCACCGGCATCGGCCGCGCCATGGAACCGCGCCTCAACCGGCTTGGCATTCACAGCGTCGAACACCTGTGCGCCGCCAGCAAAAACACCCTGCGCCAAGCCTGGGGCGGCATCGAAGGCGAACGCTTTTACGCCAGGCTGCGCGGCGAAGTCGTGGAATCCGCCCCCGCCCAGCGCGCCAGCGTCGGCCATTCGCACGTGCTCGCGCCCGACCTGCGCGACCCCGCCTCCGCCCTGGCGGTGCTTTACCGCCTGCTGCACAAGGCCGCGATGCGGCTGCGCCATTACGGCTATTGCGCCGGCGGCCTCGGCCTGCACCTCACCTATCTGCAACGCGGCAACGGACCCGCCCACTGGTCCGACCAGGCCCGCTTCTCGCCGCACGCCGACACCCTCAAATTCAACCCGGTGCTGGCCGAACTGTGGCAGCGCCGCCCGCCCGATCCCGCCCCCATCCTCAAGGTCGGCGTCACCCTGCTCCACCTCGCCGAGCACAGCCAGGTCACGCGCGACCTGTTCGATCCCGACGACCAGCACGAAACCCTCAACAGCGTGCTCGACCAGATCAACCAGCGCTACGGCCCCAACACCCTGTACTTCGGCGGCGCCCACAGCGGCCGCGGCGCCGCGCCGATGCGCATCGCCTTCAGCCACGTCCCCGAATTGCAGGTGGAAAATGACGGTTAGCCGCTATAAGGCTTGACCGGAAAGCCCGCCGACTCTAGAATGCGCGCTCTCCTATTCCCCGATAGCTCAGTCGGTAGAGCGACGGACTGTTAATCCGCAGGTCCCTGGTTCGAGCCCAGGTCGGGGAGCCAAATAAATCAACGGCCTACGTGTAAAAACGTAGGCCGTTGTGCTTTGTAGCAGAGGTTTTTACTGCATTTTTGCTGCAGTCTGCTGACCATGATGTTGGAAGAGATCCTGACCCTGTTGGACGCGCTGCCTGCCGCCAAGGCAGACTTATGTCGAGGGCGTCGTCGATGCCAACCTGCCTGGCAAGGGCACAGTCAAGGCTAGAGAGCTGACGGCCAAGCACCTTGTAGAGCGCTGCGGCCCATGCGGAAACCGAATCTCGCCATGTTGTCGTGGCCACCCCGAGGCCTGGGTATTTTTGTGTTTTTGGTTCACGTCGGTCGGTTGGGGCTAGGTTTTGATGCCTCGGCTGGCGTGGACCTTCATCAGCTTGGCCGCATGCAAGAGCCCCTCGTCCAGGGTGTAGAGGGTCTTTGCGCCGTTGTTATGGGCGATAGCCAGGTGCAGCGCATCGCCCGCCCGCAGCTTGGTGGCGAAGTGCTGGATGTACTCCTTGGCGAGTTCGTAGTCCGCAACACCGGGCGCCACGATTTGGAATGAGTCAGTCACCAGTTCGTCGAACTGGGCGATGGCCAGCAGCGCATCGGACTCCGCGAATCCGCCCATCCTGACTTCGCGCGCGATGAGGCTGGCGAATTCGACGCGGGTCCAGTGGCTCACGTACAGCTCCCCCACCGGGAGCTTGGCGAAAAAAGCCTCGATTTTCGCGCTGGCGGCTTCTTCGAGGATGAGCGGGGCCAGAAAGCTGGTATCGAAGTACAGCATCAAAGCCCCTCGTCGCGCATCTCGCGCAACAACTCGGCGCTGGATTTGCGCCAGCGGGGCATGCGACTGCGAAACTCGGCGAGGGACTTGACGGCGTGCTTGGGTTTCTCGACCGGCGTGATGCGGGCGATTGGCAGGCCGCGACGAGTGATGACCACTTCCTCACCCGCTTCGACCTGGTCAAGAAGATGGCTGAGATGGGTCTTGGCTTCTGCCAGGGTAACGGTGCTCATGCGCCCCTCCGATTAGTCATTATGTTGGTCATATAGTAGCGCAACGTGCGGGGCAGGTAAATCGGCTGCGTTAGTCATCCCAGCTGCTGCCGATGCCGCTATCCCAGTTGGATGAGAAAGAGGACGGGCTATCCCAGTCTGACGCATGGGGCCAGCTGTCATGCAGGTCAGTACCGTAGGGATTGCCGGCAACCTGCACACGGTAAACGCCTTGCGCACCTTGGACCTAACGAACCCTGAGGAGGTGGCTGCGTTCGCCAAGATGGTCAGGGAGTTGGGTGTCCAACTCGTTGTCTGGGATGTCCTGGCGCGCATGCACAGTGCGGACGAAAACGACAAGCCGCCCGTTTACACCTACGGCATCACCACCATTCGTTTTGAACCGGATCCTGATACCGGCAAATGGGTCTGGTTTGATGGCGAGAGAAATCAATCCCCGCGCAAGACCCAGGATGGTTGGCGTCTTGGCAGCAAGCGGCTGCACGACACACGTGAAGGCGCAGAGGCCGAGCTTCAGCGCGAGATGGTCAAGAACGGCGACCGGGTGACCAAGGTGCATGACCTGCCCGACGATATGCCTGCGCTGAAAAAGATCCGGAGCGCCCACCACCCTGACCGCAACCCCGATGCCGACGGGGATCTCTATCAGGCTGTCGTCGAGAAGTTGGACAGGATGCGCACGGCGACCCAGTGAACCATACCGAAGCCTGACAGGCGTTCGACTCTCTGTTCATTCGCAGGTCTCGGGTTCGAGCTAAGGCCGGGGCTAAAACAGCAGTAGAAACAAGCATTTCAAGACATCTTTCTGGGTGGCTTTTTTGCGTCTCAGGGGGAGTGGTCGATATAGGGCCAGGGGAGTGCGGAGTTTGGGGTAAGGACCGTGGTCGGGCGTGATAAGTAATCCAGGATAGATGGCGGCTGCGCTAACATGTAGGGCGTTACCCGACCCCTATTTTTATTGGATTTCAATGCGTACACTTCAAACCCTCATAGCCATTGCAGCAGTCAGCGTCAGCGCCCAGGGACTGGCCGCGAATACGGAAACACTGCCTTCTGGTGTAGTGGTGGCCCACATCAAGCCAGGTGAGGGGGCTTCGCCCACGGCAGATAGCGTGGTCCGCGTGCATTACCGTGGAACACTGGCAAACGGAACCGAGTTCGATAGCTCGTACAAACGCAACGAGCCCGCTTCTTTCCCGCTGCGGGGTGTCATTCCTTGCTGGACCCATGGCGTGCAGGAAATGAAGGTGGGTGGCAAAGCCAGACTCACCTGTCCGGCAACTGCTGCGTATGGAGCCCGTGGTGTTCCCGGCGTCATTCCACCCAATGCCGAATTGACCTTTGAAATCGAGTTGCTGGGCATCGAGCGTTGAACAGCATCATCAAGCAGGCCAAAGTTTAGAACCATGAACCATGCATGAGACTCAGCCCAACAATCCACTCCACGGTGTCACGCTTGAACAGTTATTGAACGAACTGGTTGCGTTCTATGGCTGGGATGCGTTGGGGCGGAAAATCGAGATCCGCTGCTTCACCCATGACCCGAGCATCACGTCGAGCCTCAAGTTTCTTCGTCGGACCCCGTGGGCACGGGAGCGTGTGGAATCGCTTTATATCGAAATGGCACAAGGCTTTGGTGCCAGGCAGCCGAAACCGTGATGAAAGCGTAAATGTTCGAGTTACTGCGTTGACGTCTTCCAGCACGGCCTGCCGCTCGAGCGAACGGACCAGTTGATTGGTCGCCACCTGTTCCTGGCTTTCCACCAACCGGAGCACGACACCCGAGAGCTTGAGCGGTCTGGTATCCGCCAGGCAGGCGTCCCAGTCGACCACTTACAGCTTGCCCCCATGGCATCCAGGTATTCCAGGGAGGTGGCCAGGCCCTGCACGGTTTTGCCCTGCTCGGCCGGGATGCCGCCGGTGTGAAGGTTTTCGGTCTGCATCCAGTGCCGCATCTGTTGGGGATTGCCGCGGGATCGATGCGGCCGCGTCCGATGGCCGTGCGGTCCTTGCCGATGATTTCGCCCAGCTCGGCCCGATTCAAGCCCAGGTGCTTGCTGGCATTGATCAGGGCTTCCGCCAGGACGCCGGCCTGGTCGACGTCTGGTGCGACTGCGAGGCTCATTTGAAGCTCCGGGGCAGGCATGTGTGCAATGCACATATTGGACAATATTTGTGCTATTCGCACATCACAACAGCCGCATTGTTTACCGCCCGCGTGCCGGACGGATCGTCGGGCAAGAGCCGGGATCGCTCTCCAAGGCATTCGTAGTCGTCCACCTGATATTCGCGGCAGACGGCTGGCCGGCGCGCGTAGATGGTGCATAACAGGGTGCTTCGATCGAGTGCCGCGCACCAGCCGTCGTTGAGACGGCGCATCACCCATCCGCCCCACTGGTCCCGGGCGGTCAGCCTCGCCGGGACGTCGTCATCGCCCATCAGCAGGACTTCCAGCCTGCAACAGCAGGCTTCGCAGGTGGCGCACGAGATGGCCGGGCTGTCGCCGGTGGCGTCGGGGTCGTTGGTTGCGTTCATGTTCGCATTGTCGCATTCGGGAAGCGAATCCCCGGACGAACGGCATCCGACATGGCCGGGTTTGCATATTCGTCGGATGCGGTTAGCGGGACTTCTGACGGCCCGGGAATGAATGCCTGCCGCGCAGGCCGCCCGCGGCGACGCTCCGGATGTTTCCCTATCCGCCGGACAAGCCGGCGCCGCGCGCCAGCACCAGCGAGCGGGCCGCGGTCGCCGGCAGCGGCGGCGAGAACAGATACCCCTGCACCTTCCGGCAACCCAGTTCGACAAGGCGTTCGAGTTGTCCGTCGTTCTCCACGCCCTCGGCAATCACGCCCATCTTGAAGTTGCGGGCGATGGCGATGATGGTCGAAACCATTTCCGTGTCCTCGATTGCGGGCGTCAGACGGCTGACGAAGGCACGGTCGATCTTCAGCGCATCGAAGGGGAAGTTCTGCAGGTAGCTCAGCGAGGAGTAGCCGGTGCCGAAGTCGTCGACATAGAGGTGCAGTCCGCGCGCCTTGAGGTCGAGCAGAATCAGGTTCGCCATTTCGCGGTTATGCACCAGCACGCTTTCGGTGATTTCCAGCGCGATGTAACGCGGATCGACGCCGGTCGCGGCAATCACCGCGTCGATCCGGTCCACCAGATCCGGTTGCAGAAACTGCTTGGCGGACAGGTTGATGCTCATGTACAGGCCTGGCCGTTGCGGGAAGTTCGAGCGCCATTCCTGAAGCTGGCGGCAGGCTTCCGTCAGCACCCAGTGGCCGATGTCATTGATGAGTCCGGTTTCCTCCGCCAGCGGGATGAACTCGGCAGGCGAAACCAGGCCGCGTTCAGGATGCTCCCAGCGCACCAGCGCCTCGAAGCCGAGCACCTCACCGCAGCTTGCCTCGACAATGGGCTGGTAATACACGCGCAATTCCGCGCGCTCCACCGCCCGGCGCAGCTCGGATTCCAGCGTCAGTTGCGTCACGGCGCGCAGGTGCATGTTCTCGTCGAACAACACCGTCTGCCCCGTGCCCTGGGATTTGGCGCGGTACATCGCGGTGTCGGCGTCGCGCAGCAGGTCGGGGGCATCGCAGCCATTCTGCGCGGCGATTGCAATACCGATGCTCGCGGAGACAAATATCTCGCGGCCTTCGAGCATGATCGGCGGCAGCAGCGCCGTGTGCAGCCGGTCGGATACGCGCAGCGCATCGGCGGCTTCCGACACGTCTTCGAGCAGGATCGTGAACTCGTCGCCGCCCATGCGGGCAACCGTATCCTCCGGCCGCATGCAGACGCGGATACGCGCGCTTACCTCAAGCAGCAACTGATCGCCCAGGGTATGGCCAAGGCTGTCATTGATCGTCTTGAAGCGGTCGAGATCCAGGTAGAGCACGGCGCAGCGCAATGCGGGGTGACGTTCGCCGAAGCGCAGGCATTGTTCCAGACGGTCCATGAACAAGGTCCGGTTCGGCATTTTGGTCAGACCGTCGTGATAGGCGTGATGGCGCAACTGCTGCTCGGCCTGATGCCGCTGGATCATGCCGCCCACGGCATGGGCGGCGGCAGTGATGAACTGTACCTCCTCGGGCGTCTGCTTGTGGTGGGCGTCCACATAAAGATTCAGCACGCCCAGCAGCGCCCCGTCGAACAGGATGGGGGCGCAATAGTGTCCGTGCGCCAACATGCCCGGGAAATGGATTTCGTGCCGCTCATCGACACAATCGACGAACAGCAATTCGCGGGTCGCCGCCGCCCGTCCGCACAGACAATGGCCAATCTCGACCGTGGCGCAACTCTGCTCGATATCGGCCGACAAGCCTTTTTGGGCGGCCATGCGCAGGTTTCCGGATGCCGCATCGGCCAGGAAGATGCTGCCGGAACCTTTCAGCGACAGCCAGGGCGTCGAGAGGATCAGTTCCAGCGCAAACTGCAAACGCTGCGCGAAGGGATCCTGGCGCATGGAGGTTTCCAGCAATTCCGCCAGGACCCGCTGCGCATGGTAGTCCCGGTTGATCTTGTCTTCCGCCGTTTTGCGCTCGCTGATGTCGCGCACATAGGCGCTGAAGCACGGCGCCCCGGCGGTGCTGATGCGTGCGATGGATATCTCAATGGGGAACTCGTGACCGTCCCGGTGCAGGCCGACCAGTTCGACACGGCGGCCGATCAATACGGCCGCGCCATTCTCAAGGCTGCGCTTCAGGCCCGCTGCGTGCTGGTCGTGAAAGCGTTGCGGGATGATGGTTTCCGAGAGCGAACGTCCCAGCGCCTCCTCGCGCGGCCAGCCGAACGTCCGTTCGGCCTGGGAATTCCAGTCGATGATTTCGTTGTCGGCATTGATCGCGATGATGCCATCGAGCGAGGCGCCAAGAATCGCGCGCGTTCGATCCTCATGCTCCACCAGCGCATGGTGAACGGCTTCGCTCTCGCCAATTCGACGCCGCAATTGCCGGGCGCCGGCGCCGATACCGATCACGCCGAACAGCCAGAGTGCGCCGTGGCCGAGCCCCAGCGCGCTGATGCGCCGATCGGCCGCCGCATCGAGCGGGGCGAGCGGCACCGACACACTGACGCCGCCGGCCAGGTCGCCTTCCTGGTAACCCTGCTGAACATGGCAAGCCAGGCACTTCTGCCCCATCGTCATCGGCCGGATCAGGCGCAGATAGGGTGCGCCTCCGATCTCGTCGACGCCCGTGACCTCCTCGACACCCCGGCTGAACTGAGCCAGCGCCCGGCCTTCCCATGGATCGGGCTGATTCTTGGGATTGATGGGATTGAGACCGCTCAGATGACCGCGCGCACCGTAGCTCTCGTTGGCCAGCTCGTTGAACTGGCGCACCATCAGCGCCGGGTTGATGAGGGTCAGCAAGCGTCCCGAGGGCGTGCGCACATCACGCTCCGGCATGTTGCTCACATAGGGATCGGGGGGACTCTCCGGGGTGACAGGCACGTACACGCCGCCATGCCTGGTGGCCCAGTTGCGGAAAGCGAGATCCTTGAAGAAATTCGCCCGCAACTCGATTTGGGCCTGCTCGAGCACCAGCTCGCGCACCTGCGCGACATTCCAGAGCAGGGACATCACCGCCATCACGGTCCAGAACGCCGCCAGCACGATCGCCCACGATGAAACTGGCACGCCGGTGGTGCGTGCCACCGGGGTGCGACTGCCGCCATCCTCTACCCGTACATCCATAGTCTATGCCCGAGTCCATTAATCAATTCGTACCATAGCGACACAAACCCTGTCAGCCTTAAGGAGCGCCGGCTATTCATTGCGAGAGCGCAGCGACGTAACATCCGACTCACTTCGCTGCGCTTGACGGCAATATCGACTAAACAAGCACCGGCTAAAGCCGTCCGGGTGAGTTTTGTCTAGGATGAAAGAGATCAATACAAAGGGAGGCCATCATGGTTTTCGCCAATCGTCACCAGGCCGCCGACCAGCTCGCCGCAGCCCTTGCCGCTTACAAGGGCCAGCATCCGCTGATTCTGGCCATCCCGCGCGGAGCCGTGCCGATGGGGCAGCGGCTGGCCAAGGCGCTGGACGGCGATTTCGACGTGGTGCTGGTGCGCAAGCTGCGCGCGCCGTTCAATCCGGAATTCGCCCTCGGCTCGATCGACGAATCGGGCTGGACCTATATCGCGGACTACGCGGAATCGGCCGGCGGCACACCGGCTTATCTGGAGCAGGAAAAGCAGGCCCAGCTGGCGACGATCCGCAAGCGGCGCGCGCAATATACGCCGCTGCGGCCGCCGATCGACCCGGCCGGTCGCATCGTGATCGTGGTGGACGACGGGCTGGCCACGGGGGCGACGATGATCTCCGCGCTGCATGCGCTGCACGCCAGGAAACCGGCGCGCCTGATCTGCGCGGTGCCGGTGGCGCCGCCGGACACGCTGGAAAAAATCGAGGGGTATGCCGACGAAGTGGTGTGCCTGCAGGCGCCACCGTTCTTTCAGGCGGTCGGGCAGTTTTATGCCGACTTTCCGCAGATCGACGACAGCGAAGTCGAGGCCATCCTCAAGCAGGCCTGAGCTTCAGCGCGGTTTCACCCGCGTGCCGTCGCGGATCTTGTCGTCCGGGTGGCTGACCACGCGGGTGCCGGCTTCCAGCCCGGACAGGACCTGCGTCGCAAGCCCTGCGCGCTGGCCGGTTTCGACCGGGGTGAGGCGGGCGCGGCCGCCTTCCACCACGAACACGGCCCAGCCTTCGCCTTCCCTGAACAGCGCGCTGGTCGGCAGCTGCAGCACATCGTCGCCTTCCCACAGCACGAAGCGCGCCTCCACCCGATAGCCGTCGCCGAGGGGCTGCCACGCCTCGCGCGGCGAAGCAAAGTCGACGATCACCCGCACCCGCTGCTCCTCGACGCCGAGCGCCGAGATCTTGGTGAAGCCGCTCGGTTCCACCACCCGCACCGTGCCCGGCACCGGCTGTTCGCCGCCCCAGCGGTCGAGGATGACCCGGGAACCGGGAGCGATTTTTACCGCGTGGGTGGACAGCACCTCCACCTCGACCTCAAGGCTGTCTGGATTGCCGATTTCGAGCAGCGGCTGGCCGGCCGCCACTGCGCCTTCGCTTTCCTGCAGCAGCTTCAGCACGCGTGCCGCCACCGGCGCGCGCACCTGCAGCACGTCGGCCGCGCCGCCGGCCTGCAGGCGGGCGGCGCTGGCGACGGCGGCGCGCGCAGTCTCCAGCTCGAAACGCGCCACCCTGACCGCGTGCGCCGCGGCCTGCCCGGCGGCGCGGGCGCGGGTTTCTGCCGTGCGGGCGGTGTCGAGCGCCTGTTCGGAGAGGAAGTTCGATTCGCGCAGGGATTCGGCGCGGACGCGTTCTTGCCGCGCCAGTTGCGCGGCGGCGCCAGCGGCGCGGGCGTTTTCCTCGGCAACCGCCAGGGCGGCCTGCGCGGCGCTCGCCTGCGCCTGCGCCTGCGCGCGGGTGCGCGGGTCGAGCGCCACCGCGCGCGCCGGTTCGATCACCGCGAGCACCTGCCCGGCCGCGACCGCATCGCCCGCCTCGAGGCCGCTGCGGCGCACGTAGCCCGCGACCGGCGCCGTCACCACGTAGCGCTCCATGACGCGGGTCTTGCCCTCCTCTTCCACCGTCACCACAAGCGGCGCGCGCTTCACCTCGGCGATGTCCACCGGCTGCGCGCGCGGCATGAAGCCGTAGACGAGGCCCGCCGCGATCACCAGCGCGGTCGCCAGCATTCCGATTTTTGCGCGTAACTTCATGCTGTTGTCGTTGCCCTATTCGCGAGTTTTGAGGACGGCCACCAGGTCCAGCCGGCCGAGGCGCAACCACAGCAGCAGGGCGGACAGCAGCGCGGAAACGATCACCACCGCCGCGCCCATGGCGTAGTTTTCCGGCGTCAGGATCAGCGGCAGCCGGTAGAGCTCGTTCTGGAACGCCACCACCAGGATGCCGACCAGGCCGACGCCGACCACAAAGCCGACCGGGATCGCCGCCAGCGTCAGGAGCGCCAGCTCTCCCAGCAGGATATAGGCGATCTCGCCCTGGGTGAAGCCAAGCACCCGAAGGCTGGCGAGCTCGCGGCCGCGCTCCGACAGCGCGATGCGCGCGCTGTTGTAGACCACGCCGAAGCCGATGGCGCCGGCGAGCAGTGTGGCCACCAGGTTGTAGAACAGGATGAACTCGCCGATGGTGGCGTAGAAGCTCTGGATCGCCGCCTTGTTAGCGACCATGCCGAGCACGCGCGGGCGCTCGTGCAGCTTCGAGTAGAGCTCGGTTTCCATCCCCGGCGTCACCGCCAGATAGGCGCCCGACACCGTGCTGCCCTCATGCATCAGCGCGTTCAGCGATTCCTGCTGCATGTAGGCCGACACCCCGAGAAACTGCTTGGTGATGCCGAGCACCGGCGCCTGCAGCACCGGGCGGCGGCCTTCCAGCACCTCCACCGTCAGCATGTCGCCCGGCTTCACGTGCAGGATCTTGTCGGCCAGGTGGTCGGTCAGCACAACGCCGCCGGGCGGCACCGCCACCGGCTGCAGGCCGCGGTCGAGCGAACGGTGCAGCTGGCCTTCGGGCTGGATGCCGAACAGCGCGGCGCGGTGCTGGTAGTGCCGGAAACGCAGGATCGCCGGCACGTCGCGAAAGCCCTCCACGAAATCGATCCCCGGCAGCGCGGCCAGCTCGTGCAGCGCGCGCCCCGAGGTCGGCTCGATGAAGGCGAGCGCCAGGTCCTCGCGCGCGGCCTGGCGGAACTGCACGTCGACCATGAAATCGATCGCGCCCTTCTGGTAATTGCCCACCATCATCAGGCCGCAGGCGCAGGCGATGCCCAGCACCGTCAGGAACGACTTCAGCGGACGCCGCTCGATGTGGCGCAGGATCATCCGCGTCGGCGCGGAAAACCAGCGCCGCAGGCCGATGCGCTCGACCAGGGTGGCGCGGTAGGCCACCGGCATTTCCGGGCGCATGCCCTCGGCCGGCGGCAGCCGCACCGCGCGCGCGACCGAAAACAGCGTGCCGCTGACCGCCGCGAAGACGCTGATGCCGAGGGCGATCAGGATCACCCCGGCATCGAGCCGGTAGTCGAGGTAGGGAAAGCGGAAGGTCGTCTCCATGTAGACGTTGGAGAGCCCCTGGCCGAACCAGGCGCCGAGCGCAACCCCGGCCGCCACGCCCAGCACCGCCATCAGCAGCACCAGCTTGACGTAGTGCGCGCCGATCGCCGCATAGGAATAGCCGAAGGCCTTGAGGATGGCGATCTGGTCGCGCTGCAGCGCGATCAGGCGGCTCAGAACCACGTTGAGCAGAAAGGCGGCGACGCCTAAAAAAATGGCGGGGAACACCGTGGCCATGGTCTGCAGCTGCTTCAGCTCCTCGGACAGAAAGCGGTTGGAGAACTGGTCGCGGCGCCCGTAGGCGCCGGTTCCGCCATAGGCGCCGAGCACCGAGTCGACGCGGTCGATCACGTCCTGCTCGTGGGCGCCGCGCGCCAGCGTCAGGCTGACCTGGTTGAAGGCGCCTTCCATGTCGTAGGCCGCGGCCAGCGCATTGCGCCCCATCCACAGCACGCCGTAGCGCTTGAAGTCGGGGAACATGGCGCCGGGCGCGATCTGGTAGACGTATTCCGGCGACACCGCGACGCCGACCACGGTGAGCTGCTTGCGCTTGCCGTTGACGATGGCGGCGAGCGTATCGCCCGGCTGGAAACGGTGGGCGTCGGCGAAGGTGTCGGACAGCACCACCTCGTCCGTGCTCCATGGCTGCACCATGCGTCCGCGTTTGAGGTGCAGTGCGTTGAGCAGCGGCTCGCCCTGGTTCGGCAGCGACAGCAGGAGGCCGGTGATGGGGTCGGAAAAGCCTGCCACCTCCAGCTTCACCCCGGCCCGCACCCGCGTCTCCAGCCGCTCCACCCCGGGCAGTGCGGCGAGGCGTTCGGCCACCGGCTCGGGGGCGCGCTTGAGGCTGACGAACACCTCGGCGAAGCGGTACTCGCCGTAGAAGCGGTCGCGCGTGGTGGTCAGCGAATCGTAGGTGGAAAGCGACATCACCATGGTGGCGACGCCGCCCATGATCACCGCCGCGATCGCCAGCACCTGGCCGCGCAGATGCCAAAGGTCACGCAGGAGCTTGCGGTCGAGGGCTTTCATGGCGACATGCCGCCTACCAGCTCAGCTCGCTCGCCCGCTTCTTCGCGGCATTGGCGCGGATCTCGGCGATGCGGCCGTCGGACAGCCGGATCACGCGGTCGGCCATGTCGGCGATGCCGGCATTGTGGGTGATCAGCACGGTCAGGGTGCCGAGTTCGCGGTTTACCTTTTCCAGCACCTCCAGCACCACCACGCCAGTGGCGGAATCGAGCGCGCCGGTGGGCTCGTCGCACAGCAGCACCGCCGGATTCTTGGCGACGGCGCGGGCGATCGCCACCCGCTGCTGCTCGCCGCCGGAAAGCTGCGCCGGGAAATGGTCGAGCCGGCTGCCCAGGCCGACCAGGGCCAGCGCGTCTTCGGGCCGCATCGGGGATTTGGAGATTTCGGTCACCGCGGCGACGTTCTCGCGCGCGGTGAGGCTGGGGATCAGGTTGTAGAACTGGAACACGAAGCCGACGTGCTCGCGGCGGAAGCGGGTGAGCTCGGCCTCGGAGGCGCCGGTCAGCATGTGGTCGAGATAGCGCACCTCGCCGCCGCTGGGCGCGTCGAGCCCGCCGAGGATGTTCAGCAGCGTCGACTTGCCGCTGCCCGAGGGGCCGAGCAGCACCACCAGTTCGCCGCGGTTGAGCGTGAGGTCGATGCCGCGCAGCGCGTGCACCTCGACCTCGCCCATGCGGTAGACCTTGGTGAGGCCACGGGCGACGAA
Organism: Thiobacillus sp.; assembly: GCA_021166845.1. Taxonomy (GTDB): domain Bacteria; phylum Pseudomonadota; class Gammaproteobacteria; order Burkholderiales; family Thiobacillaceae; genus Thiobacillus. The sequence continues at coordinate 29,494 of JAJPEP010000053.1, forward strand.
TATGGCGTTGGCTTGATCGGAAGGCATGCGGTTCATGATGCCACGGCTGATGGATACGGTGTATGTAGGCACCATGCGGTAGCCCAGCTTTGTCATTCTTTCGTCTAATGGATGCAGGTGGAGGTTCGCCAGCAACGGGCTGATGACGGTCCCTTGCGGGGCGCCTCCCGTCGGCGCCCATCTTTCCAGTCCTTTGACGATGTCCTGTCGCAGCCAACCCGCCGGGATTCCAGCAGGCGGCCGTCGCTGATACGTTCTTCGATCCTCTCTTTAAGCTGGGGATGCGGGATGCTGTCAAAGTAGCCTTGGGGGTTTCGGCGCCCACGACGTGGGTGCGCCCTTCCTTGAGATACTTGTCGACTTCGCCACGGCTTCCGCCCGAGCCACACCGCCACGCGCCCCTGTCACGCCAGCCCTTGAAACCCGCCGCCCCCGTCCCCATCTCCCCGTCACCTTATTTGTACGTTACGGGAGATCAAAGGCATGTCCGCCACCAAAGAAACCCTCGGCTTCCAGGCCGAAGTCAAACAGCTGCTGCAGCTGATGATCCATTCCTTGTATTCCAACAAGGACATTTTCCTGCGCGAACTGATTTCCAACGCCTCCGACGCCGCCGACAAGCTGCGCTTCGAGGGCCTGTCCGATTCCGCGCTCTATGAAAACGACCCCGACCTCAAGATCCGCATCGCCTTCGACCGCGACGCCCGCACGCTGACCATCACCGACAACGGCATCGGCATGAGCCGGCAGGAAGTCATCGAGCACATCGGCACCATCGCCAAGTCCGGCACCCGCGAATTCTTCTCGCAGCTGTCCGGCGACCAGAAGAAGGACGCCGCGCTGATCGGCCAGTTCGGCGTCGGCTTCTACTCCGCCTTCATCGTCGCCGACCGCATCACGCTGACCACCCGCCGCGCTGGCCTCACCTCCGAACACGGCGTGCGCTGGGAATCGGAAGGCGCCGGTGACTACACTCTGGAAACCGTCGACAAGCCCGCGCGCGGCACCGAGATCGTGCTGCATCTGCGCGAAGGCGAGGATGAGTTCCTCTCCGACTACAAGATCAAGACGATCATCCGCACCTATTCCGACCACATCACCCTGCCCATCGTGATGAAGAAGACCGAATGGAAGGACGGCGTGGAAACGCCCACCGACGAGGACGAAACCGTCAACCGCGCCTCCGCCCTGTGGGCGCGCGCCAAGAAGGACGTCAGCGAAGAGGAATACCAGGAGTTCTACAAGCACGTCGCCCACGACTTCGAGCCGCCGCTCGCGTGGTCGCACAACCGCGTCGAGGGCAAGCAGGAATACATCTCGCTGCTCTACGTGCCCTCGCGCGCGCCGTTCGACCTCTATGACCGCGACCGCCGCCACGGCATCAAGCTCTACGTGCGCCGCGTCTTCATCATGGACGACGCCGAGCAGCTGATGCCGGCCTATCTGCGCTTCGTGCGCGGCGTGATCGATTCAGCCGACCTGCCGTTGAACGTCTCGCGCGAAATCCTGCAGTCGAGCCGCGACATCGACGCCATCAAGGCCGGCTCGGTGAAGAAGGTGCTGGGCCTCCTGGAAGACCTGGCCGAAAACCAGCCGGAGAAATACATCGAATTCTGGAACGCGTTCGGCCGCGTGCTGAAGGAAGGCCCGGGCGAGGACTTCGCCAACAAGGAGAAGATCGCCGCCCTGCTCCGCTTCGCCTCCACCCACACCGACAGCGACGCGCAAGTGGTGTCGCTGAAGGACTATATCGGCCGCATGAAGGAAGGCCAGACCGCGATCTACTACATCACCGCCGACAGCTTCGCCGCCGCCCAGCACAGCCCGCACCTCGAAATCTTCCGCAAGAAAGGCATCGAAGTGCTGCTGCTGTCCGACCGCGTCGACGAATGGCTGTCGGGCAACCTGCACGAGTTCGACGGCAAGCAGTTGAAATCCGTCGCCAAGGGTGGGCTTGATTTAGGCGATCTGGAAGACGAAGCCGAGAAGACCGCGCAGAAAGAAGCCGAGGAGGCGATGAAGCCGCTGGTCGAGCGCATCAAGACCACGCTCGGCGACCGCGTCAAGGACGTCCGCGTCACTCACCGCCTCACCGACTCGCCAGCCTGCCTCGTCACCGGCGAAGGCGACATGAGCGCCAACCTCGAACGCCTGCTCAAGGCCGCTGGCCAGGCCGCACCCATCGTCAAGCCCACGCTGGAAGTCAACCCGACCCATGCCTTGGTCACGCGGCTCGACAGCGAATCCGACGAAGACCGCTTCGCCGACTGGGCCAACCTGCTATTCGAGCAGGCCCTGCTGGCGGAAGGCGGCCAGCTCGACGATCCGGCGAGCTTCGTACGGCGGTTGAATGGTTTGCTGGCGATGCTGCCGGGGTGATTTCGATTAAAGTCGCTCGTGTTGAGTTTGTCAGATCACAGACGGCCTTAGACTGTAATTTAAGGTTCAGGGCCTGCCAAAACCTGGCAGGGAACGTTGCGCAGGCTGTTGGATCCAGCCACCGGATCGAAGCACTCGCCATCGACCAGCCGATTGGCGTCTCCCGCCCCATCCGGGTATTGCCACCAGCCATACTGGGCGCACACCACCTGTGGCGCCAGATGCCGCGAAAATCTGGCGCGGGCGCGCATGGCGCCCATCTGCGTCTTTACCTCGATCCACTCGCCTTCCCGAATGCCGCGCGCCATCGCGGTTTCCGGGTGCAGTTCCACCAGCGGTTCAGGCATGCGCCTGCGCAGCGAGGGCTGGTTGCGCTGCTGGCTGTGGCAGTACTGCGGCCACTTGGCGGTGGTCAGGGTGAGCGGAAATCGCGAGTCGTGCGGCACGCTGGGCGCGACATAATCGGGCAACGGGTCGAGGCCGACGCCGCGCATCCGTTCGCTGTGCAATTCGAGCCGCCCGCTGGGGGTTCCAAAACCGTTCTGCTCGTATTTCCGGTAGCGGGTTTCCAGCGCCAGGTCGAGGCCGCCGGGTGCCGCGCGCAGGGCTTCCGGCGTCAGGCCGGTTGGGGCCAGCATTTGCGTCAGGCCCGCTTCGGCATCGCCGCCGTAGAACCGATCGGCCAGTCCCAGGCGCTTTGCCAGCTCGAACACGATCCAGGTGTCGGACCGGCTTTCGCCTTGCGGCGGCGCCAGGGCTGGGCGCAGCTGCACATGGGCTTCCGCCGCCGCGCTCACCTGGAACCCGGCCTGCAGGCCTTCCCGCTCCCAGGCGCTGCACACCGGCAATAGAAGGTCGGCGTAGCGCGCGCTGGGCGTCTCCACCAGTTCGGCCAGGGCGAAGAAATCGAGCTGCTGCATTGCCGCTTCGGCCAGCCGGGTGTTGGGCTTGGACAGCAGGAAATTGCTGCCGAAGGAGATCAGGCAGGACACCGGGTACGGCTGCTTCTCGACGATGGCGCGGAACAGGTCGCGCGTGGTGATCCAGCCCTTTTGCGGCGGCCCTTCCGGGCGCGCGTCGCGTCCCAGGGTCAGCGCGCGTTCCTCCGGCGTGACCCACTCGAAGCCCGTGATATCGGCCAGCGGCGGTTTGCTGAACCAGACGTTGCCGCCGGGCGCATCGAGGCACCCGGTCAGGCCGTACAGCGCGGCGATGGCGCGGCCGGTCTGGGTGGCGTTGCTGTGCTGGCAGGTGCCGGTCCAGGTGAAGAAGGACAGCGGCAGATTGTCGGCAATCATTTTTGCCGCCGCCTCGACCTGTGCGGCCGGAATGCCGGTCACCGCCTCGACCCGGTCGGCAGGCCATGCCCGGCAGCGTTCGGCGAGGCGCTCGAATACCGGACGGCAGGTGACGGCGCCGCGAACCGTCTGCACGGTGAAGCGCCCGCGCAAGGCCAGGCGGGCTTCCGCGGCGGCATTGGGCGGACGCCGCGGACAGGGCGCAGGCGCCCCCGTCGTCTCGTCCCAGGCCAGGGGGTGCCCGGCGTCGCCGCCTTCATGAAGGTCGGCGTGGGTCAGCAGGGTGGAATCGTCATCACGCACCAGGAAGGCGGCATCGCTCCAGCGCATCAGAAAATCGCGGTCGTAGCGCCCCGCTTCGATCAGGGCATGGGCCAGCCCCAGCGCCAGTGCCCCGTCGCTGCCGGGAAGGGGACGCAGCCACAGATCGGCGGAGACAGCCAACCCGGCGCGACGCGGATCGACCACGATCAGCCTGGCACCCCGTTTGCGGGCCTCTTGCACCGCCGTGGCCTGCGCCAGCCAGGAGGTCGCCGGGTTGAAGCCCCACAGCAGGACGCAGCCCGCATGCTCATAATCCGGCATGCCGATGCCGGCGCCGAAGGTGTAGGCCGGCGCGAAGTCCTTGTGCCAGTTGCAGTTCTCGGTGGCGAAGATGAGGTTGGGGCTGCGGCAGGCATGGGCCAGGCGGTGGATCCAGGCAAAGCTGTCGGCGACCGCCGTCCCGCTCGGTGTGGCGACGCCGAAGGCCACGGCTGTGGGGCCGTGTTGGGCGGTCGCGGCGCGCACCTTGGCGGCGATGGTTTCGAGGGCTTCGTCCCAGGAGATGCGTTCCCAGCCCGGATCGGGGTCGCCCTTGGGGCGGGTGCGGCGCAGCGGATAGGGGATGCGGTCGGGAGCGTACACCGCCTCCGGCGCCGCCTTCGCCTTGACGCACAGGGCCTGGCCGGTCGGGTGCGCCGGGTCGGGGTCGACCCGGGTCAGCACGCCGTCGACCAGCGTGGCCACGCAGCCGCAGCGGGAGATGCAAAGGGCACAGTAGCCGTGGCGCAGCTCGGTCGTCATCGTGTGCAACGGATTTCTAAAGAATCCCGGTCATTGCGCCGGCAAGCCTCAACGGCCTTTGCCTACGGCGCCTCCAAACAGGCTGAAATTCAGGACCACACTCGCCGCACCGGCTTGCGGATCCACTTCCAGTTTCTTCGTCGCATAGACGGTCATGGTCTGGTTTTCTTCGTCATAGATGGCCATCGGCACGCAGCCGGCATCCATGATCTGTTGCGTTATTTTCCTGACTTCCCTGTGCAGGGCTTCGTCGTTTTCCGCCATGGCCAATTCTTTCTTGTCCAGCAAGCCCATGTGCAGGAAATCCGGTATGCAGTTTTTGGGCTTGACTGCGGCGATGGCCGTTATGCAGCGTTTGGCGCCCCACTCTTCCGGCGTGTCGTAGTAATGAAAGACCGCATGGGCGAATTTTGTTGCGTCCGCCTCTTCCGGGCAGCTTATATAGAAAATGTGCTGCATCTTTTCCGTCGAAAAACCCACTTCGTAGGTTTTGTTGTTCTGCTCCGTTGCCATTGCGTTCTGCCTTTACCCGTTCGTTGAAATACCCGACTATTTTGATGGTGTTTTCCAGAATCCGCAAAAAACAAGCTGCTTCGCCATCTCCCGCCGGCTACAGCAGGGGCGCGACGACGATGGCATCCAGCAGCCTGCGACGCGTGATATCCGGGGATTTTCCCATCACACACGTCCTCCGCTGCGGTCCTGCATCAGCAGAACGTCGTTGGCTTCACTTCAGGGCGTTGCCGACGACCTCGGCGACGTCTTTCGCCAGCCCTTCACAGGCCCGGATCCGCTCCAGGGCGGTGCGGGCGTGGCCTTGGCGAATGGCATCGAACTGGCGCCAACGGTCGAAGCTGCGTGCCAGGCGCGAAGCCACCTGCGGGTTGATCGCCTGCAGCTCGATAATGACGTCGGCCGCCAGCGCGTAACCGCTGCCGTCGGCCGCGTGGAAGTGGCGCGGGTTGGCGCCGCAGAAGCTGCGCACCAGGGCGTAGACCTTGTTCGGATTCTTCAGGTCGAAGGCCGGGTGCCGCATCAAGTCGCGCACCCGCGCCGCGGCGCCGGGCAGGCGCGACGTCGCCTGGACCTGCAGCCACTTGTCGACCACCAGCGCTTCGTCCTGCCAGCGCGCGTAAAACGCCGCCAGCGCCGTCTCGCGTTCGGGCAGGTCGAGGTTGGCGAGGGTGGAGAGCGCCGCGATGACGTCGGTCATGTTGCCGCCCTCTCCGAACTGCGCCAGCAGGCGCGGCAGCACGGTGTCGCGCAAAGTGGCGTCGTCGCTTTCGGCCAGGTAACCGAGGCAGAGGTTGCGCAAGGCGCGGCGGCCGACCTGGGCGCCGTCCGGGGCGTAGGGTCCGGCGGGCGCGAGTGCGGTCCACACGGTCTCGAAACGGTCCCGCAGCTGGCTGGCGAGGTGACGGCGCAGGGTGACGCGGGCGCGATGAACCGCCTCGGGGTCGATAATCTCACCGCGGCCGGCCACGGCCTCGGCCAGCACCTGCTCGGCCGGCAGGACCAGCGCTTCGGCGGCCAGCGCGGGGTCGTGCGTGAGGCCGGCGTCGAGCACGCGGCCGCAGGCGGCGACAAAGTCCGCGGGAATCCAGCCGGTGCCCTCGCCGCCGGTTTTGACGCCGGCGAGCAGGACGCGGGTGGCGAGGCGCTGGCCGGCTTCCCAGCGGTTGAACGCATCGGCATCGTGCGCCGTCAGGTGGGCAAGCTCGGCGTCGGCCTGCTCGAAATCGAGCTGCACCGGCGCGGAAAAGTCGCGCAGCAGCGAGGCGACCGGCGCCGCCGGGATGTCCTCGAAGACGAAGGTCTGGCGGGTTTCGATGAGCGACAGCACGCGCGTGCTGCCCTGCGACGCGGCCTCTCCGGCAAGGCGCAGCGGCGCATCGGAGCCATCTGGCAGCACCAGGCCGACGGCGACCGGCAGATGCAGCGGGCCTTCGTCGATCGGCATGCCCGCATCCTTTAGGCGCTGCTCGTAGGCGGTCGGGGCGAGGCTTTGCGTCAGGGTCAGCGTGTAGCGTCGGGCCGCTGCGTCCCATGCCCCCTCGGCTTTGAGGCGTGGCGTGCCGGCGCGGGCGTACCAGCGGCGGAACTGGGCGAGATCGACGCCCGAGGCATCCTGCATCGCGGAAACGAAGTCCTCGCAGGTGACGGCCTGGCCGTCGTGGCGCTGGAAATACAGGTCCATGCCGGCGCGGAACGCGTCGCGCCCGAGCAGGGTGTGGATCATGCGAACGACTTCGGCGCCCTTGTTGTAGACGGTGGCGGTGTAGAAGTTGTTGATCTCGGCGTAGGACGCCGGACGCACCGGATGCGCCATCGGGCCGGCATCCTCGGGGAACTGGCCGACGCGCAGGGCGCGCACGTCCTGGATGCGGGTAACGGCGCGCGAGTGCGTGTCGGCGCCGAATTCCTGGTCGCGGAAGACGGTGAGGCCCTCCTTCAGCGAAAGCTGGAACCAGTCGCGGCAGGTGACGCGGTTGCCGGTCCAGTTGTGGAAATACTCGTGGGCGACGACGCGGTCGATGGCCTGGTAGTCGCCGTCGGTTGCGGTGTCGGGGCGGGCCAGCACGTACTTGGTGTTGAAGATGTTGAGGCCCTTGTTTTCCATCGCCCCCATGTTGAAGTCGCCCACCGCGACGATCATGTAGTGGTCGAGGTCCATCTCCAGGCCGAAATGTTCCTCGTCCCAGCGCATCGCCTTCTTCAGCGCCGCCATGGCGTGGCCGCACTGGTCGAGCTTGCCGGGCTCGACGTAGATCGCCAGCCGCACTTTGCGGCCCGACCCGGTGACAAATTCATCCTCCAGCATGTCCAGCTTCGCGGCGACCAGGGCGAACAGGTAGGCCGGCTTGGGGAACGGGTCTTCCCAGCGCGCCCAGTGGCGCGCGGGATCGTGCTCGCTGGCGCCGGAAGCGGCCAGGTTGCCGTTGGACAGCAGTTGCGGAAAGCGCTCGCGGTCGGCCTCGATGGTGCAGCTGTAGCGCGCCATCACGTCGGGCCGGTCCGGAAAAAAGGTGATGCGGCGGAACCCTTCGGCCTCGCATTGGGTGAAGTAGCCGTCCCGGGAGCGGTAGAGGCCGGAAAGCCGGGTGTTCGTGTCCGGATCGATGCGCACCACGGTTTCGAGCGTGAAGGCATCCGGCAGCGGGCCGGCGACGGTCAGCGTGTCATCGGCCAGCGAATAGCGGGAAGGGTCGAGCGCGGCGCCGTCGAGGCTGAGCGTCTGCAACGCGAGGTCCTCGCCGTTCAGGACCAGCGCGCCGCCGGCCCCCCGCGGGTTGCGTCGGCAGGCAAGCCTGGCGCGGACTTCGGCGTGCCCTGGTTGGATCGCGACGTGGAGATCGACCGTGTCGACCAGCCAGGCGGGAGGCGCGTAGTCCTTGAGGTGGATCGTGTTCGGGGTTTCGGTGCGCATGGGGTGTTCCTGGGAAAACGTTCAACCAAATTGTGTTTAGTAGGGTGCACTCCGTGCACCTTCGGTGCACGGAGTGCACCCTACTTATCAAAACAGCGGAGGCCGCGATGGATCAGTTCATTCTAGACACGATCGGTTTCATTCATGCCGCAAAGCGTCAATCGGGTTGAGGCTGGCCGCCCGGCGCGCCGGGAAGAAACCAAAGATGACGCCGATGGCGGCGGAAAAGAAGAAGGACAGCAGGTTGATGCCGGGATCGAACAGGTAGGACACGTTCATCAAACCGGCAAGGAAGATGGATGCAGCGGTGGCGATGGCGATTCCGATCAGGCCGCCGAGGCTCGACAGCACGACTGCTTCGATCAGAAACTGCAGCAGCACCTCCCGTTCCAGCGCGCCGATGGCCAGCCGGATGCCGATCTCGCGGGTGCGCTCGGTCACCGATACCAGCATGATGTTCATGATGCCGATGCCGCCCACCAGCAGGCTCACCGCGGCGACCGCGCCGAGCAGCATGGTGAGGATCTTGGTGGTGCTGGTCAGCGTCTCGGCGATCTGCCGGGTGTCCATCACGCGGAAATCGTCGTCCTCGTTTTCCGCGATGTTGCGCCGCTCGCGCAGCAGCAGGGTGAGCTGATCCTTGGCCGCGTCGATCGAGGCGCCCTCCCGCACCGAGATGCTCAGCCGATTGATGTCCTGGTTGCCGGTCAGGCGGCGCTGCACGGTGCGCAGCGGCATCACCACGGTGTCGTCCTGGTCCGATCCCATGGCCGACTGCCCCTTGGCCTTCAACAGGCCGATCACCTCGCAGGAAAACTGCTTGATGCGGATTTCGCTGCCCACCGGGTTCTGCCGGCCGAACAACTTGTCGCGCACGGTGTCGCCGATCACGCAAACCGCCTTGCCCGCGCGCTCCTCGGTCTCGCTGAAGTTGCGGCCGGCCGCCAGTTCCCAGTTGCCCGCCTGAAAGTAGTCGTTGTTGCTGCCGGTGACGACGGTCGACCAGTTTCGCGCCTGATACACGGCGGTCGCCGACATGCTGACGACGGGAGCGACCGCCTGGGCGGACGTGATCTGGTTGCGGATCGCCTCGACGTCGGCGCTCTTGAAGTTGGGCGCCGCTTCGGCGCCGGGACCGTAGCGCTGGCCGGGACGCAGCATCAGCAGATTGCTGCCCATGCTGGAAATCTGGTCGGACACCGCGCGGGTGGCGCCGTTGCCGAGGGTGACCATGGTGATCACCGCGGCGACGCCGATGACGATGCCGAGAATGGTCAGGAACGAACGCAGCAGGTTGCGCCGGATGGAGCGCAGGGCGAGCAGCAAGGTATTCCACAGCATCAGGCGGGCTCCCCGTTGCGGCGGTCGCTGTCGACCCGGCCGTCGACGAAGCGGACGACCCGTTTCGCATGGGCCGCCATCTCCGGCTCGTGGGTGACCATCAGCACCGTGATGCCCTGCGCCCGGTTCAGCTCACCGATCAACGCCATGATTTCCTCGCCGGTGCGGGTGTCGAGGTTGCCGGTGGGCTCGTCGGCCAGCAGCACGTGGGGCCGGGTGACGATGGCGCGCGCGATGGCGACGCGCTGCTGCTGGCCGCCCGAGAGTTCGCCCGGCGTGTGGTGCTCCCAGCCGGCGAGTCCAACCTGCTCCAACGCTGCACGGGCCGCGGCATGGCGCGCGGCGGCGGGCTCGCCGCGGTAGATCAGCGGCAATTCGACGTTCTCCAGCGCGGTGGTGCGCGCCAGCAGGTTGAAGCCCTGGAACACGAAGCCGAGGTAATGGCGCCGCAGCAGCGCGCGCTCGTTGCGCGACAGCTGCTCGACCCGCACCCCCTCGAATTCGTAGCTGCCGCTGGTCGGCGTGTCGAGGCAGCCGAGAATGTTCATCGCGGTGGACTTGCCCGAGCCGCTTGGCCCCATGATGGCGACGAACTCGCCGGTCTCGATGGCGAGATCGATCCCCTTCAGCGCCTGGAAGGCGACCTGCCCGCGGCCGAAAGTCTTGGTGATGGCGGACAGCCGGATGAGGGCCGGGTCGCTCATGGCCGGGCGCTCAGGGTCTCGGTGATCACCTGCATGCCGGCCTCGAGCGGACCGCCGACGATCTCGGTCACCCGACCGTTGGTGGCGGCGGCCTGGACCTCGATGGCGACCGGCTGGCCGTCGCGCAGCACCCACACGCGCTGGGTTCCGTCCCGGGCGGTTTCCTGGACCTTTTTCGCCTGCCGGGGCGGGCGCGGCATCAAGGCCCCCAGCACGCTGCCGCCTGATTTTTTCTCGGCGTCATCGCTGGTCGCGGGGGTGAAGCGCAGCGCGGCGTTCGGCACCAGCAACGCGTTTTCGCGCGTCAGCGTGGTGATCTCGGCGGCGCCGGTCATGCCGGGCCGCAGGCTGAGGTCGTCATTGGCCACCTCGAGCACGGTGAGGTAGGAAACCACGCCTTCCGCCTCCTGCGCGCCGTAGCCGACCCGCGTGATGACGGCGGTGTATTCGCGGCCGGGCCAGGCGTCGACGCTGAACGTGGCGCGCTGTCCCGCCTTGACCTGACCGACGTCGGCCTCGTCGACGTCGACCTGCAGTTCCATCTTGGTCAGGTCCTCGGCAAGCTTGAACAGCACCGGCGCCTGGAAGGAGGCGGCCACGGTCTGGCCCGGGTCCACCTGGCGCGACAGCACCACGCCATGGATGGGCGAGCGAATGCTGGCCTTGCCGAGGTTGGTCTCGTCCGATTGCAGCGTCGCGCGCGCCTGGGTCACGCTGGCGCGAGCGCTGGCTACGCTGGCTTCAGCTCGCTTCAGGTTGGCTTCGGCGGTGTCCATTTCCGTCCTGGACGGCACCTTGCCGCCGGACAGCTGCGACACCTGCTGGTAACGGGCAAGCGTTGCGCGTGCTTCCGCAACCGTGGCCTGCGCCTGCAGCACCTGCGCCTCGGCCGCGGCGAGACTGGCGCGCGATTTCGCCACCGCATCCTGCAGCTTGGAAAGATCCAGCCGAGCCAGCACCTGGCCCTTCTTCACCTCATCGTTGTCGTCGACATAGACCTGCTCGACGATGCCCGAGAGTTCGCTGCCGACATCCACCGTGTTGGTCGGCTGCAGATTGCCGGTGGCGGAAACCTTGACCACCAGGGTGCCGACAGTAGCCGCTTCGGTCGCATAGCGCGGCGCGGCGGTGTCCTCGCCGGCGCGCAAAAACAGCCAGATCGCGACGGCAATCACGATCAATGCAGCGGCGCGCCACAGCCAGCGGCGCGCCAACAGGCCGCCGGGCTTGGTATCGAGAAGGTGTTTCAGGGCGGCGCCCTGCCTGGCTTGCGGGGTATCGGAGTCGTTCATGGGGCGTCCTTGCCGGTCGGGCGGGTTTCGGCCTGGGGCGACCAGCCGCCGCCCAGAGCCTTGTACAAACGGATGAGCGCCAGCACGCCGTCGGCGCGGCTGCTGGCGAGGCCGTCCTCGACGGACAGCACGTTGCGTTCGGTGTCGAGCACCGACTGGAAATCGATCAGACCGGCGCTGTAGCGCTGTCGCGCCAGCTGCGCCGCGTTGCCCGCCGACTCGGCGGCGATCGCCAGCGCCTCGACGCGCTCGCGATTGCGGGCCAGCGCAACCAGCGCGTTTTCCACCTCCTGCAGCGCGGTGAGCACGGTTTGTTCGTAGGTCACCTGCGCCTGCTCGCGCACCGCATCCTGGATCTCGACCTGGGCGCGCAGGCGCCCAGCATTGAAGACGGGCCCGGTGATGCCGGCGAGCAGCGACGACGTGGCGGCGCCGCTGTCGCCGAGCCCGCCCAGCGTCAGCGCTTCGAGGCCGATCGAGCCCGAGAGATCGAAGGAGGGATAGCGCGCCGCCTCGGCCACGCCCACGCGCGCGGTTTCCGCCGCCAGCCTGCGCTCGGCCGCGCGCACGTCGGGGCGCTGGCGCAGGGTGTCGGCCGGGATGCCGACGGCGATCCGTCCCGGCACGGCCGGGAGATTGCCGGTTGCGGCCAGGCGCGCATGCAGCGTGCCCGGCGCACGCCCCAGCAGGATGTCCAGGCCATGTTCCGCTTCGGCCAGGCTGGTTTCGAGCGAGGGAATCTGCGCCCGGGTCTGTTCGCGGTTGCTGCGCGCCTGCTCGACATCCTGGCCGCTGACCAGTCCGGCTTGCGCGCGCCAGTCGGTGAGCTGCAGCGTCTCGGACTGGCTGGCGAGATTGGCGCGGGCGATGTCGAGGCGGGTCTGCTGGACACGCACCTCGACGTAGGTCAGCGCCACTTCGGACGCCAGCGAGACCTGGGTGTCATGCAGGCTTGCCACGGCCGATTCGAGGTCCGCCGCGGCCGCCTCGACGCTGCGCCGCACGCCGCCGAACACGTCGAGCTCCCAGCTGGCGTCGAAGCCGGCGCTGAAAAAGTTGCGCGTGGCGCCGCTGCCCGCCTCCTCGCCCGACCGGCTGCGGCTGGCGCTGCCCGATGCGGTCACGCCGGGGTATTGCCCGGCGACGGCCACCGTGCGACGTGCGCGAGCCTCGCGCAATTTCGCCTGCGCGCTGCGCAGGTCGGGGCTGGCCTGCAGGGCTTCGGCGATCAGCCGGGACAGCAGCGGATCGCTCAGGCTTTGCCACCACTGGCCGAGGTCTCCGGGCGCCGCGGAATGCGCCACCGGCTGGGCTGCCGGATCAAGCCGGGCCCAGCCTGCGGGCGCCCCGGTCGCCGGCGGTACATAATCCGGGCCGACCGCGGCGCACCCCGAGAGGCCGAGACCGGCGAGCATAAGCAGCAGTTGTGCGTGTTGGGATATTTTCATTTACATGCGCTTCAAAATAACGGGAACCGCTTGTTCACTCTGCCGGCAAAACATCCTGAACCAGCGCATGGCCGATGAATTGACGCTCGCCCTGGCCGTAAGTTTCCGGGAATCATACTGGGCGGCCAGGCTTATTGTGATCTTCGACAAAGCAACGCGCGGACGAAGCTGCTGGAGAAGCTTGCCAGGCGGGCGACGCTTCGACAGCATGAAGCGGGCACGGGCCAAAACGAAGCAGGCATAATCGGGACTTATGCAGCACCCGATTTCCCCAGTACAACGTCAAAACTGCAGAATGCGAGCATACATTGCCCGACCTTCCCACCGAAGCCGAAACCTTCATCGCCGAGCTTGATGCCGCGGTCGAGGCGCATATGGCGTGGAGCCGCCGGATTCTCCGCTGCGCCGTGTCGGCGCGCCGGGTCCTGACCACGATCGGCACGACCCCGGCGCCGATCACCGACAACAAGTCCCTGACGCTGACCGTCACCCTCGGCCTGGCCAGGGTCGGCGAGTCGGAGGACCTGGCCAGCGCCATCAGCCGTGCCGACCTGGCGCTTTACGAAGGCAAGGAAAGCGGGCGCAACCGTTTCGTCGTCGCCCCGTCCTGACGGGGTTTGCGGAGGTCCGGGGCGCCGGGCCTCAGATCGCCAGTTCCGACTTGGCCTGGATCAGCGCCTGCGCCAGCCGCACGCCGCTTTCCCACGCCCGCTCGACCCCCGCACCGGCTATACCGTCGCCAATCAGGGCGACCCGGTTTTCGCGATCGCCCAGCCAGAATCCGCCTATCGAGGCTTCCGGCTGGGCATGGCGCCACAGGTGGGTCGCCTCGACCTCGACCGGCCACGGCAGCCCCAGCAAGCCCATCAGGGCCGAGGCGGCGCGGGTGCCGGCTTCCTCGACCGGGGCTTCGAGGTAGGTCTCGGCAAATTCATGGCTGCTATGCACCGCCCACAGGCCGGGGCCGCCGGTGGTCTGGCGCACCGCCAGGTCCAGCAAATGGTCGTCGAACTTGATGACATCCGCCGCGGGCCCGCCTTCCCAGCGCATCAGGAACGACCAGATCGGGCGATAACGCATGTCGGCCAGGCGTTCGCGCAGCAGCGGCAGCGCATCGAGCAGAGGAACGGCCTGCTGGGCGGGCACGCTGCAGACGATGCAGTCGTAATCGCCCCGCGCCTGGCCGTCTTCCAGGATGATGGTGCGCGGCCGCAGGGTGGCGACGCGTGACAGGGTGTGCAGGCGCGCCTCACCCAGCAGCTGGCGCACCAGTTGCGAGGGTTCGATGGTGGGCCGGTAATGGCTTTGCAACGGCGCCTGCGACCACGACAGGTTGGCGCGCCCCTGCAGGACATCGCCCCGCACCGGGGCCAGCCAGCCCTGGCGCACCCAGTCGCGCAGCTGGCCGCGGAAAGGGGCGCGCCTGGCCGAAATAAAGGGACTTCCCAGCGTTGCCCAGCCCTGCTCGATACGCCGGCTCGACAAACGTCCGCCTGCGCCGTGCGCCTTCTCGAATACGTCGACGTCCCAGCCTGCCGCGGCGAGCGTTCCTGCGCAACTGGCGCCGGCGATGCCCGCGCCAACGATGCCTGCCCGAGGTCTTGCCATACGCTTGTTTATCCCCTGTTATGTCGTGCGTTCATGAGGCTGCATGGCGGGATGCCTGCCGCCACCCCGGTGCAATGGCCTCGGACTCGCTTGATGACGTTACCCTGAAATCAGGCTTCTTCAGCCTGCAGGGTAAAGCGATACGCCGCGCGGCGGCCGCGGTCGGCCCGGATCCCGCGCAGCACCCACAAGCCGGCGACGAACCAGGCGCCGGTGATCAGCAGCGCCTGGCGATGGTCGCCGGCGGTCAGCCAGCTGGCGATGCCATAGGTCAGCGGCCCAATGATCGAGGCGCATTTCACCGCCAGCCCCCACAGGCCGAAAAACTCGGCCTGGTGCGCGGGCGGCGCCAAGAGGCCGACCATCGCCCGCCCCGCCGATTGCGACGCGCCCATGCACAGCCCGGCGATGTTCGCAGCCAGCCAGAACAGCCCCTCGCCCGGCGCGGCCCAGGCGGTCAGCACCATCGCGATCCAGCCGGAAAGCGTCAGGGCGATCGCCCGCACATGGCCGATGCGATCCTGCACATACCCGAAGGAAAACGCGCCGATGGCGGCGGTGACGTTGACCACCAGCACCAGCAGAATGGTCCGCTGCGTGTCGAAATGAAACACCTGGCTGGCATAGATCGCCGCCAGCGTGATGACCGCCTGGATTCCCGCCTGGTACAGCACGGTGCAGACCAGAAAGCGCCTGAGGTCGGGCAACTGGCGCAGATGGCCGAGGGTGTAGCGCACCTGCCGCCAGGCGCTGCGCGGCGCGTGGACAGGCTGCGGGACGGCGCGCTCGCGCAGCATCAAGAGCGTGGGCAGGCTCGCCAGCGCAAAGATCGCGGCGGTGATCAGCATCGCCACCGGCACGAAATCGGCCGCGCCCTGCCCTCGCCCCTGCGCCCAGCCGATGTATGCCAGGCTGGCGCCGAGCGACACCAGTCCGCCGACGTAACCCAACGACCAGCCCCAGCCCGAGACCCGGCCGAGCGCGCGCGGCCGCGCCAGTTCGGGCAGGAACGCGGCGATGAGATTTTCGCCGGCGCCGAAGAAGTAGTTGGACAGCACCAGCGCCGCGATCGCCAGCCCCAGCGCGCCCGGCGCGGCGAAATACAGCGCCGCGGTAAACCCGACGCAGCCCAGCGTGGTCAGCCACAGCAGCTTTTTCTTGCTGGCGTGCGCGTCGGCCCAGGCGCCGACCAGCGGCGCGGTCAGCATGATCAGCGCGTAGGACACCGACAGCGCCAGGGTCCAGGCGAAAGTCGCCCACGGCGCGTTGCCGGCAACGACTGCGACGAAGTACGCGCCGAACACCGCGGTGATGACGACCGTGGTGTAGCCCGAATTGGCGAAGTCGTACATCGCCCAGGCCCACACCTCGCGGCGCGGCACGCCGGGTTGAAGCAAGACATTCATATATCGAGTGGCATGGAATCTGAAATTGAAAATCGAGACCGCAGGCCTCGTGCACGGCAGGATGATCCCATGAACAGGCCAGGGCTTGCATATTCAAGCCTTGTTTCGCGGCGGGCAGCGTCATCCGCGAACGAATGCAAACCGGTTTCAGATTTCGCGATTCCAGTCGAAACCCGGCTGGACCACGCTTTCTTCGTATCAGGCGGATGGAGAGACCTTGGGGGAAGGAACGAGCAATACGGGCGTTTGAGATAGCCGGGCCATTTGCTCCGCCACGCTGCCGAGCACAAGGTGCTGGAAACCACGGCGGCCGTGGGTTCCCAGCATCGCCAGGTCTGCGCCCCAGCGCGAGGCCTCCCCGGCAATCGCTTCCGCAACGCGCTGCAAAGGCGTTTCGGTTTCGATCAGGCCGGATTCCGCCTCGAATCCGGCCTGGCGGGCGGCATCGCGTGCAGCCGCGATGATTTTTTCTCCCGCGCCACGCCGCGCCGCACTCAGCGCCCCGGTATCGATTGCGAATTCCGGGCCGATCGGCAGCCAGCTCATGTCGACGACATGAACCATGCGCAAGCGGGCCGACAGCTTTCTGGCCAGTTCGATCGCCTGCTGCAGTGCATGCCTGGACGTGTCGCTGCCGTCCACTGCCACCAGTATTTTCGAGTACATGTCTTTTCCCCTTGTTACGTCAGCAAAGCGCGCAATGCATCGACAAAGCGCCGGTTGTCTTCGGGCAGCGCCGTGGTGATGCGCATGAAGCCCGGACCGAGCGCCGGATCGTTCAAGGGCTTGATCAGGATGTCGCGACGGCGCAGCTGCTCGGCGATCTCCGCCGCGTTGTGCGGCGCCAGGTCGGCGAGGAAGAAATAGGTATGGGTCGGATAGGTGCGCACGCCCAATGCGCGCAATTCTGCCGCGAGCGCCACGGTCCAGTCATGCAGCTGCGCGGCACGGGCATGGATCCGGTCCTCGTGCTGCAGCGTGGCGACGGCCGCCGCCTGGCTGGGGCGGGCGAGCGGATAGGCGTCGTTGTGGCTGTTCAGTTCGTCGGCGATGGCTTCCGGAAAGATGCCGTAGCCGACCCGGAAACCCGCCAGACTGTGCGCCTTGGACAGGGTGCGGGTGACCAGCAGGTTGGGATGCTCGGGCACGAGATGCGCCACCGACTGCCCGGCCAGGCCGATGAAGGCTTCGTCGACCAAGAAGCGCGTCTGCGGATGGCGGCGCAGCAGATCCGGCAGCGGCGCCATGTCGAAAATGCCGCCGTTGGGATTATTGGGGTTGACGATGACCACGAGCGTGGTGCCCTCCGGCACCGCCAGCTCGGCCAGGTCGAAGGCGAAGTCCCTGTCCGCGGGCAGCCGCGTTTCGGTATAGCGCCGGGCGATCTCCGGAAACAGCACATAGGTCGGCGTCAGCAGATGGACCTGCTGACCGAAGCGGTCGAACAGCTGGCGCAGGATGAGTTCGGAGCCGGCATTAATGTGAATCAGCCGTTCGGCCACCCCGAGCCGCTCGCTGATAAGCCTACGCAGCGGCGCCGAGTAAGGCTCGGTGTAATAGTTGCTGTGCGGCGCCTCGGCCTGTGCGGCGGCTATTGCCTCGTCGATCGGCGGCAGCGGGTTCTCGCACAGCAGCAGCTTGATGCCGTGAAAACCGGCGCCGCCCTTCTCCGCAATGGCGTTACTCATGCTTCCCTTTCGATTCAAATGGCGCGCCGGGTCGAGCGCATGGATTTCGTTTCCGGCGACGCCTTGAATGAACGTCAACGATCGAGCTGCCGGCGGGCTGTGAATTTTTCACCAGTTCCATATTCACTATAAGACGCTTTTCAGCGGCTATCCGGATTAAAAGTAAAACATGCGCAAGGCCCGTTTTCCGACAGTCTCCTGGCAGCCTGTCCCGCTACCTTCCAAGGGTGAGCAGATTTTGCAGGCCTGCGCGGCATTGCGTTGCGGTATCGCAGCAAAGCACCCTGAGGCCGCGGCTGCGGGCGCGTTTCACGTTGCCGGGATCGTCGTCGAGGAACAGGGCCTCGCGCATCAGCTTCCAGAAATCGGCTTCCTTCGCCGTGCCGGTCACGTAGCCGCTCTCATAGACCGCATCGACCCCTTCGCGGTGCACGGATTCGGGATCAAGCCCGTTCAGCCGGGCAATGACGCGAAGCCCGGCGCGGAAGCCTTCCTCGGCGAGCACCCCGCCGAAGTCGAACAGCACGGCGCGTATGGGCAAGGCAGGATCGCTCATCATTATGTAGCCGCGCACTGCGGTGCCTGGTTTCGCATGTCGGAAGGATGCAGCGGTCGTCCGCGATTGACGCGCATTTCATCCAGCCTCGGTGATTCTGGACAGCAGCGCGTACACCAGCATGCTCGCAATCATTCCGGCCAGGAACATCCGCATGTTGCGGTAGCGCCTCGCCATCGGAACCAGTTCATGCAGGGAGACGAAGCACATCGCCCCGGCGGCGAAAGCCATGAAATGCGCGCTGAGCGAAGGCGCGATGCCGACCGCCACCAGCCCGATGACCGCGCCCAGCGGCTCCGCCAACGCGGAGAGCACAGCGGCGCCGTAAAGGAAACGCCGGCTCCGAATCACCACGGCTGGCACCGCCATGGCGAATTCCTCCGGCACGTTGTGCAGCGCGATGGCGATGGCGACCAGCACGCCGAGTTCGGGCGAGGCGATATAGGCGTTCGCCATCGCGAAGCCTTCGGGAACGTCGTGCAGGATGAGGCCGAAGGCCACCAGGTAGGCCGACTTGACAAGTATCCTGTCGGCCATCCCCTTCTCCTCCACCAGATGGGTGTGCGGGACGATGAGGTGGGCCGTCCAGACCAGGCCGGCGCCGAGGGCGAAGCTCATCAGGGTGGGCGGCGCGCCCATGATGCTGACGGATTCCGGGACGAGTTCCAGCAGCGAGATCAGGAGCATGATGCCGGTGGAGAATCCGATGCCGGCGGCAATCGCCCGGGCGTTCTCGCGCAGCCAGAACGCCAGCATCACGCCGAGCCAGGTGGTGAACAGCGACAGCAGGGACAGCAGCAGGACGGCTGCGTGCGTCGTACTCATGGCTTCGGGCCGCAAGGGATCCGCTGGTCGGTCATGTCGGCAGGCCATGTTGCTTGGTGGGCGCGACGGACTCGGCATCCCGGCCGTCGGTCAGCCTGGCGAGCGCCAGGATGATGCGCTGCAGCAGGTCGTTGTCCGGCCCCTGCATGCCCTCCTCCTCGGCGACCGCGATTTCGGCGGCATCGTATTCCCAGGAACGCAATACTGCGATCTTCTGCCTGGGGGTGAGCTCGGGGTGGTCGACGACCTCTTCGGGACTGGCAAATACGGATCCCGGATCGAGCAGGGCCTGATCCAGCCAGGGTCGGGACGGTTGTTCCGCATTCGTCATATTTGCCTCGCTTTCATCTCGTGTTGCACGCCAATGCTTTCGTCCGGCGAAAAGGTCCGCTTCATCGGCGTGTCGATTGCTGTAACGGTTCTCGTCTCAGGCCTTCGATGCGACGATGACCACGGCGACCAGCACGCCGCCCGCGAGAGCCACCATGCTGTATTTCTTCTTCTCCTGTTCCGCTCGCGGCAGAAGGTGCGTGGCACCGACGTAGACCAGCGCGCCGGCCGAAAGCGAAAGCAGTGCGCCCAGGGTTTGCTGCTCGATTTCGCTGATGAGCGGATAGGACACCAGCATGCCCAGCGGCGTGGTCGCGGCCGCGGCCAGAAACGCCAGGATCATCGATTTGCGCTCGCTGAATCCGCCCCGGACCAGCAGGAGGTAGGTGATGATGCCCTCGGGAAATTCGTGCAGGACCATGCCCATGGTCGCGAGAAATCCGGTGAGGATGCTGACGGTGAAGGCGATGGAGTAGATGAACCCGTCGATGAAGGAATGAAAGCCGATGCCGATCATGGGAACGACGCCGATGGCATATTCCTTCTTGTCCGGATCCTTCTCGCAGACGAAGGCCGTGAGAAAACGGTTGAACAGGTGCATGCCGAAAAACCCGATCAGCAGCCAGGCCGGGGCTTGAGGGCTCATGGAGAGGGATTTCGGGATGATGTGTAGAAAAGATGCCGAGATCAGCACCCCCGCAGCGAAGCAGATGAAATAGGTGGAGTTCCGATGCCCCCAGTCGGAAAAGCGCCGGATCGTGTAGATGCCGAGGGACGTCACCAGGGCTGCCAGCGTGCTGGTGGCGAGAGCGGTCCAGAAGGTGTTTTCCAATTCCTGATTCCCTCTTCAGGCGGGCCGCGGCGCATTACCGATCACGGCGATTCATTCTTCGCGGGCCTGGTGTTTCTTCTGCCACCGCGTCCAGTGCTCGGAGCCCTCCCGCAGCATTTTCGCCCCGCACTTCGGGCAGCGTTCCTCCTGGCAGGGCACCCCCTCGCGGTGGGGCAGCCTGGTTTCGCATTTCGGGCAGATGCAGAATCCACCCGCGCCCATCTCGTGCAAGCGTTGCGATTCCTTCATGGCCATCACTCCTCTCGTTTCCAGCAGGGACATCAGCTGGCAGATTTACTTCGTCTCCAGTCCTTCAGATGGGCCTCCGCTTCCTGCAATTACCAATTACATAGTCGGGTTGCGGGCGATCTTCCTGGCACGTCGAGCGCGTGCGAATTTGCCAGACCATTTCCTGGCCGGCGCCGGGAACGCGGGTGAAGCCGCCGGGGTCCGTCCGCAGGACGGGGCATTTTGTCATTTCCCGTTCGTGTTCCGTGCCGCGACGACCACGAACGCACACTGGCCGCGACCTGGTCGCAGGGGTTCGATCTCCCGCGTCTCGGGCAGGGGGTGCGCCAGCGTCTGGCCCCAGGCGTCGATCGAAAAGCCGGTTTCGAGCAGAAGCCGCTCGACTTCGCCAGCGGAATAGAACGTGGCCTCGCGATAAAACACGCTTTCTGCCTGATGCGTCAAATAGTCCTGTCCAAGCGCGCTTTCACTGTCGATGAAGCCGATCACCAGGCGCCCGCCCGGCTTGAGCACCCGCTTGGCCTCGGCCAGCATCTGTGCGGGGGAGTCGACGAAGCAGATGGTCGTCACCAGCAGAGCGTGGTCGAAGCTGTTTGCTTCGAAGGGCAGATTTTCAGCGGTGCCCTCCACGACCCCGATACCGCGCGCAGCGGCGTGAACCAGCATGGCCGGCGAGGGGTCCACCCCGACCTGGATTCCCAGCGGCGCGGCGAAGCGGCCGCTGCCCACGCCGATCTCGATCCCCCTGCCTTCCCACGGCACGAACGGACGCAGGGCGAGCAATTCGGAAACGTAGGCGGCCTCGTGCCTCTCGAACCACGCCTCATAGCGCGGTGAGTGGGCTTCGAAAGGGGCGACTCTAGGCACGTGACAGCAACTCTCGCAACGCACCGACAAAACGCCAGTTGTCTTCAGGCAGCGCCGTGGTGATGCGCATGAAACCCGGGGCGGGCGCCGGTTCGTTCAGGGGCTTGATCAAAATGTCGCGGCGGCGCAAACGGCAACGCCCTGAATGAACGTCGACGATCGAACTGCCGGAGGGTGATCAGCTTGTTGTTGATCATGCATCTCATCCCATGGTTGTGAATTGTCATCTTAGTCAACGACTATTCTTTTATTTAAGACACCCATGTCATGGGTTTATACAGGCATGGGCGATGCCTCCGAAAAGCGCATGAGCGAAGGCCACGAGTGCAAGTACTGGGACTTCTGCCAGAAATCGCTGTAGGCAGCGTCCCTGATGTCATCAGGCAAACCGGCCGGGGCCTGTGCTTTGGCCTTCCTGAAAGTGTTCGGGGAAGCGGGGCGCCGAGGCTTTTTCGGAAGCCGCCTGTCGCGACAGCCGCCTTGACGCAAGTCCGCTCAGTGATATAAATGAAGTGGCGATGTTATTGCCGAACCAAAAGGAGTCAGCATGGAAGAACAACCCATAGGATGTGCGCGGGTGTCGGGATCCGTTGTCGGTGACACGCCGCAGGAAGCACAGCCGCAATCCCAACCCGCCACAACATATGAGGCAAGCAAAATGACCGCACGTGTCGGC
Source organism: Thiobacillus sp. (assembly GCA_021166845.1). Classification (GTDB taxonomy): domain Bacteria; phylum Pseudomonadota; class Gammaproteobacteria; order Burkholderiales; family Thiobacillaceae; genus Thiobacillus. Next base: position 51,485 of record JAJPEP010000053.1, read on the forward strand.
CAAAAAGCCCCCGATTTCATCGCGCCAGCCTATTACCGGGGCGGCTTCACCAACGTCAAGATGTCCGATTATCTTGGCAAATGGGTGATGCTCTGCTTCTACCCCGGCGACTTCACCTTCGTTTGAGCAACAGAAGTGTCCGCGGTCGCGGCGCATTATGAAGCTTTGCAGAAGTTGGGCGTCGAGGTCTTGTCGGTCAGCGTGGACAGCCACTTCGTCCACAAGATGTGGAACGACAACGAGTTGAGCAAGATGGTGGAAGGCGGCGTGCCATACCACATGGTGTCCGACCAGGCCGGCAATGTCGGGCGCGCATATGGCGTCTGGGACGAGACCCAGGGGATCGAGATGCGCGGTCGTTTCATCATCGATCCGGACGGCGTGATCCAGGCCATGGAGGTGCTCACCGCGCCGGTCGGACGCAAGCTCGCCGAGACGATACGCCAGTTCCAGGCTTACCAACTCGTGCGTGCCTCGGGCGGCAAGGAAGCCACCCCTGCTGGCTGGGAACCTGGCAGGGAGACACTCAAGCCGGGCCCCGATCTGGTCGGAAATGTCTGGAAGGTCTGGAACCCGTCGATGGAATAAGGCCTGATCCGCCCACCCCGAAACCCCGCCCCGGTGGCGGGGTTTTTTTGGACGCTTATAGTGAATGGGCGAACCTTTTGTTATTGCAGCGAGCAAAAAACCTGCTCCCCTTACGAAGTGGGGTCCAGCCATCCACGTTTCTGCCCGGTCGGGTGAAATCATGAATCCACTCTCCCTGCTTCCCTCTGTCGACCGCCTGCTTTCAGACCCAGCAGTCGCCGGCCTGATCGACATCCACGGCCGCGCGGTCATCACACAACTCGTCCGCACGGCCCTCGCCGACGCGCGCGAGGCGGCACACGCCGGCACGCCTCTCCCCGACACTGCGGGCCTGATCGCAACCGTCGACGCCGCCGTAACAGCACAGGCGACCCCGAAACTCCGGCCAGTCTTCAACCTCACCGGCACGGTGCTGCATACCAACCTCGGCCGCGCGCCCTTGCCCGAAGAAGCCATCGCGGCGATGACCGCGGCCGCCCGCAGCCCCTGCGCCCTCGAATACGACATCGAGACCGGCGAACGCGGCGACCGCGACGACATCGTCAGCGAGCTGCTGTGCGAGCTCACCGGCGCCGAAGCCGCCACCGTCGTCAACAACAATGCCGCCGCCGTCTTCCTGCTGCTCAACACGCTGGCGCTGAGGAAGGAAGTGATCGTCTCGCGCGGCGAACTGATCGAGATCGGCGGCGCCTTCCGCGTGCCCGACATCATGAAGCGCGCCGGCGCGAAACTCGTCGAAGTCGGCACCACCAACCGCACCCACCTGAAGGATTTCGACGAAGCCATCACCCCGCGCACGGCCATGCTGATGAAGATCCACGCCAGCAACTACGCGATCCAGGGCTTCACCCATGCCGTGCCCGAGAGCGAACTGGCCCAGCTGGCGCATGCGCAGGGCCTGCCCTTCGTCGTCGATCTCGGTTCCGGCACTCTCACCGACCTCGAACGCTGGGGCCTGCCGCACGAACCGACGCCGCGCGAGAACATCGCCGCCGGCGCCGACCTGGTGACCTTCTCCGGCGACAAGCTGCTCGGCGGTCCGCAGGCCGGCCTGCTGGTCGGCAGCAAGGAACTGATCAGCAAGATCAAGAAGAATCCGCTCAAGCGCGCGCTGCGCGTCGGCAAGCTCACGCTCGCTGCGCTCGAGGCCGTGCTGCGCCTCTACCGCGACCCTGACCGGCTGAATGAACGCCTGACCGCGCTGCAGCAACTGACGCGCCCCGAAGCACAGATCCGGGCGGCTGCGGAGAGGCTGCTGCCTGCCCTGCAATCTGCGCTGGGAACGCTGCCCGTGAACGTCGAGATCGTCCCGCTCAAGTCGCAGATCGGCTCCGGTTCGCTGCCGGTCGATCGCCTGCCGTCGGCCGGCTTCGCTATCCGTCCGCAGGGCAAGAAAAGCGGCGTGCTCCATCGCATCGAGGCCGCGCTGCGCGGCCTGCCCCGCCCGGTCATCGGCCGCATCGAGGAGGGCGCCCTGCTGCTCGATCTGCGCTGTTTGTCCGTGCACGAGGAAACCGAATTCGCTGCCCAGCTTTCGACCCTGAGTCGACCAGGCGCGTAAAGCCGCCTCTCCGGAGGCATGTAAGCCACGGTGGCTTCCGCACCGCGGCAGTTATTGAAATGGAGGAATACCCGATGGACCGTCGTACTTTCATGAAAACAAGCGCGCTAACCGCCGCAGGCCTCGGCCTCGGCCGCTTCGCCGTCGCCGCCGAAAACAATCCCTTCGCACCCAGCCCAGCCCACGGATGGCGGGTGTTCGAGGTCACCACCCGCGTCGAGCCCGCCGTCAACGGCGCGACGCAAGTCTGGCTGCCACTGCCCTCGGTGGAGGACGCCGCCTGGATCAAGCCCATGGGCAACTTCTGGCAGGGCAACGCCGACAGCGTGCAGGATGTGCGCGACCCGGTCTATGGCGCCCGCATGCTCGCCGCCCGCTGGGACGCAGGCGAGACCGCGCCCGTGCTCGAAGTCGTGAGCCGCTTCACCACGCGCGACCGCGCCATCGACCTGAGCCGCCCCGGCAAGGTCGCCCCGCTCGACAAGAACGCACGCAGACTCTTCACCCAAGCCACCACACTTTTGCCCACCGACGGAATCGTCAGGAGAACCGCGCTGGAAATCACCAAGGACGCGAAAACCGACCTCGACAAGGCGAGGGCGATCTATGAATGGATCGTCGACAACACGCAACGCAATCCAGAAACCAGGGGATGCGGCCTCGGCGACATCCGCTTCATGCTCGAAACCGGCGACCTCACCGGCAAGTGCGCCGACCTCAACGCGCTCTACGTCGGCCTTGCCCGCGCCTCCGGCTTGCCTGCACGCGACGTTTATGGGGTGCGCGTTGCAGATTCGAAGTTCGGCTACAAGAGCCTCGGCAAGAGCGGCGACATCACCAAGGCGCAGCATTGCCGCGCCGAAGTATGGCTGGCCAACTTCGGCTGGGTACCTGTCGACCCAGCCGACGTGCGCAAGGTGGTGCTGGAGGAGAAACCGGGACTCACGCTGCAGGACGAGATCGTGGTCGCCGCGCGCAAGAAGCTCTTCGGCGCCTGGGAAATGAACTGGCTGGCCTACAATTTCGCCCACGACCTCGAACTGCCGGGTTCCAGCGGCGCGCCGATTCCCTTCCTCATGTATCCGCAGGGTGAAAACGCGGCTGGGCGTTTCGACAGCCTCGACGCGGCCACCTTCGTCTACAAGCTGAGCGCGAAGGAGGTCACGGTTTGATCCCATGCTGATCGGCACCGCAGGCCACATCGACCACGGCAAGACCACGCTGGTGAAGGCGCTCACCGGCGTGGATGCCGATCGGCTGCCCGAGGAAAAGTCCCGCGGCATCACCCTCGACCTCGGCTACGCCTACACCCCCCTTTCCGATGGCTCGGTGCTCGGCTTCGTCGACGTGCCGGGGCACGAAAAACTGATCCACAACATGCTCGCCGGCGTGACCGGCATCGACTTCGTCCTGCTGGTGATCGCCGCCGACGACGGGCCGATGCCGCAGACGCGCGAACATCTCGAACTGCTCGACCTGCTGGGCCTGACGCGCGGGGCGATTGCGCTGACCAAGATCGATGCCGTCCCGCTGCAGCGGCTCGACGAGGCCCGGCAGGAAGTCGAAGCGCTCATCGCCGGCACAGGGCTCTCCGGCAGCCCGGTTTTCCCCTTGTCGGGCCGCACGGGGGAAGGCGTCGCCGCGCTGCGCGCACACCTGGAGGCTGCGGCCGCCGCGATGCATCAGCGCTCGGCGGTGGGCCGCTTCCGGCTCGCTATCGACCGCTGCTTCTCGCTCACCGGCATCGGCACGATCGTCACTGGCACGGCGCATGCGGGAAAAATCGGCGTCGGCGACTCGGCCGTCGTTTCGCCCCCCGGCCTGAAATCCCGGGTGCGCGGTCTGCACGTGCAGGACCGACCCGCCGAGAGCGGCCAGGCCGGCGAACGCATCGCACTGGCCCTGGCGGGCGATTTCGAGAAGAAGGATATTGCGCGTGGCATGTGGGTTTTGGATCCAGTACTCGCCATTCCGCTCACCCGCTTTCACGGCGAATTGCGCGTCCCCGCCGGCCAGAAGCCCTTGACGCATCTGCAGGTCGTGCACGTGCACCTCGGCACCGAGGACATCCTCGGGCGGGTCGCCCTGCTCGACTGCCAGGAAGTTGACGCCGGCAGCACCGCACTGGTCGAGATCCTGCTCGAACGCGAAACGCTGGCGCTGCGCGGCGACCGCTTCATCCTGCGCGATGCCGGCGCGCAGCGCACCGTCGCCGGCGGCCGCGTGCTCGACATTTTTCCGCCCGTCCGGCACAAGCGTTCGCCGCAGCGGCTCGCCCTGCTCGACGCGATGCACCGCGACGATCCGGCCGTCACCCTCGGCCTGCTGGCCGAGCAGGCACCGGCCGGCATCGACCTCGACCGCTTTGCAGTGAGCTGGAACCTCAGCGAGGCCGACACGGAATCGCTGTGGCAGTGCGCCGGCCTCCGAGTGATTCGCGATGGCAACGTATCGCTCGGTTTCACGGCTGCGGCCTGGACGACACTCGAAGCCAAACTGCTCGACGCCCTCGGCCGCGAACACGAGCGCGCCCCGGACATGATCGGCGTCGAACGCGAACGCCTGCGCCGCATGACCGCCGCCCACCTGCCGCGTCCCGCTTTCGATGCACTCGCCAATGAGTTGCTGGCGTCAAAACGCATCGCACAGACGCGCGCCTGGCTGCACCTGCCGGCGCACCGTGCCAGCGTCACCGCCGCCGACCGCGAGCTGTTCGCGGTGCTGAAGCCGCTGCTCGATGCCGCACCCTATAACCCGCCACGGGTCCGTGATGTCTTCAAGGCAACCGGCACGCCGGAAGAAACCGTGCGCCAGCTGTTCAAGCGCATCGCCCGCGCAGGCGAACTCTACCCCGTCGCCCACGATCACTACTACACCGCCGCCGCCGTCGCCGAGCTCGCTGAAATTGTCCGCAAGCTCAACGCGGAGCACGGTGCGGCTCGCGTTGCCGGGTTGCGCGACATTATCGTTGATGACGGCGGCGGCGGCCGCAAGGTGGCGATACAGATCCTCGAATTCTTCGATCGCATCGGCTACACTCGCCGCGTCCGCGACGACCACGTGCTGCGTCGTGAAGGTGCAATGCCTGACTGGACGCCGTCATGAACCCTGGAAGAGATCGTTCCCCGGTGGGGCGCCCGGTCTTCAAAACCGGGAGGGGCCGCCACGCGGTCCCTGGTAGGTTCGACTCCTGCTCTCTTCCGCCAATTTTCCAGTCGCGAAAGCCGCTTTTCGCAGCGCCATCCCGGACAATCTGCACTACGATGGCGGCGCGACATGCGGACGTGGCACGATGACGTGAATGGCGTTATCGCTACAAGCGTCTTTCAAGCGATCTTGTCAAGCGTAGCCTCGATCACGACGGGACAACGCTCGTTTATCCATTTTCCTCGGTCGTTTTGGCTGATGATGACCGGACGCTTGAGTACCAGAGCCTGAACGTTCGTTCCAGGGCGAATCGAGAAGTTGGTGGCCGGCATCCAGCATTATCTGCTTGGGCATCTGCTATCAGGAAAGACGCACGTCCGGACCCGGAGGAGACTGTCGTGAGGTAGGTTGAAAGCATCCGCTTGTTGGCCATTGCTGGCGTTCGACTGGCTGGCCGTTTCAGTCAGCAATGAATCAGTAAGCTGCCCTTCGAATGACTCAATCCAAAGGGTGATTATGTCTGGCGGGCTTCCGCGAAAGACTGGAGCCACCTTTCGAAATCCTCCACAGAGCGCTCGAACAAAAGCCGGTATTCCTTCTTCGAGGCATGGCTGTGGGGGCTGGCCAGCGCCTGCCTATAGATGGCGAGCGTCCTTTCCACCCATAAACGAGTCGCTTCCATGCCATCGCGCTCAAGCAGGAGATTGATTCTCCCGGTCTCCGAATCTGCGTTTCCCGCCACATTACCGGTAGGGTGCATCGCTTTCCCGGTCTTTTGCGATCTGCGCCTCGAACCGCTCACCCAGCTCAAGCAGTCTTGCCTTGTCGATAAGCGCGTCGCCGCGTTTCTCGAAATGAAACTCGAAGTGCCGCGTCAGCACGATGGCATCGGTGGGGCATGCCTCCTCGCAAAAACCGCAGTAGATGCACTTGAACAGATCGATGTCGTAGCGGGTGGTGCGCCGCGTGCCGTCCCCCCTTTCCTCGGAATCGATATAGATGCACACCGCCGGGCAAACGGCCTCGCACAGCTTGCAGGCAATGCAGCGTTCCTCGCCGTTCGGATAGCGGCGCAAGGCATGCAGGCCCCTGAAGCGGGGGGACTGGGGCGTTCTTTCTTCGGGATACTGAACGGTGACTTTCCTGGCGAACAGGGCTTTCCCGGTCACCATCATCCCGGCCAGCAGTTCCTGCAGCAAAAAGCTCTTGAGGAAATCCAATACGCTTCGCATAAGCCATCCAGCGATGTCTGGCGGCAGCGCCAAGCAGGACACGAAACAGGATTGCAGGAAACCGTTTCTGCCAGTGGGCCTGTTGGCCGGTGGCCGAGCGGTTCGCGCAGAACTGCGTCAGTCGGCCGCCAGAGAATGGATGATTTCCTTGAAATTCTTCCACTCGGTGGCCGCCCAGATTTCGGAATGGGCATGGCCATAGCTGCGGATTAGCGCCGACACCTTGTTGGCGGTTTCGATATCGGACGCATTGAAAATATCAAGGTAATCGTAGGGGCCCAACAAAGCATAGTTGTGAACCCATTCGACTTGCGGGCATTCGGAGCGTACATGCTCCATCGCACTGCGCTCCAGATTTTCCAGGGTTTTCGGAGAATGCAGCGCTTCGGGCGCAACGCGGGTCAGCATAACGAAGGTAGACATGGGGAAATCCTCTCTTACAGGCAGGCGGGCAACAATTATCCAGACGCACCAAAACTCCAATATAGAAAAAAATATCGGGAATAAATTTCTTTCTGCAATGCGATGCGGACCCGAGAGAAGCCGGCAATTCCTACCGGAGGCAAGCTTGTTCGCCCACGAGTCGTTTGATTAAAGGGGGCCATCACGTTCGCGACCGGCCAGGTTCAACCTAGCGATCGACAGCAAGTTACGTGGCTGCGATCTGGTGAATCTGCACGTTCGGGACGTGACGCACGGCAGCCAGGTATCGCCCCGTGCGATGGTCGTGCAGCGAAAGGCCCAACGCCTGGTGCAGTTCGAATTGACCGAGCCGACCAGATAGTCAAAACTCATTCTGGAGTGTCTGCGCTGCAATCGCTTCCCTCATGTGTCCACGAATGCCCGTTCGATGACATAATCGCCCGGTTCGCCGATGCGAGGCGATATCTTGAATCCGTGGCGATCCAGCAGCGCCATGGTGTTTTTGAGCATTTTCGGGCTCCCGCAGACCATCACGCGGTCGTGCTCCGGGTTGAGGGGAGACAGGCCGATGTCGGCAAATAACTTCCCGTTCTCGATAAGGTCGGTCACCCGCCCTTGATTGCGGAAAGGCTCGCGGGTAACAGTGGGGTAATAGATGAGTTTCTCTCGCACCTGCTTGCCGAATGACTCATTCTGCGGCAGCTCCTTGGTAATAAAGTCGGCGTAGGCCAAGTCATTCACCTGACGCACGCCGTGAGCGAGCACGATCTTGTCGAAGCGTGCGTAGGTCTGCGTATCTTGAATCAGGCTCATGAATGGGGCCAGCCCAGTACCCGTGGCAAGGAGATAGAGATGCCTGCCTGGTAGCAAATCACGTAGCACCAGCGTACCGGTGGGTTTGCGGCTGACCAGCACCTCGTCACCCGCCTGCAGGTGTTGCAGGCGCGAGGTGAGCGCACCATTGGGTACCTTGACGCTGAAGAATTCAAGATGATCTTGGTAATTCGGGCTAACCATACTGTATGCACGGAGCAGCGGGTGGCCGTCCACCTGCAGACCGACCATCACGAACTGGCCGTTTTCAAAGCGCAGGCCGGGATCGCGGGTCGTTCTGAAGCTGAACAGACCGTCGTTCCAGTGGTGCACGGCCAAGACGCGTTCGGTTGTCAGTGGGCTCATAGGTTCTGTTGAATCGCTAGCGTTGGGTAGAAACTTCAGGCTGACTCACGAGAGCGCTGCCGTCAGGTTTCGTTACGGTTTGCGCGGGCAAAAAGCGACTCCTTATAAGCATCCAATGTGCGGCGGCGCTTTAGCAGGGTGGAACATCGGGGTCTCGCATTACCACATCACCTATCTGGTTCTGATTCAAAACAAATTGGAGGCACGTCTATAACCGTAGCATTCAAACAGCTTGTTAGTTTCGTTTGACCGCTTTCGATTACTGAACGAACTGGCGATGAGTAAGCCATGATCGACCACTCAGGGTCACCGGCAGCTCCGGCCGAGGACGCGACGGTCAATGTTCCAAACATGACAGGCAGGTCGTCGGCCAAAGGCGACACCGGCCTTACGATTGCCTGCGTCCGGTGTGCGCTCAAGACCGGTAGTTGGGGTCTGCTTTCAAGACCCCGCGCAATGCTGGACGGCTTCCGCTGGTAGTTTTCCAGTCTTCTCGCCAGAGAGTGTGATCTTAGTACCAGTTCTCGGAAGACCAGAGGGGGCAATGCGCTGATTTACGATTAGTTCTTGTGGGCTGCTGCCGGTTTCGTGGACACGCCTTTAAGCTTTTGAAGCTTCCTCGAACTGTACCGGACTGACGTATCCGAGTGTTGAATGCCGACGCGTCGGGTTGTAGAAACGCTCGATGTAGTCGAACACATCGGCACGGGCCTGCTCCCGGGTGCGGTAGGTCTTGCGGCTGATTCGCTCTGTCTTCATTGAACTGAAGAAGCTCTCCATCGCCGAGTTGTCCCACACCTCACCGGCACGGCTCATCGAGCAGGTAATGCCGTTCTCCCTGAGCAAGCCCTGGAAGTGCTCGCTGGTGTACTGGCTGCCCTGGTCCGAGTGATGCAGAAGCTCCACTGGCTTGCCGCGGCGCCAGACGGCCATCATCAAGGCATCGGCCACCAGTTGCGAGGTCATGCTCTCCTGCATCGACCAGCCGACGATGCGCCGCGCGTACAAGTCCAGCACCGCCGCGACATACAGCCAGCCCTCGGCCGTCCAGATGTAAGTGAAATCGGCCAGCCACTTCTGGTTGGGGGCTTCCGCCTGAAACTGGCGGTCCAGCACATTGTCAGCGATGACGCTGCGCGAGCCCTTGTCCTGCGGCAACCCGCGCCGTCGCGGTCTGGCCCGCAAGGCCTGTTCGCGCATGAGCCACTCGATGCGGTGCAAGCCACACTGCGCCCCCAGCGCCAGCACATCGTGCCAGACACGCCGGGCACCGTAGGTGCGATCGCTGCCAATGAAGCTCTGGCGCACCTGCGCACCCAGTACCTCATTGTTCCGACGTCGCCGGCTCGGCGGGCGCACCAACCAGGCGTAGAAGCCACTACGTGAGACACCGAGCGCCTCAGACATGATTGCTACCGGCCAGATTCCTCGGTGTTTCGCCATGAAACCGAATTTCACATCGATTCCTTCGCGAAGTAGGCCGCGGCTTTTTTCAGGATGTCTCGCTCCATCCTGAGCTTCGCGTTTTCTTTCTTGAGCCGGGCGATCTCGGCCAGCTCGGGCTTCATCTGCCCGTTGCCCGGGAAGGCCTGTTGCGGGTCTTTACGCTGTTCGCGCACCCACTTGCGCAACACGTTTTCGTGAACGTCCAGATCCCGTGCCACCTGACTCGCGGCTACGCCGCGCTCGGTGACCAGCTTGACCGCTTCAATCTTGAATTCCCGGCTGAACTGCCGTCTTGTAACCATGAACCACCTCCGATTTCACACCTTAACAAAGTGTCTTTGAAATCGGCAGCAGCCCATTGCGCCTTGCCCATAGAAAACGTACGACACACAAGCGAACCACAGAATCCGGAAGGTCTTGCTGATGTAAAACATGGCCGCGCGACCGGTCAGGTTCGAGCCGTCGGATTTACGGCTTCTTGGGCGTGGTGTATTTGACTTCTTTATGGAACGGTTCCCAGATGGTCTCGTATCCAACGTAACCCTTCTCGTTCGGCGCTTTTTGCCGGGTGGTCACAAAGCGGGACTTGCCTTCGGGGACCGGGCGCTTGATTTTGGTGGGTTCGCTCATGCTGACCTCTCGATGGTAAATGGGGGCTGGAAACGGGCGGTCAAACCGGAACGGCGCGACAGTTCTTCAACTCAGGCGCCGCTTCAACCTTGCCGCCGTAGCGGATTTCCTCGTCGGTGGCGTCACGCACCATCAGGATCTCGAGCTTGAATATGACTTCCCGGCCGCACAGCGGATTGTTGCCGTCGATCGTCACCGTTCGGGCGTCCACCCGCGTCACGAGGAAACTCCTGGTTTGGCCGTTGTCGTTTTCCATCAGGATGGCCGTGCCGACTTCACGGTAGGCCTCTGGGACGTTCGCGATGGCTTCGACGATCACCAGGGCTTCATCGCGGGGGCCATAGATGTCGTTGCAGTCGATGTGGACCTCGATGATGTCGCCCTCGGATTTGCCTTCGAGCGCGTCCATGACCCGGGGCGACAGGATCTCGTTGACGCCATGCACGTAGCCCAGCGGAAACTCGACCTGCGTGAGCACCTGGCGTGTTTTCCGGTCGATGACCTTGTAGGTCAGTTCGACATATTTGTTGGCTTCGACGATGGCTTTCATGGGTACCCCGACGGTCAGAAAATGGAGGCGGCAAAAATGCGCACCTCGCCCTGTTCATAGCCCAGCACCAGCCGGCCCAGCCATTCGCCTTCCTTCTTCGTGCTGCGGACCCGGTACAGCACGGTGACATGCTGCCCCCGCCGGATGATGCCCAGGTAATCCCAGTCTTCGCGCAGGCTACGGGTCAGTTCGCTGTTGGCGAACTGCTTGCCGACTTCGACTTCATTGAGGCCGAACAGCAGATCGTAGGAGAACTTGCGGATGAATTTTCCGTACAGCCCCTTGTTGGAGTATTTGATCAGGTCGCGCCACATGGGGTGGGCGAACTCCAGGATCGCTTCGTCGCTGTGCTCGACGATGTTCATGGTGGTCTTGGGGGTGGCCTGAACGACAGAAGTGGTCATGGGTAATTCCTGATGGGGTCGCTGAAAAACTACGCACGCAAGGTGCGGGTGCTCGGTGCGCCACCGGGCTGCGCCTACTCGTCCTTGCCAACCAAGTGGTAGCACGGGGCCTTTTCCATGGTGTATTCGCCGGTCACGGGGTCGCGACGCGATACCGTGAGGACGTGCCAGTTCGCGTCGTCGAGCTTCATCGCATCTCCGCGGTAGTAGTAGCCCGGCCAGCGGGTTTCCTTGCGGAACAGGGTGTGTTGCATGACCGCTTCGGAGGTGAGATGGCGATGCTTCAGTTCCCAGGCGCGCAGCAGTTCATGGATGTCCTCGGCGGCGATCTTCTCGAGGTCTTCTTCCATGATCTTGAGTTTTTTCAGGCCGATCTGCAGCAGCTTGTCGTTGGTCATGTAGTTGACCGTTGCTCCGGCACAGTACTCGTCCATCAACTTCTGCAGACGGTCCAGACCCTGTCGGGGGTTGATGTAGTTCGGGTTGACGCTGCCCGCGGTGATTTCGTTGCGGTAGATCCGGTAATGCTCCATCGGCTTGAAGATTTCCTCGCCGCGGCGGTGGATCTGCGCGTCGGTCACCTGGATGCCTTCGGCCTTGCCGTCGTCGATGTATTTGCACGCCGCCTTGGCGGCCAGACGGCCTTCGGTGAACGAGCCCGACGAGAACGCGTGCGGTGTCCCGCCGACGGCATCGCCCGCGCCGAACAGGCCTTCGACCGTGGTCATGCGGTTGTAGCCCCAGTAGTATTCCGGAGGGGACACGTCCTCGGGGCCTGAACACCAGGCGCCGCAACCGGTCGCGTGCGAGCCCATCACGTACGGCTCGGAGGTGGTCAGCTCGGGGTTTTCATACTTCGGATTGACATCGGTCGCCGCCCACAGCACGGCCTGACCCACGGTCATGCCGAGGAAGTTGTGCCAGCCGATCTCCTCGAGGTGCGGATCCTGGAACGCCTCCATCGTCACCATGTGGATAGGCCCACGACCGGCGTTCACCTCGGAAATAAATGCGTGGTTGCGCAGACAGGTCGGGATGGGTTTGTGGGACAAGTGCTGGCCTTCGGTGTCCAGATATTCCTTGCCGACCATTTCGGTCAGCGCCGGGAACCACTTCGACTCGTACTCTTCGCCATTGCAGTTCTGCGTGTAGGTCTTGAGGTGCAGGAAGTAAGCCCCCACCGGACCGTAACCGTCCTTGAATCGCGCCAGCACGATGCGGTTTTCCATCTGGGTCATTTTCGCGCCCGCCTGGATCATCAGGCCGTAGGCCGAGCCCGACGACCACGGCGCATACCAGACGCGGCCCGCGCCCTCACCGACCGAGCGCGGCTTGAAGATGTTGGAGGCGCCGCCCGCGCCGACGATGACCGTCTTCGACTTGAAGACGTGGTAATCGCCGGTACGAACGTTGAAGCCGACCGCACCGGCCACGCGATTCTCCTTGGCGTCATCCATCAGCAGATGGGTGACGCAGATCCGGTTGTAGACCTTGTCGGCAGATTTCTTGGCGGCCTCGGCGACGATGGGCTTGTAGGATTCGCCGTGGATCATGATCTGCCAACGCCCCTCGCGCTGGTAGTGGCCGGTCTTGGGGTCGCGCATGATCGGCAGGCCCCACTCCTCGAACTGGTGAACGGCGGAATCGACATGACGCGCCATGTCGAACAGCAGGTCTTCGCGCACCATCCCCATCAGGTCCATGCGCGCGTAACGGACGTGATCTTCAGGCTTGTTCTCGCCCCAACGCGTGCCCATGTAGCAGTTGATCGCGTAGAGGCCCTGGGCCACCGCGCCCGAACGGTCGATGTTGGCCTTTTCGGCGATGACGATCTTCTTGCTCTGTCCCCAGTAGCGCGCTTCCCACGCGGCACCCGTGCCGCCCAGGCCCGCGCCCACGACAAGGATGTCGATGTTGTCTTCGACCACCGTGTTGTAAGCCATCAGTAGTACACCCCTTCCTTCATCACGAGACCGTTCGATTCCAGCGTGTGCAGACCGCCCTCGTCCATGCGGATGTATTTGGGCTCGTTGAACAGCAGCTGGCTGTCGCGCATCGCCTGGCTCGGCGCGGGCACGTCGGAGAGTTGCGGGATGTGCTTGCCCCAGGGCTTGGTCGTGATCGGCGCCAGCAGCTCCATGTCTTTTTCGCCGTTGCGGAACTTTATGCGCCAGGCAATGACGCCTTTTTCCTCGTCGCGGCGGACGCGCACCGAATGGCCCAGCGGGGCGAAGTCGGCGTAGCCGCGCACGTCGATCGCGTCCTGCGGGCAGGCCTTGACGCACGAGTAGCACTCCCAGCACATGTTCGGCTCGATGTTGTAGGCGCGCCGTGTGACTTTATCGATGTGCATGATGTCTGACGGACAGATATCAACGCAGTATCCGCAGCCATCGCAACGCGTCATGTACACAAAGGTAGGCATGGTGTTCCTCTCGATTCTGCTGGATTGATCGGCCTGTTAAAAATGGTTGGGCGCTTCACGCTTGATTCCCAATCCCATGTTGGGCGGCTTGGCGCCCATGTAGGTCGGGATATCCGGAAACCTCGCCTGCACTTCAGGATCCGACAAATCGTAGATTGCGGGCATGCTTTCCCTCGAGCCATCCGCCTTGATGACGCGCTTCTGGAACGCGGCCGCAGGCTTGAAGAACATGTGCGCGAATTTGGACCAGTACACCGAGCCGAAGAGCAGGGTGCTGAAGGCGACGAACAACACGAGGAACAGCATGTTCAGCGCGCCGAGTCCCATGGTGAAAGACCAGAGCAGCGCGAAGGTGGCCATGCCAAGCAGGCCGATGATGAACAGGTCGCCGCGTCCGTTCAGTTGATACCACTTGACGCCCTCGCTGGCGACGTCGACACGGATGCTGAACCAGAACCAGTAACCGCCCAAGCACAGCATGGCCGCGCCCAAGTGCCAAAGTAGCGGCAGGATGGTCGGTGCCGAATCTTCCGGGGTTGGATAGGCAAAGATCAGTATCACTGTGGTGACGACAAAAATGATGAAGCCGTACATGGTGAAGAGGTGCGAAATGCGGCGCTTTGGATTGCCGAATTCGCCCGAGGTCAGCACCTCCTTGGCAACAGTCTTCAAGGCCAGTGCGCTTTTTTCACCGGTACCTAGCGTGCGCGTCGCGTTCTTTTTGGCCTTCCTGGCATTCTCGAAAAAGTACTGGGCGCTTTTCTTGTGACGCATGTCGAGTATCGTCCCGGCCACCACCAGTAGGAGCATCAGCACGACGTATGCCTGCATGGCAGCCGGGGGTATGAGGGCGGCGAGTTCGGCGAAGGGGTTGCTAGCGATCATGGGCTCAGGTCTCCTCAGGGCTTAAAAATACGAACACGAGCAGGTGTCGCTGGACAAGACAGCGCTGGCCGCGCGTGGACTCGGCGGCTGGTGATGGGTCTGGTCAATCCCCTGCATGAACATGGGTTGATCAGCTCTCGTCTGAATGGAGCAACGCCCGAAAGCCGGTGACGCACAGTGTGGTTTATCGGCCTTCTTGCGACACTCTGCCGGTCACATAGCGCAACTCAATTCATACACCATAGGAGTGGAAAATTTATTTTCAAGGGAAATTTGTCAGCCGAGAAAACGAGCAGCGAAAGTAGGCAGTTCTCAATGCGGAGGTTTTCTATTCGCGTCACATGGCAACCTTATTATTCGCGGCTGCACATCTCGGTTGCCGGCGCAAGCCCGCGTTTTGTCAGAACGACACTTACGACAGTATCGGCATGCTCCGACAGGTCTGTTAATCAGTATTTATCGGATGAGACGCGCCGCGTTCGCACATAGGCAAGCCTCGCACAACCCTCATCCGCAGCATCAAGTCCGAAGGCCAATACCATGCAATTCGTTTTACGATCAACGGCAAATCGATGACCGCAGCTTGGATCGATACCCCGACGACCAAGGACTTCGTCCCCTTGCTGGAGATAACGCTGGAATTGGAGACTACGCGTCCACAAAAAAGATCGCGTACTTGCCGCAAAAACTATCCCCCAAAGGTGCGCGGGCTGGCGTCGATCCCGACGTCGGCGACATCGCAAAATCCGCGACGATGGCCTTGATTAAAGACAATCTGCTCCGGCTAACTGTGTTTGGCCCCTCCGAGTTGGTTACCCCCTCTTACCAACCTTCCAAGCGGCCATTCAGTCTGAGTTCGTTTTCAGCGTCCGCAAAGCACGTGACACCTGCCGTTTAATCACACTAAGGCTACTGGCGGCTCTGGCCGAACAAGAGACAATTGGGACATTCCGCACTTGGCCGGTTGCCGCCTTACGGCAATTCATGCCATCCACGCTGTCACTCCAGTAATCGCAGCTAGCCCAAGCCGAAACCCAGCAGGCGGCAGGCCTGATAGACCAGCGCCGCCGCGCCCAGGGCGATGACCAGCAGCAGCGCCACGCCGAACAGCGTCCAGCCCCAGCTGCCGGTTTCCTGGCGCATGACGGCGATGGTGGCGGCGCAGGGGATGAACAGCATGGTGGCGGCGATGAAGGACAAGGCCGAAGCGGGCGGAACGGTTGCGGCGAGGGTGTCGGCGAGGCCTGCACCCTGAGCCGAGCCGTAGAGGATGCCCAGCGCGGCGATGGCATTTTCCTTGACGACGAAGCTGGCGAGCAGCGCCACCAGCAGGCGCCAGTCGAGTCCGAGCGCATTTCCGAGGGGCGCGAGGCCGTGCCCGAAGCGCGCCAGGTAGCTGTCTTCCAGGCCCGTTCCCGGAAAATAGCTCAAGGCCCAGATCAGCACCGAGATGAAGAGGATCAGGCTGCCTGCCTTGCGCAGGAAGGACCATGTGTTGGCCCAGGCGAAGCGGGCGATGCTGCGCGCATTGGGGGTGTGGTAGAGCGGCAGTTCCATGATGAAGGCCATGTGCTCGCCGCGGAACAGCGTGCGGCTGAGCACGACACCGGTGATCGCGAGTACGACGAGGTTGGCGATCACGAAGCCGATCGCCACGAACAGGGCCTGCTCATGGAAGAAGGCCGCGGCAAGGAAGGCCAGCACCAGCAAGCGTGCGCTGCACGGCACCAGGGGGGCGAGCAGGATGGTGAGCAGCCGCCCGCTCCGCGACTCGATCACCCGCGCGCCCATCACTGCGGGCACGTTGCAACCGAAGCCCAGGGCCAGCGGCATGAAGCTCTTGCCGTGCAGGCCGAGGTGATGCATGAAGCGGTCCATCACATAGCCTGCGCGCGCGAAGTAGCCGGTGTCTTCCAGCAGGCCGAGGGCGATGAAGAACATCAGCAGGATGGGCAGGAAGGTGAGCACGATGCCGGCGCCGCCCACCACCCCGTCGGCGAGCAGTCCGGTGAGCCAGGGCGGCGAACCCGCGAGCGCTTCGGTGACCCAGGCGCGCAGCGCCTCCACCACCGCCGTGTCGAGCCACGCCTGGGCCGGCGCGGCGATCTGGAAAGTGAGGGCGAATACCAGGGTGAACGCGGCAAGCAGGATCAGCAGGCCCCAGAACGGGTGCAGGGCGTAGCGGTCGAGTCGGTCGGTGAGGCTCACCTGGCCGAGGCGCGGCCGTTTTACCGCCGCGCGCACCATGCGGCCGATCCATTCGTAACGGCCGGCGGCGATGTCGGCCACGGCATCCTCGTGGGCGGCAAGAATCGCCGCGATCTTCTCCCAGGCCTCGTCGGCAAGCCAGGCCCGGGCAAGCGCGGTGACTTCACGGTCGCCTTCCAGCAGCTTCATCGCCACCCACTGGGTCTGGTAGGGAAGCGGCACCTGCTCGCCCAGGCTCGCCCGCATGCTGGCGAGCATCGCGCGGTGCGGTTCGCCAATTTCGGGCCGCGAAGGTGAGAAGGCCGCCGGCTCGCGGGCCAGGCGCACCGCCTCGCTCGCCAGTTCCGCCACGCCGCGCGCCCGGCTCGCCTCCATGGGGATGACGGGCAGCCCCAGGGCGGCGGCGAGCACGTGGGGCTCGATCTCGATGCCCTCGGCACGGGCGACGTCCATCATGTTGAGGCCAAGCACCACCGGCGCCGGCAACAGCAACAGTTCGGCGAGCAGGTAGAGGTTGCGTTCCAGCGCCGCGGCATCCGCGATCATGACGATTACATCGGGGTGTTCGTGCAGGATGAAGTCGCGGGCGATGCGCTCCTCCGGCGAGTTGGCGGTGAGGCTGTAGGTGCCGGGCAGGTCGACCACGCGCACGTGAGAATCCTCATGCAGGAAGGCCCCTTCCCGCCGCTCCACCGTCTTGCCGGGCCAGTTGCCGACGTGCTGGCTCAGGCCGGTGAGCAGATTGAAAACGGTGGACTTTCCGACGTTGGGCTGGCCGGCGAGGCCGATGAGCATGGGCCTGGGTTCGCCGGTGGACGGATTCATGCCGGCGTTTTCTCCACCAGGACCTTGATGGCTTCGCCGCGTCCCAGCGCGATGCGGGTGTCGCGCACGCTCACCAGCATCGGGCCGTGGCCGGTGTTCTGCAGCACCACCAGCCGTGCACCCACGGTCAACCCCATGGCGGCGAGCCGGTGGACCAGTTCGCCCCCGCCGTGCAGCTGCCGTACCACGGCAGTCGCGTCTTTCGGCAGTTGGTCCAGAGAAAGGGGCGTGGCGTTATTCGGCTTCCGGCTGGCGCAGCAGCCGCTCCATAACGAGGCCGTTCACGATCGAAAAAACGGCGATGAGCAGCGACAGCACCAGCATGTAGCGCAGCCCGAAGTAATGCGCCACCAGGGGCAGCAGCGGCAGCTTGATGGCGCGGGCATAGAGCACCACGGCCACCAGGGCGGTGCGCATGCCTTTGTCGCGCAGCTCGGCCAGCAATGCGTACCAGGTGTAGACCGGTCCGGTGGAGATCACGCCTGCGGCCAGCGCGAGCAGCCAGCCGCGTAGCCCCGACTCACGCCCCAGCCAGGCCCGGGTGCGCGCGGGGGTGAGAAAGCGCTCGACCAGGAACATCAGGACAAACACCAGCACCAGCACCGGGGCGACCTCGCCGAGCATGGCCACGAAAGACGCCAGCGCCTGTTGCGCGAGATCCGGCTCGACGAGGGCCGTCGCGCCATGCGCCAGGATCACCCCCGCCAGGAACAGCCAGCCGCCGTATTTCCGCTTGCCTTGCATGGGATCAGGCCAGCAGCCGCATCACGCCCACCGTCAGCCAGGCGATGGCGATGGCGGAAAAGAAGCACAGCAGGTTGCGGATGAGTGCGAAGCGCCTGCCCAGCAGGAGCGCCTCGGCCGGAAACTGCACGACGCCCACGGTGACCCAGCTGACGATCAGCGCGGTCACCGCGATCAGGCTGACGCCACCCGCCAGCAGTTCGCCACCGAGAATGTAGCCCGCCAGCGGGTGGCCCATGGCGACGCTGCCGATGGCTGCGCCCAGCAGTACATCAAGGGAAGGATGGCTGCCAAACAGGGCCCGCAGGCTGGAGCTGGGCAGCCACGCGAAGATCAGGCTGGTCAACAGCAGCATCCCCAGCAGGATTGGCAGCATCTGCACGAAGCCCCGCAACGACCTGACAAGCGCCTGCCTGGCGGCGGGCGCGTTCGTATCTGGAGTCGTCTTGCCGGGGTTCATTGATTGTGCAGTCCGCGAAAGTATTCCCCGCGATACTGCATCCACTCGGTGGCAGGCTTGGCAACAACAGGCATATCGATTTTCTCGATCAGGGCATCACAGAATGAAATCTATACTCAAAAGCCGAAAGCTGCGTAGCGGATCATTCGAATCAGGAGCAATCATGCACAAGCTGAATCATTGTGCGGTGAGGGATTAGCCCGATGTCCAAGTTCTCCCTCGACGTGCTCAACCGGCGCGTCTTCGCCCACACCCGCAGCGAGGACCCGGATGTCATCCTGGGTGCGGTCTTCGGCGAGGATGCCGCATTGACCCGGGTCGGCGGCGACATCCTCGCCTCGCACCTGGACCCCATCGTCGGCGCGGTGAAGGAGATCGGCTGGCTGGCGGTGCACGTGACCTGCAACGACATCGCCGCCACCGGCATCCCGCCGCGCTGGATCCTGCCGCTCGTGCTGGTGCCGCGGCCCGAGGACGACGCGCTGCTGGGCGAGATCATGGGCGATGCGCGCCGCGCCGCCGACGAGCTGGGGGTGTCCATCATCGGTGGGCATACCGGCTATTCCGCCGGGCTGTCCCGCCCGCTCGTCGCCGTGACTGCGCTCGGGGTGGCGGCAGGACGCCGGCCGGTGCGCACGAAAGGGGCGCGGGTCAGCGACCGGGTGCTGGTCACCAAGGGCGTTGGCCTGGAGGGAACGGCCATTCTGGCGCATGACTTCGCCGACGTGGCGCAGCGCCTGGGGCTCGACGAAGACACCGTGAAGGAAGCGCGCGCCCTCATGGCCAAAATCAGCTGCGTTCCCGAGGCGCTGGCCCTAGCGGATTGCGGGGCGCACGCCATGCACGACGTGATCTGCGGCGGCGTCACGGCGACCATGTGCCCCTGCCGAACCCCTACCAGCTCGGTTTCATGGACTTGCCGCCATGCATCAAAACCCTGCGCGTCTGGAGCCTGTCTCCCGCAGGCCAGAGCCATACCAGCCAGGCTCGCGCCCGCGACCTGATGGATCTGCTGGGACCGCATTTCCAGGTGGCGGAGGGGCTCGCCGACGGCCCCCTGCGCTTCTCCCATGCGGTGCCCCACGGAATCGGCGGCTTGCCTTTCGGCAGCGTGATGCTGACCCGCGTCGACCTGGGCGGTCGCGTCTTCGTGCACGCCTCCGACATCCAACTGCTGGAGACGGCAACCATCGACCATATCCTCGACTGGGCGCCGCATTGGGTTCTGGCCGCCGGTCCGCCCCTGTACCTCGGCGGACTCGATGCCGGACAGCGCGCCCGCGCCCGGGCCAACGCCCGGCGCCTGGCCGCGGGGGTCGGCACCCTCATCCTCGACCATCACCTGATGCGCTCGCTGGAAGGACTGGACTGGCTGGAAAGCCTTTCATCCGAGGTGGGCCGCCGGATCTATTGCGCCGCCGATTTCATGGGACGTACCAGGCAACTTCTGGAGGCCCGGCGGCGCGAGCTCTACGCGACCATGCCGGTGCGGGCAGGCTGGCATGTCGACTACGCACGCGGGCTGGCAAAGGTCGAGGACTTCGCCTTGTTCGGCGCCTGAACCCGCCACAAGGGATGCGCCGCCCCTCTGCGGAAAACCTGCTTTATTTACCGCCGCCCTCCTCGGCCTGCTGCTGCAGCGCCCACATGTGGGCGTACACGCCATTCTTCGCCAGCAGTTCGGGATGGCGGCCGCGCTCGACGATGCGGCCGTTTTCCATCACCAGGATCTCGTCGGCTTCGTCCACGGTCGACAGGCGGTGGGCGATGATGAGGGTGGTGCGGTCGCGGGCGATTTCCAGCAGTTCGGCCTGGATGGCTTTTTCGGTCTTGGTGTCGAGCGCGGAGGTGGCCTCGTCCAGTATCAGGATGGCGGGGTTTTTCAGCAGGGTGCGCGCGATGGCGACGCGCTGCTTCTCGCCGCCCGACAGCTTGAGGCCGCGCTCGCCCACCACGGTGTCCCAGCCCCGCGGCAGGCTTTCGATGAAGTCCAGGATGTGCGCGGCGCGGGCGGCCTCGATCACCTCGTCGCGGGCGGCGCCGGGGCGGCCGTAGGCGATGTTGTAGTAGATGCTGTCGTTGAACAGCACGGTGTCCTGCGGCACCACGCCGATGGCGGCGCGCAGGCTGTCCTGCGTGACCTGGCGGATGTCCTGGCCGTCGATGGCGATGCTGCCGGCGCCGACGTCGTAGAAGCGGAACAGCAGGCGGGCCAGGGTCGACTTGCCGGCCCCGCTCGACCCCACCACGGCCAGCGTCTTGCCGGCCGGAATGGCGAAGCTGACGTCGTGCAGGATCGGGCGGTCGGGATTGTAGGCAAAGCTCACATGCTCGAATTTCACCGCGCCGGCCGCCACCACGAGCGGCCGCGCATCCTGCGCGTCCTCGACCTCGCGCGGCCGCTTCAGCAACGCAAACATGCGCTCGACGTCGGTGATCGATTCCTTGATCTGGCGGTACATTACGCCGAGAAAATTCAGCGGCTGGAACATCTGCAGCAGGAAGGCGTTGACCATCACCAGGTCGCCCAGGGTCAGCGTGCCGTCGACCACGCCGGCGGCGGCGCGCAGCACCATCAGCGTCACGCCGATGGCGATGACGCCGGCCTGCGCCGCATTGAGCATCCCCAGCGAGCGCTGCGATTTGAGCGCCATCCGCTCCCATTCGACGAGGCTGTTGTCGTAGCGCTCGGCTTCATATTTCTCGTTGCCGAAATATTTGACCGTCTCGTAGTTCAGCAGGCTGTCGATGGCGCGGCCATAGGCCTCGGAATCGAGCGTGTTGGCGCGGCGCACGAACTGGGTGCGCCATTCGGTGATGGTGATGGTGAAGCCGATGTAGGCAGCCAGGGTGATCAGTGTGATCAGCCCGAACACCCAGTCGAGCCTGACGAACAGGATGCCCGCGACCATCAGGATTTCCAGAATGGTCGGCGTGATGCGAAACAGCAGGAAACCGACCAGGCTCGACACCGCCCTGGCGCCGCGCTCGATGTCGCGGGTGATGCCGCCGGTCTGGCGCTCCAGGTGAAAACGCAGCGACAGCGCGTGCAGGTGCTGCAGCACCGCCATGCTGATGCGACGCATCGCGCGTTGCGTGACCTTGGCGAAGATCACATCGCGCAGGTCGGAAAAGGTGGCGCTGGCAAAACGCAACAGGCCGTAGCCGAGAATAAGGGCCAGCGGCAGCACCAGTTCCGGGCGCGGCTGGTCGAGCGCGTCGATGATTTCCTTCAGCACCAGCGGCACCGCCACCGAGGCCAGCTTGGCGCCGACCAGCAGCGCCAGCGACAGCAGCACACGGCCGCGGAATTCCCACAGGTAAGGAAACAGATGGCTGATGGAGCGCAGGCTGGGTTCGCCGGGCGGCGGTGGCGCGGAGTGGGAATGAACGGCGTGGGGCATCAGGTCGGTTAGAATCGCGGCTTGTTTTCCTGATTTTACGTCCATGCGCAGCGGATTCAGGCGCGGACGACCGAACGGCATGAAGCTCTACGGCATTCCCAACTGCACCACGGTGAAGAAAGCGCGCGCCTGGCTCGCCGGGCACGCGCTTGAGGTCACCTTCCACGACTTCAAAAAACAGGGCGTCGACGCCGCGTGGCTGCGCAAGGTCGCGGCGCAAACCGGCTGGCAGGCGCTGCTCAACATGCGCGGCACCACCTGGCGCAAGCTGCCGGATGCGGAAAAGGCCGCCGTCACCGACGAGGCCAGCGCGATTGCATTCATGATTTCGCAGCCCAGCGTGATCAAACGGCCGGTGCTGGAGCGCGACGGCCGTTATCATCTCGGCTTTGCCGAAGACCACTATCAAGCCATTTTTGGAGAATGACCCGGCATGGCCAATGAAACGCCCGAGGACGCAATCCTCGCCAATGAGACCCTCGCGCTGGCAGTCGAACTGCTCAAGCGCCGCTCGCTGACGCCCGACGATGCCGGTTGCCAGGACCTGATCGCCGCGCGCCTGCAAAAGCTCGGTTTCCACATCGAGCGCCATCACCACAACGGCGTCGACAACCTGTGGGCGCGCAAGGGCACGGCTTCCCCGGCGGTCTGTTTCGCCGGCCACACCGACGTGGTGTCGACCGGCCCGCTCGACCAGTGGCTGTCCGATCCGTTCGAGCCGACCGTGCGCGACGGCCAGCTCTATGCGCGCGGCGCCGCCGACATGAAAACCTCGAATGCGGCCTTCGTCACCGCCACCGAACGCTTCGTCGCCGCGCACCCCGATCACCCCGGTTCGATCGCGTTTCTCATCACCTCGGACGAGGAAGGCCCCGCCACCGACGGCACGGTGAAAGTGGTGGAAGCCCTGAAGGCGCGCGGCGAGACGCTCGACTACTGCATCGTCGGCGAACCCACCAGCGCCGCCGAATTCGGCGATGCCATCAAGAATGGGCGGCGCGGTTCTCTGTCCGGAACGCTGCGCGTCAAGGGCGTGCAGGGCCATATCGCCTATCCGCATCTGGCCAAGAATCCCATCCATCTCGCCGCGCCGGCAATCGCCGAACTCGCCGACACCATGTGGGACGAGGGCAATGCCTGGTTCCCGCCGACCACCTGGCAGATTTCCAGTATCCATGGCGGCACCGGCGCCAGCAACGTCATTCCCGGCGTGGTCGAGATCCAGTTCAATTTCCGCTTTTCCACCGCCAGCACCGCGGAAGGCCTGATGGACGCGATGAACGAAATCCTCGACAGCCACGGCCTCGATTACGAAATCGACTGGCATCTCTCGGGCAAGCCCTTCCTCACCCCGCGCGGCCCGCTGTGCGACACGCTTTCCGAAGCGATCCGCGAAGTCACCGGCCTCACCCCCGAGCTGTCGACCTCCGGCGGCACCTCGGACGGCCGCTTCATCGCCGACGTCTGCCGCGAGGTGGTCGAATTCGGCCCGCTCAACACCAGCATCCACAAGATCAACGAACACATCGCGGTGGAGAACATCGGGCAGCTGGCGGCGATTTACCGGAAGACGCTGGAAAAGCTGCTGGGGTGAAATCGGATAAACCGTTTTTTTATCCGTGTTTACCCCGGATTGTTCATTCGGGCGAGATGCTTTGGGTAGGGTGCACTCCGTGCACCTTCGGGCGTCAATCGGTGCACGGAGTGCACCCTACGTTTTACTTCGCGTGCCTTCGCGGATCAATTTTTTGAAAACTTAAATGAAACACTTCGACGACACCGAATCTCTCATCACCGTTCGCGACTGGCTGCGTTTCGCGGTGTCGCGCTTCAACGAATCCAGGCTGTTTTTCGGCCACGGCTCGGACAATGCCTTCGACGAAGCCGCTTATCTGATCCTGCATACCCTGCATCTGCCGCTCGACCGGCTGGAGCCCTTCCTCGACGCCAGCCTGACGCATGGCGAATCGGAGGAGGTTCAGGCGGTGCTCGAGCGCCGGGTGCGTGAGCGCCTGCCGGCGGCATATCTCACCCGCGAGGCCTGGCTGGGCGAGCACCGTTTCTATGTCGACGAACGGGTGATCGTGCCGCGTTCCTTCATCGCCGAACTGCTGCGAGAGCAGCTGGCGCCGTGGGTTGAAGCGCCGGACGAAGTCACGCGCGCGCTGGACCTGTGCACCGGATCGGGCTGCCTCGCCATCCTGGCGGCACTGGCCTTCCCCAACGCCGAAGTCGATGCGGTGGATTTGTCGGCCGATGCGCTGGAAGTCGCCGCGAAAAACGTCGCCGAGTACGGCCTCGCGGACCGCATCGAGCTGATCGAGTCGGACCTGTTCGCGGCGCTGGACGGCCGCACCTACGACGTCATCCTCAGCAACCCGCCCTACGTGAATGCCGAATCGGTGGCGGCGCTGCCGCCGGAATATCTGGCGGAGCCAGCGCTGGCGCTGGGCTCGGGCGAGGACGGCCTGGATGCCACGCGGCAAATTCTCGCTCAGGCCAAGTCCCATCTCAACCCCGGCGGCCTGCTGGTGGTCGAAATCGGCCACAACCGCGACGTCCTCGAAGCCGCCTACCCCGCCCTGCCCTTCACCTGGCTCGACACCGAAAGCGGCGACCAGTTCGTGTTCATGCTGCGGCGCGAAGACCTGTAAGCCGGATCGTTCCACCAACCCGTGCAGCTTGGGCTGCAAAGCCCAGTCTCTTTGGCATTGCCCGGTTATGTGCGGAGGGCGCGCCAGCGTATGCGATGAATGCAAGATGAACAGCGGATTCAACATCTGTTCAGGTCGGCTCCGGCAAAGTGATGTTTGTCACCCCCAAGCCGGAGCCTCTAATGCTCAAATACAAAAAACACTACTTCCCGGTCATCGGATTGCTCGGGCTGTTAGCCGTCAATGCCAATGCCGCATCCCCCCAAGTCGAGTCCTGCGAACAAATCAGGCTGCAAATCAAGGCGCAAACGGGCGTGCTGCCCAAGCCGGACACCACCATGCTGGAAAAGCTGGACGCACAGCCGGAATGTCGTTTCTCGACGGCCGAGGTGTATCAGGCCGCCTTTGGTGACAAACCGATACCGAAAAAAGAGCATCGCGACGACGATGACGACTGAAATGCGGACGCGGCCATCCCACGGAAAGTCGACCTTGCAGAAGAAATCCCCCGCAAGCCTGTCTTAGGTTGTTGTAGGCTGAAACATGACCTCGCTCTCCCTATTGCTTTGGATCGCATTCGGTATCGTGCTGCAGCTGGCGCTGTGGCTCGGCATCACCTTCTGGCGCCATTGGCTGGATTACCTGGCCTTGCGCAGTCGTGGGCCGGCGTTGCACGTGCCCGCAGGGGAGGACGCACTCCGGGCGCCCGAAGAAATCGGCGTTGGCCCCAGGCAGGATTTCCGGACATTCAGGGTCGAGCGCAAGGTCGTCGAGGATGCCGCGCGCTCGGTCTGCTCGTTCCACCTTGTGCCCGAAGACGGGCAGCCGTTGCCCCCATTCCTGCCAGGACAATTTCTGACGTTTCGCCTCGACGCTCCTGCGTCAACGGGAGACAGCGAGCAGATCATCCGCTGCTATTCGCTGTCGGATGCGCCCTGCCCCGATTCCTACCGCGTAACGATCAAGCGGGTGCCTGCCCCCCTGGGCAGCGATTTTCCGCCGGGGCGTTCATCGAACTACTTCCATGACCGGGTTACGGCCGGCACGCTTTTGCAGGTACGTGCACCGTCCGGTCACTTTCACATCGACCGCGGCGATACCCCGGTGGTGCTGGTCGCCGGTGGCATCGGCATCACGCCGATGCTGAGCATGCTGAACTGGTGCCTGGCCAACCAGCCGGGACGCGAGCTATGGCTGTTCTATGGGGTGCGCGATGGCCGGGAGCTGGTGATGAAGGCCCATCTCGAAGCACTGGCAGCCGAACATCCGAATTTTCATCTGCGGCTGTGCTTCAGCAATCCGCTGCCGGAAGAGGTCGCTGGGCGCGATTACCACCACCGGGGCCGCATCGATGTCGGCCTGTTGCGCATGCAGCTGCCATTCAAGCCCTATCACTTTTACATCTGCGGCCCCACCCCGATGATGGAAAGCCTGGTGCCGGCGCTGGAGGCGTGGGGGGTGCCGGATTCGCACATCCACTTCGAGGCGTTCGGGCCGGCATCGATCAAGCGCAAGCAGGCCCAGACGGCCCCGGTTGCCGAAGCGGCGGACAGCGGCATCGTCGTGACCTTCGCCAGGTCGGGCAAACAGGTGCCGTGGCGGTCCGATGCAGGCAACCTGCTCGAATTCGCCGAGGCCAATGGCATCGCCGCCAATTCCGGCTGCCGGGCGGGAAGCTGCGGGACCTGCCAAACGGCGATCCGGACCGGCGAGGTATCCTACCGTGAGCCGCCGGATTTCGATCCCGAGCCAGGCAGCTGCCTGCTCTGTGTTGGCGTTCCCCGCACGAGTGTGACCCTGGAGGCATAGATGACATCCTCGCTCTGGCGCCAATATATTCTGCCCTTCACCGTGCTGCTGGGTCTGCTCGCCGCGGGCACCCTGGCCGGCGATTACCTGCTGCATCGCCTGAATCTCGTCTGGATCGGCCGCTATCTCGGCATCCCAGGCACGCTGCTGATCATCGGCTCGCTGGTTTATTCGCTGCGCAAGCGCAAGTTCATCACGGCGGGCAATCCGAAAACCCTGCTGACCCTGCACGAGATCGGCACCTGGCTTGGGTCTTTGATGGTGCTGCTCCATGCCGGCGTGCATTTCAATGCCATCCTGCCCTGGCTGGCCACCGTCGCCATGGGGGTGAATGTGATCAGCGGCATGGTCGGCAAGCTGCTGCTTGCCCGGTCGCGCAGCTACGTGCAGGCGCAGCGTGAGCAATATCAGCTGGGGGGCCTGTCGCGTCCCGAGGTGGAACGGGCCGTATTCTGGAATGCGGTGACACTCGATGCCATGGCCAAATGGCGGAAGGTGCATATTCCGATCTTCATCGTTTTTGCGGTGCTGTCGCTGGGCCACATCATCAGCATCTTCCTGTTCTGGGGCTGGGTATGAGCCGAATCCTCAAGATCATTCTGGCCGTCAACCTGATCGTGATCGCGGTTCTGGCGTTCGCCTGGCCGCACCTGATGGTTAGTCCGGGCAAGCTGATTCCCGGCCACGCGAAACTGGAGACGGATTGCTTTGCCTGCCATGCACCTTTGCTCGGAGCGAAGTCGAAACGCTGCATTTCCTGCCATGAGACGGAACAGATCGGGCGTCTGACGACAGCAGGCCTGCCCATCAAAAAGCCGCTCACCTCCGTGCCGTTCCACCAGGAGCTGACCAGCCAGGACTGCGTGGTCTGCCATAGCGATCACTCAGGGGTAAAACGCTACCGGCAACGTGGACAGTTCAAGCACGCCCTGTTGCAGAAGGCGACGCTTGATCAGTGCCAGTCGTGTCACAAGGCGCCCGTCGATCCGCTGCACGAACAGATCAGCGGAACCTGCAGCCAGTGTCACAGCCAGGAGAAGTGGACGCCCGCGACCTTCGATCACGACAAGTATTTCGCGCTCGACCGCGACCACACGACCCGCTGCGTGGTCTGCCATGTGCGCAACGATTATCGGCGCTATACCTGTTACGGCTGCCATGAGCACACGCCAGGCGACATCCGCCGCGAGCACATCGAGGAAGGCGTTCGCGATTTCAAGAATTGCGTCGAGTGCCACCGCAACGCAAACGAGGATGACATTCGCGGTGAATTTGGAAGGTTCAGAAAAGAAGGCGGCGAGGAGGACGACGATTGAGCGTGTCGGCCTTGGTTCATTCCGCCATGCGGGTGACGCCCGCCTCAACCGTTGGCCGGGAAGCGCACCCTGACGCCGAGCCCCCTGCCTTCCAGGCCCTCGCCGAAGGTCAGTTCGGCGCCATGCAGTTCCGCGATGCGTCGCGCGATGGACAAGCCGAGGCCGACGCCCTCGACAGCTTGGTTGCCAAAGCGATGAAAGCGCTGGCCGAGCATATCCCGCTCCGCCACCGCCACGCCGGGGCCATTGTCCGCCACCGTCAACACCACGCGTCCGCCCTCCCGGGCCAGGCCCGCCCGCACTCTGCCGGCGTCGGGCACGTAGCGAATGGCGTTGTCGATCAGGTTGCGCAGCAATACCCGCAGCAGTTCGGCATTGCCGGCCAGCACGCAGTCCGGTTCAGTGTCGATCTTTACCTGGATGCCCCTGGACTCGGCCTGGGGCGCCAGCCCGGCAACCACCTCATGAAGCAGGTCATCGAGGTTCACGTTCGCATCCGGCTTGTCGGCGGTCTCCGCCTCCAGCCTGGCGAGGGCCAGCAGCTGCGCCACCAGATGCGTCATTCGGCCGGTTCCGCGCAGGGCCTTGGCGATGGCCGCCTGCCGTTCTTCCGGGTCCGGCGTGCGCTCGGCCACCTGCAGCTGGGCGCGCAGGGCCGCGATCGGCGTGCGCAGTTCGTGGGCCGCATCGCTGGTGAAACGGCGCTCCTTGTCCATGGCCATGCGAATGCGTCCGAAAAGCTGGTTCATGGCGCGGACAGGCGGCCGGAGTTCCCTCGGCAACCCGGCTTCCGGCAGTTCGTCGAGGCGTTGCGGGTCGCGCGCGGAAAGGTCGGCTGCCAGGGCATGCAAGGGTTTGAGCCCCCGGCGGATGGCCAGCAGCAGCAACACGGCCAGGATCGGCACCGCCAGCAGGTAAGGCGACATGTTGCTCAGCGCGATCTGGCTTGCCAGTTCCTGGTGGATATGCAGATCGTGGGCCGCCAGGACGACGTAGCCATTGTCGCCCTTTGCCACGTAAAAGCGCCATGCATGCCCCGCCAGGGTGACTTCCGAATAGTCGGACGGTTTCACGCCCTGCGGCCATTGGTGGGGCGCCTCAGGGGAGCGGAGCATCAGGCGGGGAGCGCCCTTCATGTCCCAGATCTGGAACATCAGCTTGCTCTGGTAGGGATGGGCCTTGATATCCGGCAGCCGCACCTCGTCATCCCGCCCCTCGTGGGCGAGGGAGAGCATGATCTGGGCGTACTGGACCAGCTGGGCATCGAGCAATTCATCGGCCTCGTGCAGCGCCCGCCGATAGCCGGTCCATCCGCTCACCAGTTCGACGGCCAGCAGCGCCCCCAGCACCAGCAGGATCAGGCGCGACTGGATGGAAGGCGGTCGGGTCGTCATGGCTTCACTCCATTAAATAGCCGACACCCCGAACGGTGCGGATCAGGTCCGCCCCGAGCTTGCGGCGCAGGTGGTGGATGTGGACCTCGACCACATTGGATTCCGCCCCCTCCCCCCAGCCATAGAGCGCGGATTCCAGCTGGGCGCGCGAAATCACCTTGCCCACGTTGCGCATCAGCATTTCCAGGATGGCAAACTCCCTGGCAGATACCTCCGCTGGCTGGCCGAGCACGCGAATGCGCCGGGCGGCGGGATCCAGTTCCACATCCCTGAACTTCAGCAGGGGCGCGCGCGTGCCAGCGCCCCTGCGGGTCAGGGCCCGCAGGCGGGCGGCCAGTTCATCCAGGTCCACGGGCTTGACCAGGTAGTCGTCGGCGCCGCTATCCAGCCCGCCCACCTTGTCCCAGGTGGTATCCCGCGCGGTCAGGATCAGGACGGGGATGGCATTGCCTTCCGCCCGCAGCAGGCGCAATACAGCCATGCCGTCCAGGCGCGGCAGGCCGAGATCGAGCACCAGCGCGGCATAGTCCTCCGTCGCCAGCGCCGCACGGGCGGATTCGCCGTCCCGCAACCAGTCGACGTTGTAGCCGCAATGGCGAAGGCCGGCGGCGAGCCCGTCACCGAGAAGTTCATCGTCTTCCACCAACAGGATGCGCATGGCTTTCTTCAGGAAATCGATCGAATCCGGATTATCCACGCCTGGCTTACGCCTCGCTTAAGGTCATGCAGAAGAATGGGCAGACTGCCGATCACTGGAACCTTTTCTCTCTGGCTTCGTTTAACGAGGATGCGGCAATTTGCCACAATGCACTTGCCAAAATAAAGCGTAAATTAAGGTCCGTATGGCGTTGCTATCTCAACAAACATCCGCAGCAATCAATATTGCTGGACCTTGCCCCAACAAACCTGCCAGCGATCGTTGCACGACCTGCATCCTCGACAGTTCCGATTATTTCAGCGCCCTGAGTCTGGAAGTGAAGCGCGCCCTGCAGGAATTTCTGCAGTTCAAGTCCTTCGATCGCCGCGCCCTGCTTTATCGGGAAGGACGTTCCGGAGAAAACCTGTTCATTCTGATGTCGGGCGAGGTCAAGGTCTACAAGTCCCTGTCCAATGGGCGCCAGCAGATTCACAAGCTGGCCGTCATCCCCGGCGATCTGATCGCCTGTGAGGACATCTACCTCGACAAGTACAGCAGCTCGGCCGAGGCCATCAGCCCGGTCACCGTCTGCTACCTGCCGAAAGCGCATTTGCAGAGTGTCATCAGCCGTCACCGGGAGGTTCCGGACGCCCTGATGCGCTCCATGGCGCGCAACCTCAATTCCTATATCCGCAACATCGCAAATCTGGGCCAGAAAAATGCGCTGGAGCGGGTTGCGTCCTACCTGCTGTTCCTGTACGAAACCCACCATGAACGCAATCTGCACAGCGAGGAGTTGCGCGAATCCCTGACCCGCACCGAACTGGCCGACATGATTGGCGTAACCCAGCGCACCCTGATCCGCGGTCTGAAGAAACTTGAAAGCGACAAGGTCATCGCCCTGGTCAAAGATGGCTTCCGCATCCTCGATCAAAAGACCCTGGAATACCTGAGCGCGGGCGGCTGAGCCCCGGCTTCAGGCGCAACCCATTGCGGACCCGGTCCGCATCTCTCCCAAACGAGGCGGACGTTCCTCCCCCGCCCCCTTCGCGTCCTGGCGTCTGCGGAATCGCATTCCGCGATCTCATCGCCGCCTTATTCCGCAAATTTTTTCTCGGGCTTAAAAAACCTTAAAGAAAGCGTCTCCGCTGACATTTGTCATCGTCACAGCTTCGCAAAATTTTTAGTATTAAAAACACTTAAGGGGACTTAAGAAAAATCCAATAAAAAATCCGCGCCGCCGGCCAGCCTTTTGACGGAGAAGCGCTTGCCGGCGGTTTCATCGCAACGATTTGAGGAACAGGTTCACATGGCGACTCACAAACACGATCAGCACCCTGTAAGGGTGTTCACACAGACCGAGCTCAAGGAGCTCAAGCAGGATCCGCAACTCTGTAACCACGAACGGCGTACGTTCCTCAAGTGGGGCGCGCTGCTGACCTCGCAGGCCATTGTCGGCGGAGGCGTGCTGAACCTGCTGACCGGCGAGGAAGCGATGGCCGACGATACTTTCGTCAATGTGGTCAGTTGGGTGAAGTCGGTGTGCGGCTACTGCTCGGTGGGTTGCGGCCTCGAAATCGGCATCAATGCCGCCGGTACGGCGGTGGCGGTGCGCGGCAACGCGGCGCACCCGACCAATGCCGGGCGGGTCTGCGTCAAGGGCCTGTACGAACACAAAATCCTGGCCGACGAGGACCTGCGCGTGGGCAGCCGCGGCAAGTACCCGATGAGTCGCGACGCCAACGGCAACTGGCAGAACATCACCTGGGACGAAGCCACCACCCTGCTCGCCCAGAAGATCATCGAGGCGACCAACACGGCCGGCCCCGATTCGGTAGGCATCTACAACACCGGCCAGTGGACCATCGAGGAATACTATTCCATGGGCAAGCTGGGCAAGGGCGCCATCAAGACCAGCACCATGGACTCCAACACCCGCCTGTGCATGGCGGCCGCCGTCTACGGTTACATGAGCACCTTCGGCTCCGACGGCCCGCCCGGGTGCTACGACGACATCGAGAACACCGACTGCTTCTTCCTGATCGGCACCAACCCGGCCGAGATGCATCCGCAGGTGTGGCGGCGCATCATCCTGGCGCGCCGCTCGGCGCGCGCGCCCAAGATGATCGTGGTCGACCCGCGCCGCACCCAGACCGCGCGTAGCGCCGATCTGCACCTGCAACTCAGGCCCGGCACCAACGTGGCGCTGATGAACGGCATCCTGCAGCAGCTCATCGCCAACAACTGGATCGACAGCGCCTATGTCAACGCGCACACCCGCAACTTCGACGCGCTCGCGGCCAAGGTCGCGGCCTACACACCGACCTACGTCGCCGGGATCACCGGACTGACGGCTGCCGACATCCAGACCGCGGCGCAGTGGATCGGCCAGTCACCCGAAGTGTGGTCGATGTTCATCCAGGGCGTGTACCAGTCGATGGGCGGCACCGACACGGTGCGCCTGATCTGCGCCATGCACCTGGTCACCGGCAAGATCGGTCGCCCCGGCTCGTCGCCCTTCTCCATCACCGGCCAGGCCACCGCCATGAGCAACCGCGAAGCCGGCGGTTCCTCAGCGCTGTCCGGCTACCGCAATTACTACAACCCCGCCCACATCGCCGAGGTGGAACAACTGTGGAACGTCGCGCCGGGCACCATTCCGGCGCACGCCACCACGGTCATCACCTCCGACATCGACCTGCAGCCGACCATTCCCAGCATGGTCGACATGATGCGCAAGGGCACGCTCAAGGTGTACTGGGTGGCCTGCACCAACCCCTCGGTCACCCTGCCCGACCTGGACAAGTATCACGACTACCTCAGCTTCAGTAACCCGGCGCGCCCGTTCGTGGTGGTGCAGGACATCTTCGACCCGATGGAATCCATGCACTTCGCCGACCTGTTCCTGCCGGCGGCGCAATGGGGCGAGAAGACCGGCACCTACACCTGCTCCGAGCGCCGCGTCAACCTCGGCCAGCAGGCGGTGCAGCCGGTCGGCTTCGATCTGCGACCGAACTACGGCGCCTACTCCGACCTCGAGATCATCAAGATGGTTTCCGACAAGCTGGCGGCATTCGATGTCCGCTTCCGCGACCAAGCCGGCGGTTCGCTGGTGAAAAGCGCCGACCCCGAAACGGTGTTCAACGAATGGAAGCAGGTATCGACAGGCAAGATCTGCGACATGAGCGGCATGACCTACGCCAATATCGCCGCCAACAGCGGCATTGCCTGGCCGTCGACGCCCGCCAACGTGCTGGGCGGGGCGCGCCTGTACGCCGATGGCCTGTTCAACACCAACTGGGACCGCGCGCAGTACGGCAAGACCCCGACCGCCGCGTGGATCGACCCGGACGGCCTGAGCCGCGCCTATCTGTGGGCGGTGGACTACGTGGCGCCGCCGGAAGCGCCGGATGCGAGCTACCCCTTCTGGCTCAACACCGGGCGGGTCATCGAGCATTTCCACTCGCGCACCAAGACCAAGCGCGTGGCGCAGTTGCACGAGATGGTGCCGGAGAACTACGTCGAGATCAGCACCGCCGACGCCGCGAACCTGAGTGTGGTCACCGGCGACCTGGTCAAGGTCACCTCGCGCCGCGGCGAAATCGTGGTCAAGGCAAAGGTCACCGACACGGTGAAGGCGGGGGCGGTGTTCATCCCCATGCACTTCGGCGACCTCGACCCGATCGACGTGGCGGAAAACAACGGCCGCAAGGTGTCGGTCAACCGGCTGACCATGAACTACGTCGACAAGGATTGCGCCCAGCCCATCTACAAGCATTGCGCCGTCAAACTGGCCAAGGCATAAATAAGGAACCCAACCATCATGATGCTATCCAGAACATTCGCGTCGATTTTCAAGGTCTTTCTCGCCGGTCTGCTGCTGACCAGCGCATCGGTGTGGGCCGCCGGCCCCGGGGGCACGACCAGCGGCGTCCTGCCCGGCGAGGACACCAGCTATGCCATCGAAAAGGAGTACTCCTGCCTCACCGGCGGCTGCCACGAAACCAACACCCAGCTGCTGACCGACCACGCCAACTCGCTGATGACCCACGCCATGGTCAAATGCAACGCCTGCCATGGCACCCATACCGCCTCGCAGCTGGGGCTGCCGAAACCCAACCTCACCGGCTACTATCCCGGAATCGGCGCAACCGGTTACGTGGTGGGCAAGGACCGCTGCCTCACCTGCCACAGCGCGAGGCTGCTGCAGGGCGGGCATCCGAACAACCCGAGCGAGTGCATCAGCTGCCACGCGCCGCACATGTTCCTCAAGTAGAGCCTCGGCATACTTCCCGGCAAGACCGGGAAGTCCTCTCCGCTAGCAGGACAGCAGCAGAGACTCTCTGCTCTGTGCCTGCTTTTTTTGTTACCCTCAGCGCCATCTTGCTTATAAACCTCATCTTGCCTGCCACCACCGATCTTTGTCGCCTTCAGGCCCGTTTCGCCGGGGCCAGGCCATGAGCGCCCTGCCGCCGGTCGCGACGGCCCGGCTTCTGGTCGGGCGGGCGCTGCCCTTCGGACCCAACGGCGAACCCAGCGCCATCGACAAGCATCCAGCCGTCCGGCCTTTGAGGCTGACCGCTACCGGCTTCGAGGGCGACGAGCAGGGCGACCCCCGCCATCACGGCGGCCCGGACAAGGCCGTGCACCACTATCCGGGGGAACACTACGCCGCATGGCGCCTCGAACTGCCGGAATTGCTGGCGGAACGATTCGGGGTCGGGGCCTTCGGCGAAAATCTCGGCACCATCGGCCTGACCGAGGCGAACGTCTGTATCGGCGACATTTTCCGCCTCGGCACCGCGCTGATCCAGGTCTCCCAAGCACGCCAGCCCTGCTGGAAACTCAACCTGCGTTTCGGCAAGCCGGACATGTCCAGACGAGTGCAGGAAAGCGCTCGCACCGGCTGGTACTACCGCGTGCTGGAAACCGGCGAGGTCGCGCCCGGCGCCGAACTTCGCCTGCTCGACCGCCCGCGCCCCGACTGGCCATTGGCGCACCTGTTGCACCACCTCTATGCCGATCCGCTGAATGTCGATGCACTCGCCGCCATCAAGGCATTGGGTGCTCTGTCCGCTTCCTGGCGAGAGCTGGCGCAACGACGCCTGACATCAGGACAGGTCGAGGACTGGTCGCGCCGTCTGAATACGCCCGCCAAGCAGGCACGGCATCCATAGCCCAACCCATGACCGGAGCCGCGAACAACAAGCGGTCGGCGTGGCTGGCGGTCAACGAACCGGCGAGCAGTCCCTGTGGTGAATGAACCGATGTTTCCAATAAAAAAGCCCCTACAAAATTTGCAGGGACTTTGACGTGCGGGGCGGTTCAACGCCCCTGCACAGCCGTCGTCGTATTACTTGTTGCCTTGATGCTGCCTGGTGATGGCCATGGTTTTGTCGTTGCCGGTACCCGAATGCTGCACGTTGACGTACAGGGTGTGCGGGTCCTTGCCGAAGTAGATGCCGGAGCCTTCAGCCGGCTTGTCCTTGAGCGAAGCGAACAGATGCACGCCATCCTTGTAGCCGTCGCCGTTGGTGTCTTTGGAGCGCGGGTCATACACCCAGATATCGCTGAAGGCGTTGTCTTCGATGATCCACAGCTTGCCGTCGGGGCCGTTGGCCAGGTTGTCCGGGCCTTTGAAGCCGGTGATGCCGGCGGCCTGGTCTTCAATCGGCACATTCTTGCCGGCGGAAACGACGTAACGGACCATGGGCTTGTCGCCCAGTTCGACGGCCATTACCGCGCCCTTGCCGCTGATGTTGGCGGGGCTGTCGACGTCCTCGCAGGTCAGCGCCACATACAGGGTGCGGTCGATGCGCTCAAGGTCTTCGGGACGGCAGTACTCGGCGGCGCCAACCGCGGTCGCGGCGGCGTGCGCCTTGATCTGGGCCTGGGTCATGTCGAGCGCAACCCATTCGGCGGCGCCGGTCTTGCCGCCACCCGCCACCTTCAGGGCATACAACTGGCCGCTGGAAAGATCGCCGTAGGCAGCTGGCACGAACTTGTATATTGAACCCTTGCGGTCTTCGTCGATAACATAGACGTTGCCTTCGGCGTCAATCTCGATGCCTTCGTGGGCCAGCGCGCCGAGCATCGGGCGCACGGTCACGCTCTCGGCGGACATGGAGTCATGCTTGTCCAGCTTGAGCTCATACAGCAGGCCAGCCTGGGCTTGGGGCGCATCGGGATCGGGACGCGCGGCGGTGCCGACTTCCTCGGCGAACAGCACGGTCCGCCACGGGGTCCAGACGATGCCGTCCAGCGCTTCCCAGTCGGCACGGCCGGCGACTTCCTTGGCGACCCCCGTCTTCAGGTCGACCACCGACACGGCGCCGCCGCTGCCGCCGTCGTTGCGCGCGGAGTTGCCGTCGTTGCCGATGGCGCCGCCACGTACTTCGTGCG
The DNA here is from genome assembly GCA_021166845.1 of Thiobacillus sp. Classification (GTDB taxonomy): domain Bacteria; phylum Pseudomonadota; class Gammaproteobacteria; order Burkholderiales; family Thiobacillaceae; genus Thiobacillus. The sequence continues at coordinate 87,808 of JAJPEP010000053.1, forward strand.
TGCGGTACAGGTAGCGGCCGGCGTCCTTGCCGGTTTCGTTGACGGTCAGCATGTCGTGCCAATCGTTGGCGACGTAGATGTCGAGGCCGGTCTCGTCGGAAACGATGGACTGGACATAGCCCTCGGGAATCATCCAGGGGGTGGCGGCAATGCCGGGATCGGCGTCCATGCCGTAAGCGGAGGCGGCGATGGGGGTGAACGACATGGGACCATTCACGACGGTGGCGTCGGCGTGGGCATTGACAGCGAAGGCGGCGGCCAGGGTGAGGGCAAGCGCGGAAATTTTCATTGAATATCTCCTGAAACGACCATGATAAACGGGGTTGCGGCACGGCCAGGCCGCGCCCCGCATTGTTCTGGGAGTGTGCTACTTGCGGATGATCGTTTTGTGAAATGTAGCGTTGCCGTCATCCCCGGAACCCGCTGCCGCAGGCCAGGCTTGCGAGATGAAACATAGTTCGTCCGCAATGATGTCGGCCAGTTTCCGCGTTGCGGCCCGGACCTCGGTGCAGGGATTCCCACCAGGCATCGCACCGCCGATCTCGATGCCGTAAAGATCCAGCCGGGGCGGCAGGCTGCCGAGTTCGCGCGCCAGCGACAAGGTATTGAGCACGCCGAATCCATGGCTGGAGAGCCCCTGGCAGTAGGCCGGCCAGTCGTTCACCCCATAGCGCTGGATCCACCCGGGCTGGCCGCCGCTTTGCATGGCGTCGACCAGAATGACCCAGCTGGCGTTGTCCAGGAGCGGGATCAGGCCGGCGCCGGGCCGATCCAGCTTTTCGATGACGAGTTCGTCGCCGGCCTTCACGCCGCCGGCCAGCAAGGCATCGACGGTGAGCCAGCCGGCCTGGTCGTCGCCCGACGGCGAGCCGATGCCGAAGATGCGCACCCGGTTCATCCGCGCTCGACCTTCATCCGCAGAAAATGGGTGGCGCAGGAAATGCAGGGGTCGTAGTTGCGGATGACTTTTTCGCAGTGCAGGCGCAGCGCGTCGTCCGCATGGTCGAGCCCGAAGTTGAGCAGCGACAGCCGCAAATCCTCCTCGATGCGCGCCTGGTTCTGGCTGGTCGGCGGCACGATGCGCGCGTTGACCACGCGGCCTTCGTCGTTCATTTCGTAGCGGTGCCACAACAGGCCGCGCGGCGCCTCGGTGCAGCCGGTGGCCACGCCGGCACGCGGGCTGACCGGCACCGCGGGCGAATCCGGCACCCGGTAGGCGTCGAGCAGGCGCAGCGCTTCGTGCAGGGTGAGCAGGATTTCCGCCGCGCGCGCGACCAGGCTGTGGAACAGGTTGCGGCTGGGCAGCACCAGACCGGCCTCTTCCAGCAGCGCTTTGACCCGTTCGGGCAGGCGCTCATGGTTGAGGTTGAGACGCGCCAGCGGCCCGACCAGATAGGGCTGGCCGTGATAGCTGCTGAACAGCGCGGTGGAATGCGCCTGCTGCTGCTCGGCGAAGTGTTCGCCGTAGGCTTCCGCTTCGATGAGCAGGCCGTCGCTGGCGGCAATCGCTCCGGTCTCGATGGCGTAGTCGCGCGCGTGCCGCATCGCGACCGAGACAAAGGCCTGGTCGTCCTGCGGCACCGCAATGCCGGCCGCCCAGCGGATCAGCGCTTCTGCCTCGGGCAAGGCGGCGCGCAGTTTCCCCCGGATTTCCTCGACACGGGACAGCGCGGGCGCGCCATGGAATCCCCCCACCCGGATGCCCACCGGGTGCACCGAGCGGGCGCCGAACAGCTCCATCAGCTCGTTGCCGAGCGCCTGGATGCGCAGGCCGCGGCGCACTTCCTCCGGCGCGATCTTCGCCAGTTCGATGGCGTTATCGCAGCCGAAAAAGTCCGGCGCGGCCAGCAGATGGATGTGCAGGCTGTGGCTCTGGATCCATTCGCCGCAGTAGAACACCCGGCGCATGGCGCGCGCCCACGGATCGGGTTCGACGCCGAACAGCTTTTCCAGCGCCTGCGCCGCGGTCACCTGGTAGGCCACCGGGCAGATGCCGCAGATGCGCGCCACCATGTCTGGAATTTCCGTGTAGTGGCGGCCCTCCAGAAACTTTTCGAAGAAGCGCGGCGGCTCGAAAATGCGCAGGCGCAACTGGGTGATGTCGCCGTCTTCGATGCGCAGGTCGAGCGCGCCCTCGCCTTCCACCCGCGCGAGCACCGGAACATGAATCGAAACCGTTCGTTTCTGGTCACCCATCGCCGCGCATCCTGAGCTTGTCGGCGGCCGCCAGAAACACCGGCGCCTGGCTGTTGATCGACCGGAAGCGCTGCACGATGTCCAGAGGCTTGAGCCCCAGGCTGGCGAACTGCGCAGCCAGTGCGTCGGTGTTGGCATTTTCCGCCGGACCGTAGCAGCCGTAGCAGTCGCGGCCGAGGCCGGGGCACAGCGCGCCGCAGCCGGCCCGCGTCACCGGCCCCATGCAGGCGATGCCGCGGCCCACCATCACGCAGGGATAACCGTTGCGCTTGCATTCGGTGCACACCTTGTCGGCGTTGTCGCGCGGCGCCACGCCGAGCAGCAGGGAATTCACCACCGCCAGCATCTGCGCGCCGCTGACCGGACAGCCCCACAGCTCAAAGTCCACTTTCACGTGGCTGGCAATCGGGGTCGACTGCGCCAGACTGCTGATCGCTTCGGGATGGCTGTATATCTGCGCCACCCATTGCGCGTCGTCGGCGCCGTTGCGCAGGGCCTGGATACCGCCGGCGGTGGCGCAGGCGCCAATGGGAATCAGCAGGCGGCTGTGGGCGCGGATGCGCCGGATGCGCTCGACGTCTTCCGGCGTCGACACGCTGCCTTCGACGAAAGCGACATCCACGTCGGCATCCGGATCGAACGGCCCGGCTTCGGCGAAGTGCACCAGATCGACCCGCCCAGCCAGCGTCAGCAGGTCCTCGCCGAGATTGAGCAGGGCCAGCTGGCAGCCGTCGCAGGAACTGAACTTGTGCACCGCCACGCGCGGTTTGAGAATTTCCATCGCTACGCTCATCAGAAGCCCCGGTGCGCCAGCAAGGCCTTGGCCTCGCCCCAGTTGAACACCGGGCCGTCGCGGCAGACGAAGGCGCCGCCGAACTGGCAATGGCCGCAGCGCCCCACCGCGCACTGCATGTTGCGCTCCATGCTCAGGTACAGGCTCGATTCGGGCAGGCCGCGCGCCAGCAGGTGTTCGGCGGTGACGCGCATCATGCCTTCCGGTCCGCACATCATCGCCACCGCGCGCGCCGGGTTGAAGCGGGCGAGATCGAACAGTTCCGTCACGCGTCCGACATGCCAGGGCCACAGCGCGCCGCCCTCGTCGGCCGCCACCAGCACCTGGGTGTCCGGCAGCTTCGCCCAGCGGTCGTATTGCTCGCGCCAGATCAGGTCGTCGGCGTGCTTCACCCCCTGGATGATGACCAGCTTGCCGAAACGCTCGCGCCGCCGCAGCACGTAATGGATCACCGACACCGCCGGCGCGCAGCCGAGCCCGCCGGTCACCAGCACGACGTCGCGCCCGCCCATTTCCTGCAGCGGCCAGCCGCGCCCGAACGGGCCGCGCAGGCCGACACGGTCGCCCGGCCGCAGCGCCGCCAGCCCCCGCGTGACGCGCCCCACCGCGCGGAGGGTATGGCCGATGCCATCGCGCTCCTCCGGGTCGGACATGATGGAAATCGGCGCCTCGCCGACGCCATAGAGATACAGCATGTTGAACTGGCCCGGCGCGAAACGGTACGCCGCCTGCGCCGCCGCATCGTCGAGGCGCAGCTTGAGGGTGAAGATGGTCGGCGACTCCTGGCTGCGTGCCACCACGCTGGCCGTGTGCGGAGGTCCGGCGTCAATGGCGGACGGCGCGTTCATCGCAGGTCTCCGGCAGTCAGGGCTGCGACTTCTTCGGTCAGGTCGATTCCCGTCGGGCACCAGGCGATGCAACGGCCGCAGCCGACGCAGCCGCTGCGGCCGAACTGGTCGTGCCAGGTGGCCAGCTTGTGGGTGAGCCACTGGCGGTAGCGGCTGCGGATGTCGGGCCGCACGTTGAAGCCGTGCAGGTAGCCATGACTCTCGCCGAAGCACGAATCCCACACCCGCTCATGGCGGCTGCTCTGCCCATCGAGCGCGGGTTCGTCGGCCTCGGCATGGCAGAAACAGGTGGGGCACACCGCGGTGCAGTTGCCGCAGGCGAGGCAGCGCGCCGCCACCTCGTCCCAGCGCGGATGTTCCAGCCGGCTCATCAAGGCTTCGCGCAGATTGCGCCCGGGCAGAGTGCGCGTCTGGGCGGCTGCGGCGGCCTGCCCCTGCTGGCGGGCGGCGTCGATCTGCTGCGGCGTGGCGGGCGACAGATCCAGTGCTCTCAACACCGCTTCCCCCTTCGCGCTGCCCGCCACCGCGACGAAACCTTCCGCCAGTTCCGCCAGCGCCAGGTCGTAGCCCGCAGTCGGGGTCGGGCCGTCGCCGGTCGATGCGCAAAAACACGTTGCCCCCGGTTCCGCGCATTGCACGGCAACCAGGAACAGCCGCTCGCGCCGCTTGGCGTAGTGCGCGTCGCGCCGGCCTTCGGGCATGAAATGCGCGTCCTGCAGGGCCAGCGCCGCCAGGTCGCAGGCGCGCACGCCGACGATGGCCTGCGCCGGCGCGACCGGCTCCACTGCGGCGAACTGCAAGGCGCCCGCATCGTCCCGTTCCACGCGCCACAGCGATTCCTTCGGCGCAAACGCCTGCGGCTTGATGGCCTGCGGCCCGTTGGCCCAGGCGAAATAGCGGTCAAGCGGATCGCGCGTCAGCCGGTAGCGGCCCGCCGCCTGCTCGGCCTGCAAGCCGCGCGGAAGACCGTCGGGCGCATCCAGCTCGCGCATGACGATGGCGCCGTTTTCCACCATCGGCCCCAGGCATCGATAGCCCAGCTGCATGAGCTGGGCCACCAGCGCATGCAGCTGGGCAAGCGGCAAAAATCGGGCGTAATCGGGCTGCGAAGAAAACATGGAGCGGAATGCCGTGGTTTGTACCAGTGTATGCATAAAGCCGCGCTTGCAACAGGCTTGTGCCGTTGCCAGCCCGTCCAGTGCCGGGCAGCTGGAAAAGCCATCCCGGACCATTCGCTATAATCATTTTTTTCAAGCAGCAAAAAAGGAGCGTGCCATGCAGCAACAATTCGACGTGTTCGTCGCCTCCCTGACCACATTCTGGACGCAGCTGGCCGGTTTCGTCCCGCAATTGCTGGCGGCGCTGCTGCTGCTGTTCGTCGGCTGGCTGCTCGCCAACCTTGCCCGCACTGGGGTCACCAAGCTGCTGGACCTGCTGCGCTTCGACCGGCTGGCTGAAAAGACCGGCATCGAAGCCTTTCTCAAGCAGGGCAATCTGGATGTGTCACTGTCGCGGCTGCTCGCCAAGCTGATCTACTGGATCGTCATTTTCATCGTGGTCGTCACCGTGGCCAACAGCCTGGGCCTGCACATGGTGGCCGATCTGTTCAACAAGGTCGTCCTATACATCCCCAACATCATCGTCGCCATTCTGGTACTGGTGTTCGGGATACTGGTGGCGCGCTTCATCAACAGCATGGTGTTCGCCTACCTCAACAACATCGGCGTGCAGGGCGCGCTCACCATCAGCACGCTGGCGGAATACGCGACCATCATCTTCGTGGTGTTCGTGGCGCTGGAACAGCTGGCGATCGGCACCACCCTGCTGACCGCAGCCTTCCAGATCGGATTCGGCGCGATCGGCCTGGCGCTAGCGCTGGCGTTCGGGCTGGGCGGCCGCGAATGGGCCGCGGGGGTGATCAAGAAACTGACCGAGAAATAAGACAAACCGGGTTAGCCATGGTGGCGCTTACGGTGACAATTCGGACAGAGAGCAACCACGTTGTCTATGGTGTCAGCCCCTCCGTCCTTCAGCATTTTGATATGATGGACTTCGAGGTATGGCAGGCCGGTGCGGCTTGATACAAACGGTGCCGGGTCTCCGCAATCGCCACAAATACCATCGGCCTTTCGGAGCGCATAGGCCACGACAGATGGGTCTCTCTGATACTGGAATGAGCGAACAGGTACCTGGCCGGGGAACCTGTTGCCGATGATGTTGCCAAGATCGCTTTCCAGTGCGTGGGCAACTTGCGCATCGAACTCCGATTCGACTGCAACGTCAAGATCTTCATGTGAGGATGAATCTCGGACGGACTGGGCTATGCGGTTCAGTTTGGCTATGTCCTCTGCCGCCGTTAAAACCGTTCGGGCTTTCGATAGGATGCGGCGGAAAGTGGCTTTAGAGATTTCTGTGGTTGGCCCACGAACCCAGGAGCCGTTCCCGCCGAGGACCAAGCTGCGGGCATTTGGTATCTGTTGAGGCAGCAAAAGAGACAGCGATTCTCCACACGAATAATGCCAATTGAGGCCAAGAGTGCGACTTGCTCTTGTTCCGCCGAGGCGGGTGCTCTCCCCTTCGTACCGGCATCCAGCCTGGATTCCGACTACCATGTCGCCACCGACTTTGGCTGTCTTGGCGGTTATGGTTACAAGGGCGAAGGGCTCGTCTGATCGAATTGAAGTGAGATGCTTGGGCGGGAGATAACCTCGCACCACCCCACTTTCCGAAAGAAAATTCACTGCTTCGTGAAAGCCATCCATCGGCGACGACTCGTGAATGCTCTTGTACTCCTGTAGCGTTGGATACTTGCAGTACGGAAGGCCGTCGCGGGTATCGGAGTTCAGTCTTACGACAAAGGCTTTCATAGCGGCTCCGTAACCATGGCTAACGTCCAAGTTCAGGGGCGCGCCGCCGATAGGCGGAGCGTCCCCTGCAACGCCGGGTTAGCCCGCAGATTGGCAAACCTTTGGCGAGGCTATATACTGGAACCGTTTTGGTGCCATTACGGTTGGAGAATGCCATGCCTACAACGCTGACGTTGAAGAACATTCCGGACGAAGTGTATGAGCGGCTGAAAGTTGCGGCGGAGATGCACCGTCGCAGTCTTAACAGCGAGGCCATTGTGTGCCTTGAGACTGTGCTTACACCGAACAAGATAGCTCCCAGCGAACGGCTTGCGCGTGCGCGCCAGCTAAGGGCAGAGTTGGGCAAGACGAAGTTTCGAGCACGTGAGATTGATACCCTGAAGCGACAGGGGCGCCCATGATTGTTGTGGACTCGAATATCGTGGCGTACTTGTACTTGCCCGGCGAGTACACCGTGGCTGCAGAAGCCCTGCTCGAAAAAGAGCCCAGTTGGGCTGCGCCGGTTCTGTGGCGAAGTGAATTTCGTAACATCCTTGCGGGATATATGCGACGAGGGAGCCTGACGTTTAAGCAAGTGCATGATCTCCAGAGTGAGGCAGAAGACTTGCTCAGTGGGGCCGAATACGAAGTGGACTCGCTCAGCGTTCTGGAATTGGTGCGCGACAGTGAATGCTCCGCATACGATTGCGAGTTCGTGGCGCTGGCGATGAAACTTGGCACGAAACTCGTGACAATGGACGGCAAGTTATTGCGAGCGTTCCCTGGCATCACAGTGGCACTTTCTGCGGGCTAACGTTCAAATTGAGGGGCTGGCCGCCACGAAACGTGAACGGAGCCCCGAAAGTTCAAAAAACCGCAGGCTGCAAAGAGAACGCTTATCGGCCAGTCCCTCTCGAATGCAGAGTTAGGTTGCGTTTCGCGGTAACCGCATGTGAATAAGCGCAACCCGATTTCCCTTCCTGTCTTTCCGTTCCTCGACTGCATAAGGTTGAAACCCTAGTCCCGGATAGAGCAGTAGGCCAGCGACGTTTTGGTTGAAACACGATACTGTTACCTCGGCGGCCTGATGTTTCGAGAAAGCAAGGGCAATCATCTGTTCAATGAGATACCGGCCTACGCCGCGCCTGCGGGCTGCCGGGGAAACAATGACGTTTCCAATGGAGCAACAGCCGCCAGCTTCCCAGCGGTAGAAGTTGGCGAAGGCGACAACTTCACCGTCAAGCTCTACTACCGTTGAGTCTGAACGCTGTGCAATTGCATCCTGCAATTGCGATGGCGCCAACGGAAACTCTGCCTTCGGAAACAAGAAGAATAACTCGTCGTCGCTTTGCGGAAAACCGCAAATGAGTTGAATGTCTTTCTCGGCGACAGGGCGATGAGTCAGCGACATGCTTCAAGCAACCTAACGTTTAGCTTGAGGGGCGCGGAGACGGCAAGCGAAGCTTGCTGGCGGAGCGTCCCTCTCGAAGCGCCAGTTAGACGCGGAGTTTCCCAGACCGAAGTTCAAACACGGGCTTCGGGGTCACCCATTAGCCCCCTCCGTCAATAGGGGCGAACAAAAATCTGCGCCGACAGGCGCATTCATTTTTACTGCTTTTTTCCCGCATCAACCGCGAATCGGCACACTTGGTTCTCGATGTATCGGTTGCGC
>JAJPEP010000088.1 GCA_021166845.1 Thiobacillus sp.
CCCGACTTCGACATCGACTTCTGCCAGGACGGGCGCGAGCGCGTGATCCAGTATGTCAAGGACAAGTACGGCCACACGGCGGTGTCGCAGATCGCGACCTTCGGCACCATGGCGGCGAAGGCGGTGCTGCGCGACGTCGGCCGCGTGCTCGACCTGCCGTATCTGTTCGTCGACAAGTTCGTCAAGCTGGTGCCCAACGAGCTTGGGATCAGCCTGGCCGAAGCGCGCGAGAAGGAGCCGCAGATCGACGAGCGCGCCAGCAGCGAGGAAGAGCTCGCCGAGTTGCTGCCGCTGGCCGAGAAGCTCGAGGGCATCACCCGCAACGTCGGCATGCACGCGGGCGGGGTGCTGATCGCGCCGGGGCGGCTCACCGACTTCTGTCCGCTGTACCGCGCCGAAGGTTCGGAATCGATGGTGTCGCAGTTCGACAAGGACGACGTCGAGGCGATCGGCCTGGTCAAGTTCGACTTCCTCGGCCTGCGCACGCTGACCATCCTGGCCGAGGCGGTGCGCTTCGTGCGGCGCCACCAGGACCGCAAGGATTTCCGCCTGGAGGACCTGCCGCTCGACGATCCCGCGGTGTACCGGCTGTTCGCCGACGGCAACACGACCGCGGTGTTCCAGTCCGAATCGCGCTCGGCCAAGGATCTGGAAAAGAAGCTGAAGGGCGACTGCTTCGAGGACGTCATCGCGCTGATGGCGCTCAACCGGCCAGGGCCGCTCGGCTCCGGCATGGTGGACGACTTCATCGCGCGCAAGCAGGGCAAGCAGAAGCCCGAGTATTTCCATGTCGACCTCGAGCCGGTGCTGAAATCGACTTACGGCATCATCGTCTACCAGGAACAGGTGATGCTGGTGGCGCAGATCCTGGCGGGCTACAGCCTTGGCGCCGCCGACATGCTGCGGCGCGCCATGGGCAAAAAGAAGCCCGAGGAAATGGCGGTTCAGCGCACGATTTTCCTCGAAGGCGCGGCCAAGCGCGGGGTCGATACCAAGATCGCCGAGCGCCTGTTCGACCTGATGGAGAAATTCGCCGAATACGGCTTCAACAAGTCGCACTCGGCGGCCTATGCTCTGATCGCGTATCACACCGCCTGGCTCAAGGCCTACTATCCGGCCGAGTTCATGGCCGCGACGATGTCGTCGGAAATGTCCGACACCGACAAGGTGCGGGTGTTCTACGAGGACTGCCGCGCCAATGGCCTGACCATGCTGCCGCCCGACATCAATTCATCCGGCTACCGTTTCGAGCCGGTCAGCAAGACCGAGATTCGTTACGGCTTGGGCGCACTCAAGGGAAGCGGCGAGGCGGCCATCGGCGCCATCGTCGATGAGCGCGCGGCCAACGGCGACTACAAGGGACTGTTCGATCTGGCGCGGCGGGTCGACAAGCGCTATCTCAATCGCCGCGTGCTCGAGGCGCTGGTGAAGGCGGGCGCGTTCGATAGCATCAACGACCATCGCGCCAGCCTGCTGGCCTCGGTCGGCGCGGCGCTGGAAACCGCCGACCGCGCGGCACGCAGTGGCGGCCAGGTCGGCCTGTTCGGCGAAATGCTCGGCGGCGGCGAAGACCTGATCGACGTGCCCGAGTGGTCCGAACAGGAAAAGCTGCTGCAGGAAAAATCCGCGCTCGGCTATTTCTTCAGCGGCCATCCGTTCACCTCCTACCTGGCCGAGGTGTCCGGTTTCGCCAAAAGGCAGCTCGATAGCCTGGAACCTTCGCGCGATCCGGTGATGCTGGCCGGCATCGTCGTCTCGCTGCGCACCCAGATGACGCGGCGCGGCAAGATGCTGATCCTGCTGCTGGACGACGCCACCGCGCAGGTCGAGGTGGTGATCTTCAACGAACTCTACGAGCAGAGCCGCCATCTGCTGAAGGACGACACCCTGCTGGTCATCGAGGGCAAGGTCAACCGCGACGATTATTCGGGCGGCGTGCGGGTCACCGCGGAAAAGATCTATGACCTGGCAGGCGCGCGTACCCGCTTTGCCCAAGAGCTGCGGCTGGCGTGCAATGGCGAGTGCCATGCCCAGTCTAACAGCGGTCGCAAGCTGGCCGAGCTGCTCGCGCCCTATAGGGTGCAGGAGGGCGGCTGTCCGGTATGGGTGGATTACCACAACCAGAACGCGCGCTGCCGGGTGCGCCTGGGCGAGGACTGGCGGGTGCGGCTGGACGACCGCCTGCTCGAGTCGCTGGGGGGCTGGCTCAAGCCGGAGGCGGTGAACGTGATTTACTGAATGCCGGGGGATGGCAAATAAATACCAATTCGTGCCTTGGGGGCAAGAAAGTAGTTGACAGGCATTTCGTTATATTAGATGATTCTAATAACGCGAGGGCCTGCAAAGACTTCTCGTGTTGTCTCCTCCAATCCTCCTCCTTTGGTGGATATTCTGCCCGGCTCCAGAGCCGGGCTTTTTTTTGTCCGGCTTTTGGCCTCCGCAAGCCCCCAACCGCTGCAGCGTGCGCCCCTCAGTCGATCCGCTTCTCGAAAGCCCGGTAATGCCCCGCGGCCTCGGTCAGGATGAGGCCATCCACCCGCGCCATGGGCGGGCCGCTGCGTGCCCATTCAATGAGCGCGTCGACGGCTTCAGCCGGACCCTGTGCCACGGCTTCCACCGCGCCATCGGGCGTGTTGCGCACCCAGCCCGTGACGCCCAGCCGCTCGGCCTCGCGCCGCATCGATTCGCGAAACCATACGCCCTGCACGCGGCCCTGGATGAGCAGGCGCTGCGTCTTCATTTCAGTCTCACTTCACCTTCATGCCCGGCTGCGCGCCGCTGTCCGGCGACAGGATAAACAGGCCGGGCGCATCGCCCGAAGCCGCCAGCACCATGCCCTCGCTCATGCCGAACTTCATCTTGCGCGGGGCGAGATTGGCGACCATCACAGTGAGCCGGCCCACCAGCGCTTCCGGCGCATAGGCCGACTTGATGCCGGCGAACACCTGGCGCGTGCCGAGTTCTCCGACGTCGAGCGTCAGCCGCAGCAGCTTGTCGGCGCCATCGACCTGCTCGGCGTTGGCGATGCGCGCGATGCGCAGGTCGATCTTGGCGAAGTCGTCGATGCTGATGGTTTCGGACACCGGCGTGGCGGCCGCCGGCTGCGCGGCATGCACCTGCGCTTCGGCGTGGCGCACCGGCGCGGGGGGGGGAGTAGGTTCAAGATTCTGCTTGTTGGCGTCTACCATGGCTTCGATTGCTTTCGGGTCGATACGGGTCATCAGGTGGCTGTATTCGTTGATTGAATGACCAACGGGCAGTGGGGACCACTGGTCACCCCAAGCCAACGGCTTGATGTTGAGGAAGGTTTCTACCTGTTCTGCTAATGCTGGCAGTATGGGCTTAAGGTAGAGGGTGAGATCGCGGAACATGTTCAGAGCTGTCGAGCAGATTTCAAGTAGTTCGGTGTCTCTTCCCTCTTGCTTGGCGATTTCCCAGGGTTTCTTGTCTGCGATGTACTGATTAGCAATATCAGCCAAGCGCATAACCTCGCGCAAGGCACGAGAATAGTCGCGCTCTTCATAGTTACGGATGATAGTTTGGCTCTGAAAAGCAACTTCGAATGCGTTCGTGGCGGTCTTGTCTACGCTCCCTAGCTTGCCATCGAATTTTTTGTGGATGAAACCTGCGGTGCGGCTGGCGATGTTGATGAACTTGCCGACCAGGTCGGAGTTCACCCGCGTGACGAAATCGTCGAGGTTGAGATCGATGTCCTCCATCGAGCCGTTGAGCTTGGCGGCGTAGTAGTAGCGCAGCCACTCGGGATTCAGCTTCTGCGCGAGGTAGCTGTCGGCGGTGATGAAGGTGCCGCGCGACTTCGACATCTTCTGCCCGTTGACCGTGAGGAAGCCGTGCGCGTACACCGCGGTCGGCAGGCGGTGGCCGGAAAATTTGAGCATCGCCGGCCAGAACAAAGCGTGGAAATACAGGATGTCCTTGCCGATGAAATGCACCAGTTCGGTCCTGGCGTCCGCGCCCCACCAGGCGTCGAAGTCGAGGCCGGTGTCCTTGGCGTATTTGGCGAAGCTCGCCATGTAGCCCACCGGCGCGTCCAGCCAGACGTAAAAATACTTGCCCGGCGCGCCGGGGATCTCGAAGCCGAAGTAGGGCGCGTCGCGGCTGATGTCCCAGTTGTTGAGACCCGAGGCGAACCATTCCTGCATCTTGTTGGCGGCCTCGTCCTGCAGCGCGCCCGACTTGGTCCACTCGCGCAGGAAGGCCTCGCAGTCGCCGAGCTTGAAGAAGTAATGCTCGGAATCCTTGTGCACCGGCGTCGCCCCCGACACTGCCGACACCGGGTTCTTCAGTTCGGTCGGGCTGTAGGTCGCGCCGCACACCTCGCAGTTGTCGCCGTACTGATCCAGCGCGCCGCACTTGGGGCATTCGCCCTTGATGAAGCGGTCCGGCAGGAACAGGTTTTTCACCGGGTCGTACAACTGGGCGATGGTCTTTCTTTCGATCAGGCCGGCTTCCTGCAGCCGCAGGTAGATTTTCGACGCCAGTTCGCGGTTTTCAATGGAATGCGTCGAGTAGTAATGGTCGAAGCCGATATGAAAGCCGGCGAAGTCGCGCGTGTGCTCATCCCATACCCGGCCGATCAGCGTCTCCGGCGTGATGCCTTCCTTTTCCGCGCGCAGCATGATCGCGGTGCCGTGGGTGTCGTCGGCGCACATGTAGCGGCAGTCGTGGCCGCGCATTTTCTGGAAGCGCACCCAGACGTCGGTCTGGATGTATTCGACCAGGTGGCCGAGGTGGATGCTGCCGTTGGCGTAGGGCAGGGCGGAGGTTACGAGGATCTGGCGGGACATGAGCAGGCCGGAAGGCGCAAAAACCGCCATTTTAACGCGAGCAGGTCGCG
>JAJPEP010000019.1 GCA_021166845.1 Thiobacillus sp.
ACTGGCGACGCTGGAATGGGTAGCGTGGTTCAACCACGTCCGGCTGCTCGAACCCATCGGCTATATCCCGCCCGCCGAAGCTGAGGCAAACTACTACCGGCAACTCGCCGAACAGGCCGAGTCAACGGCCTGCACTTAAACTAAATGGCCTCCACGAAACCCGGGGCGGTTCATGCGCTGTTGTCCTTTGGAGCTATATCTCCGAGATAGGAAAACGCGATTTCGTTAGCCGTGTAGATTGCGTCGACAGCAACTGACACGTTTCTAAGGTCGGCTTTCTTATCGATCTTGAATGTCTTCCGGAATGCGGGGACGTACGTCATGCGTGGCTCTCTGATGCCCAACAGTTAATCTAGAGACCAATGGGTCCGGACCTTTATTAATATAGAGACGGCTGTCATGGCGGCTTATCTTGATGATTTTTAAATTTCTTCTCAGTGCCCGGTCTCTATATTACGTTACGAAAAAGGAGACTGGTGGTAGGCGGATTATGCCCCTGTTAAGGTAGCCAAACGATTAGCGAGAAGTCTGGGGTGGGGACTGGAATAGGTTCATAGAACAAGCCTCGACCGTCTCTTTCGGGTCGATACGCGCCGTTCCTTGGCAGCCCCGGTTCGGGCAGTCAGCTTGCTAGCAGGAGAAACAGCAACAGCAGATTCAGCGTAATCGAAGCGGCCGCGACGAGCGGCCAGGCGCCTGCTGGGGAGCGCTCGATCAGGGGCGTGCGGCGACGCAGGAGGGGATTGGCTTCGCCGTGTTCCAAGGCGAGCAGCATTTCTTCGGCGGTCTCGAAACGCTGCGCGGGAACGCGCGCAACGGCTTTCAGGATGACGTTTTCCAACCAGGGCGGCAGGTCGGGGCGGGTGCGGGCGGGCGGCACCGGCTCGCCGAATTTGGGATGCTGGAACGGCTCGATTTCGCCGTACGGGTATTTGCGCGTGAGCAGGTGATACAGGGTCGCGCCGACCGCGTAGAGATCGGTTTGCACGCTGGCTTCCGCCCCGCTGAACAGCTCGGGCGCCATGAAGCTGGGGGTGCCGGGCTGGGCATGGTCTTCGCGCGCGTCGAGCGTGGGGCAGCGCGCCACGCCCAGATCCAGGATGCGCAGCTTGCCCTCGGCGTCGACGTGCAGGTTGGCGGGCTTGAGGTCGCGATGGACGATGTCGAGCCGGTGCAGCGCAGAAAGCCCCTTCAGCACGCGAATGCCGAGCGTGACCACCTCGACCGGAGAAAAATGCTGGCCGGCATCGAGCTTGTCCTGCAGCGTCGCACCTTCGAAATAGCGCACCGCGAAATAGAGAAATTTGCGCCCGGGCAGCGGCAGCACGTCGGGAAAATAATGCGAGTGCACCCGCTTCAGGAACCACTCCTCGGCGAGCAGCCGACACGCGGCGTCGGCGTCGCCCTGCAACACCGGCTGCAGGGTTTTGAGCGCCCAGCGCTGGCCGGTCTCGGCATGGCGCGCACGGTAGACCAGTGTCTCGCGGCTGCTGTGGAGCTCGGCCTCGACGATGAAATCGTCGAGGCGCGCGCCGGGCTTCAGTTTGCCCGGCAGCGGCAGTTCGTGGGCCTCGATGAGCGGGGCGGCGGCCTCGCCCACGGCGACGACACGCGCCACCAGGGCGCTGGCGTTATCCTGCCCGCCGCGTGCGTGGGCCGCCGCCACCAGGGCATCGGCGGCGCGCTGCGGCGCGTCGTGCAGCTTCAACAGGCGATGCAGTTCCAGCTGGCCGAGCGGCTCCCACACGCCGTCGCACACCAGCAGAAAAATGTCGCCGGGCGCGAGTTCGCCTTCGCCAAAATCTGGCAATACATGGGTGTCGAGTCCGAGCGCGCGTTTCAGCACATGCGACATGCCGGGGGTTTCCCACACGTGGTCGGTGGTCAGTGCAGCGAGCGTTTCGCCGCGCAGGCGATACAAACGGCTGTCGCCGACGTGTGCGTAGTGATAGCGGCGGCCGCGCAGCACCAGCGCGGTCAGCGTGGTCGCCATGCCGCCCGCATCGACGCGCGACGCGGTCTGCCCGTGCAGCCAGCGATTGATGGCGCCCAGCACCGTTCCAAGCGCGCGCGGAATTTCCCAGGTATCGGGCGTGGCGTAGTAATCGGCCAGCAGGTTGCGCACCGAGGATTCGGCCGCCTCGCGGCCATGCGACCCGCCGGACACGCCATCGGCGACCACGGCGAGCATCCCCTTGGTCGCCGCCAGCCGCGCATCCGGCTCGGCGAAACCGCCGTAATCCTCGTTGCGCTCGCGCGGCCCGGTGGCGGTGGCGTAGCCGAATTCGAGGGTCAGGGGCATGGGAGGGGTCAGGGGTCAGGGGTCAGGGGTCAGGGGTCAGGGGTCAGGGGTCAGGGGTCAGGGAAATTATAGGGCGCGGCCTTGGCCGCTCATTCCCTGAATCCTGAATCCTGGCCCCTGAATCCTAGTCAAACCCGTGCGCCGGAAACCGCCACTGCCCCCCAGGTGGTACGCCAGCGGGTCTTCACCTTGGTCAGCCCGACCAGGGCGACAAAGCACAGTCCGGCAAAGATCAGCAGACCCTGCTGATAGTCGCCGGTCTGCCCTTTGAGGTAGCCCAGGCTGGCGGCCAGGTAGAAGCCGCCGACGCCGCCGGCCATGCCGACCAGACCGGTCATCACGCCGATCTCCTTGCGGAAGCGCTGCGGCACCAGCTGGAACACCGCGCCGTTGCCCACGCCCAGGCAGCCCATGGCCAGCATGAATCCGGCGAGCGCCAGGCCCGCGCTGGGCGTGCCGAAGCTGACGATGATGAGGAAGATGCCGGCCAGCAGGTACATGGCGAGCAGGGTGCGGATGCCGCCGACGCGGTCGGCCAGCATGCCGCCCATCGGGCGCACCAGCGATCCGGCGAACACGCAGGCGGCGGTGAAGTAGCCCGCCTCGACCGGCGCCATGCCGTACTGGTCGTTGAAGTAGATGGTGAGGCTGGATGCGAGCCCGACGAAGCCGCCGAAGGTGACGAAGTAGAAGAACATGAACCACCACGCATCGCGGTCCTTGAGCACGTTCATGTACTGGCGCAGGGATTTGGGCTGCGGGCAGTCGGGGGCATCCTTGGCGAACACCAGATACATCATGAAAGCCAGGCCCAGCGGGATCAGCGCCAGCCCGAACACATTGCCCCAGCCGTAGGCCACGGCAAGGCCGGGCGCGAACAGCGCCGCCAGCACGGTGCCGGAATTGCCGGCGCCGGCGATGCCCAGCGCGGTGCCCTGATGCTGCGGCGGATACCAGCGCGAGGCGAGCGGCAGCGCCACGGCAAAGGCCGCGCCGGCGAAGCCGAGCGCCACCCCGAGCACGAGGATCTCGCGGTAGCTGTGGATGCCGAACAGCCAGGCCCAGGCCAGCGCGGCCATGACGATGAGCTGGCCGATCAGGCCGGCGCGTTTCGGCTTCAGGTGGTCGACCAGGATGCCCATGACGAGGCGCAGCAGCGCGCCCGCCAGCACCGGGGTGGCGACCATCATGCCCTTCTGCGCGGCGTCGAGGCCGAGCGATTCGGCGATCTGCACCCCCAGCGGGCCGAGCATCACCCACACCATGAAGGCGACGTCGAAATACAGGAATGCGGCGAGAAGCGTCGGCGGATGGCCCGCCTTCCAGAAGTCGCGTGTCATGGTTGTCTCCGTAGGGTTTCAGGCGCGGCAGGAACAGGCGGGGCGCTGCACGCCGCCGGCGAAGTCCAGCCACACGCGGCCGTTCTCGACCCGCACGGGGAATTCGCGCGCGCAGCCCTGGTCGGGCGCCACCGCCTGCCCGGAATCGAGCTCGACGTTCCAGCCGTGCATCGGGCAGGTCACCCTGCGGCCATGCACGATGCCCTGCGACAGCGGTCCGCCCTTGTGCGGGCAGCGGTCTTCCAGCGCGAAGATTTCGTCGCCGTCGGTGCGGAACACGGCAATGTCGAGGCTGCCGTGGCGCACCACGCGGGCGCCGAGCGGGGGGATGTCGTTCACATCCAGGATGTCGGTCCAGTTATTCATGTTCTGCTCTTTCTTCAGGCGGATACGGTTTCGAATTCATGCTTGAGCTTGCCGTCCTTGGCGCGCTCGACCCACGGGTCGCGCTCGACCGACAGCGCGAACAGCAGGCGCTCGTACAGCGCGCGGCGGCCTTCGGCGTCGTCGAGAATCTTCTTCTTCACGTAGTCGAGGCCGACGCGCGCGATGTAGTGCATGGTGCGGTCGAGGTAGCGCGCTTCCTCGCGGTACAGCTGCAGGAAGGCGCCGGTGTACTCCAGCACCTCGTCCGGGGTTTTAAGCTTGACCAGGAATTGCGCGACTTCGGTCTTGATGCCGCCGTTGCCGCCGACGTAGATTTCCCAGCCGGAATCGACGCCGATGATGCCGATGTCCTTGATCGCGACTTCGGCGCAGTTGCGCGGGCAGCCCGACACCGCGAGCTTGACCTTGTGCGGCGCCCACATCTTGAAAAAGACCTTCTCCAGATCGATCCCCATCTGCGTCGAGTTCTGGGTGCCGAAGCGGCACCATTCCGAACCGACGCAGGTTTTCACCGTGCGCAGGGCCTTGCCGTATGCGTGGCCCGAGGGCATGTCGAGGTCGGCCCACACCTTCGGCAGGTCTTCCTTCTTCACGCCGAGCAGGTCGATGCGCTGGCCGCCGGTGACGTGGATTGCCGGGATGCTGTACTTCTCGGCGACCTCGGCGATGCGGCGCAGCTCGGACGGCGTCGTGTTGCCGCCCCACATGCGCGGGATCACCGAATAGGTGCCGTCGCGCTGGATGTTGGCGTGGGCGCGCTCGTTGATGAAACGCGACTGCGGATCGTCCTCCGCCTCGCCCGGCCAGGCGGCGATCAGGTAATAGTTGAGCGCCGGCCGGCAGGACGCGCAGCCGTTGGGGGTGCGCCATTCCATGAAGTTCATCACCTGCGGAATCGTCAACAGCTTGTTCTGCCGGATCGTTGCGCGGACTTCCTCGTGGGTGTGATCGGTGCAGCCGCACACCGACTTGGTCTTCGGCGCGGCGGAATAATCGCCGCCCGCGGTCACCGCCAGGATCTGCTCAACGAGGCCGGTGCACGATCCGCACGAAGAGGACGCCTTGGTGTGCTTCCGCACGTCTTCCAGCGTGAACAGCCCCTTCTCGCGGATCGCCTTGACGATGTCGCCCTTGCACACGCCGTTGCAGCCGCACACCTCCATGTCGTCGGACATGGTCGCGGCCTTGTTGATGCCCTGGTGGCCGAGGTTGCCGCAGTGGTCCTGGCCGAACATCAGGTGGTCGCGCAGTTCGCTGACGTTCTTGCCGTCGCGCAGCAGCGAGAAATACCAGGCGCCGTCGACGGTATCGCCGATCATCACGCCGCCGACCAGCTTGTCGTCCTTGATGACGAGCTTCTTGTAGACGCCGCCCAGCGGGTCGGAATAGAGGATCGCCTCGGCGCCCTCGCCACCGCTGAAGTCGCCGGCGGAGAACAGGTCGATGCCGGTGACCTTGAGCTTGGTCGAGGTCACCGAACCCTGGTAGCGGCCGATGCCGTACTGCGCCAGATGATTGGCGCAGACCTTGGCCTGCTCGAACAGCGGCGCGACCAGGCCATAGGCGATGCCGCGGTGCGCGGCGCATTCGCCGATGGAATAGATGCGCGGGTCGAAAGTCTGCAGCGTGTCGTTGACCACGATGCCGCGGTTGCAGTGCAACCCGGCGGATTCGGCAAGCTCGGTGTTAGGGCGGATGCCGACCGCCATCACCACCAGGTCGGCGGGGGCGGAATCGCCGTCCTTGAATTGGATCGCGGCCACTCTCCCGCTCTCTCCACGCACCAGTTCCGCCGTCTGCTTCTGCAGCAGGAACTTCATGCCTTTTTCTTCCAGGCTTTTCTGCAGCAGGCGCGCGGCCGGCTCGTCGAGCTGGCGCTCCATCAGCCAGGGGCCGATGTGCACCACGCTCACGTCCATGCCGCGCTTCATCAGGCCGTTGGCCGCTTCCAGGCCGAGCAAACCGCCGCCGATGACGACGGCGTGACGATACTGGCCGGCGGCGCTAATCATCGCGTCGACATCGGCGATGTCGCGGAAGCTGACGACGCCTTCGAGGTCGGCGCCCGGCACCGGCAGGATGAAGGGCGTGGAGCCGGTGGCGAGCAGCAGGCGGTCATAGCCGGCGCGCGTGCCGTCCTCGTCTTCCACATGGCGTGCCGAGCGGTCGATCTTCACCACCTTCCTGCCCAGGTGCAGGGTGATGTTGTTTTCGCGGTACCAGTCGAGCGGGTTCAGCACGATGTCGTCGACCGTCTGCTCGCCCGCCAGCACCGGCGACAGCAGGATGCGGTTGTAGTTGGGGTGCGGCTCGGCGCCGAACACGGTGATGTCGTACAGGTCGGGCGCCAGCTTCAGCAGCTCCTCCAGCGTGCGCACCCCTGCCATGCCGTTGCCGACCATGACCAGCTTCATCCTGGGACCCTGTCCCGCAGGCGTATTCATATCCATCTCACCGCTCCAAACGAAAGACTCAAAAGTGTCTGCTACAACTTGTTCAACCCAAACCCATTGGGTCCTGTAGGAGCGGCGCCCTCGCCGCGATGAGCGACCGCTCCTGCCTATGACATAAGCAATCGCTGTGCCATGCAAGACGCATGCGCCAATACACTGTTTTAATTACACTTATCATGAGGCGTCTAAAACCGCCGCCATGCCGCGCACCACCGCAGTGCAAAACCTCACCGCACGCACCACGCTTACGCCGCCGCCCGGCCGAATCCGTCCAGCGCGGTGATCGCGCGCGCCTGGTTGAGGTCTTCGGTGTAGCCCGCCGCGTACAAACACACCGCGAGCTGGTTGCGGATCGGCAGCGGCAGCGGCAGGTGCTCGCGCATGACCTGGGCGATCCACGCGCCGGTTGCACGCGCGTCCGGCGCCGGCAGTCTGGCCGGCGCGGACGCGGCCGATTGCGCCTCATATACCGGCTGCCCCTGCCCGTCCTGCACCAGCACCATTTCCGGCCGCTGCAGCGGATCGGCGAACGCCTCGCCTTCGCAGCCCTGCAGCAGCAGCGCATGCCCGCCCAGGGCCTCCAGCACGGCTCGCACGGCGGGCAGCTCCGCGCCCGATGCCACCGGCGTCACCCGCACCGAATGCTCGCCCAGCACATCGGCCAGCAGCGCCAGCCGCGTCGCCCAGCCGTCGATTCCCAACCGCGCGCGCAGGGCCAGCAGCGCCGCCAGGCCTGGGCTCAGCAGCGCCACCGGGGCAAAAGCGATGCCCTCATCAAGCAACTTCGCATTGACCTGCGCCGCCGTGCC
Source organism: Thiobacillus sp. (assembly GCA_021166845.1). Classification (GTDB taxonomy): domain Bacteria; phylum Pseudomonadota; class Gammaproteobacteria; order Burkholderiales; family Thiobacillaceae; genus Thiobacillus. The sequence continues at coordinate 7,292 of JAJPEP010000019.1, forward strand.
GCACGGCATGACGCCGAGCTCGCGCAGCACGTAGGCGGCCGCCGTGCCGCCGCCGCCTTCGAGCACGCCATGGACCAGCACCGGGATGCCGAAACTTTTCAGCAGCAGCGCCAGCAGCGGGGTGAGATGCGGATGGCTGCGCACCCCGTGATAGGTCGGCAGCACCACGGTGCGGAAAGGGCCGGGCGGCGCGACAAGACCGGGCAGGCGCTCGGCCAGCGCCGCGTGCAGGCCGAGCCAGGCATCCAGCCCGGGATCGTGCCGGTTAAAGGCGACCAGGAAGGCCGCGGTTTCCAGTTCCGGCACGCCGCCGTCGAGCAGCGCCGCGCCCAGCGCGCGGGCGTCGACAAAGCCCAGGTCTTCGCCGGCTTCGATCTGGCGGATCAGGGTTGCGTAGCTCATGGTTTCTCATCCGCGAAGGACGCGAAGAAACGCGAAGGAAAACCCGGGAAGCCACTGCAAAAGCCGTCATCGCGAGGAGCGCAGCGACGCGGCGATCCAGAATGACACGGCAAACCAGGGAACTGGATTGCTTCGCTTTGCTCGCAATGACAAAGAAGATGCGGGACCGTCATGCCGCCGCCCGATTGTCAGCGATCAGCCGCTTCAGTTCGGGCACGCACGAGCCGCATTCGCTGCCGCATTTCAGTTCCGATTGCAGCGCGGCCAGGCCGGCGCCTGCGGCAATCGCGGCGACGATGTCGGGCTCGGCCACGTTCAGGCAATTGCACACGATGCGGCCGCGTGTCGCGCCGCCAGCGGGCGGACGCGCCACCGGCGCCAGCATCCAGGCGCGCAGCGAGGCCGCATCGACGCCCTCGACGATGACATCGCGCAGCCAGTCGAAGGCGGCCGTCTCGCCGGTGAGACGCGCGGCGGCCACCTTGCCGCCGTCCACCCGCACGCGCTTGGAAATGCCGTGCAGGCTGTCCTGGTAATGCATCACTGCGAGCGGATCGTCCAGCCCCAGCGCGGCGTCGAGCGCGGCCAGCATGGCGTCGGACAGCGGCTGCGGATGCGCCAGGCGCAGCGTCAGCACGTCCCGGTCGCGGCCCGCCAGCCCGGCGGCGGCGTAGTCGCAGGCGCGCAGCAGCGGCTGCACGGCGTCGAGCAGCCTGACGCCGTTGCCCACCGCCAGCACGGCCATGCGCCAGGGCAGCTCGGCCTTCGCCACCTGCACCGCGGCATGCTTGAGCTCGGGCTGCTTCGACACCGCGTCGAACAGCGGCAGGGTGAGCGCGTTGATGCCGCGTCCGCCCATGAAGCGTGCGCCCCAGTGCATCGGCAGGAAGCACTGGCCGGGGCGCACGCTGTCGCTGGCTTCGGCGACCACGATCACCTCGCCGCGGCGGCTTTTCACCCGCACCAGATCGCCGGCTTTCAGCCGCCGCAGTTCGAGGTCGCGCGCATTCATCGCCAGCGCCGGCGTGTCGGCGTGGGCGAACAGGCGCGCCACGCGGCCGGTGCGGCTCATCGCGTGCCACTGGTCGCGCAGGCGGCCGGTGTTGAGATGCAGCGGATAACGCGCGTCGATGGCTTCGGCCACCGGGCGATACGGCGCGGCGTGAAAGCGCGCGCGGCCGTTTTCCGTCGGATAGACGCCGTCGGCGTACAAGCGCGCCTGGCCAGACGCCGCGCCCTCGGGGAACGGCCACTGCTGCGGGCCGGCATCGAGCAGCGCATAGCTCAGGCCGGTGATGTCGAGGTCGCGCCCGCGCGTGGTTTCGCGATGCTCGTCGAACACGGCTTCGGCGCTGGCGTAGGGAAACAGCCGCGCACCCTTTTCCGGCAGCAGCCGCCGCGCAAAATCGCAGACGATGGCCCAGTCGGCGCGCGCTTCCCCCGGCGCCGGCACGGCGGCGTGCACGCGCGAAATGCGGCGCTCGGAATTGCTCATGGTGCCGTCGGTTTCGCCCCAGGTGGACGCCGGCAGCAGCACGTCGGCGAACAGCGCGGTTTCGGTGTCGGCAAAGGCTTCCTGCAGCACCACGCATTCGGCCGCCCGCAGGGCTTCGTGGATCCGGTTCTGGTCAGGCAGCGACTGCGCGGGGTTGGTGCAGGCGATCCAGATCGCACGGATCTCGCCGCGCCGCACCGCCTCGAACATCTCCACCGCGGTCTTGCCCGGCGCCGCCGGTACGTCGTCCACCCCCCACAGCCGCGCGACTTCGGCGCGGTGTTCCGGGTTGGCCAGGTCGCGGTGCGCGGACAGCAGGTTCGCCAACCCGCCTACTTCGCGCCCGCCCATGGCGTTGGGCTGGCCGGTGAGCGACAGCGGCGCGGCGCCCGGCTTGCCGATCTGCCCGGTGGCGAGATGCAGGTTGATCAGCGCGGCGTTCTTGTCGACGCCGCAGCTGGACTGGTTGAGTCCCTGGCAATACAAGGACAGCGTCGGCCCGGCGGCGAACCAGCGCGCGGCCTGCACGATGTCGGCCGCCGCCACGCCGCAGATCGCCGCGACCTTCTCCGGCGTGTAGTCGCGCACCAGGCCGCGCAGCGCTTCCCAGCCCTCGGTGTGCGAGGCGATGGCGGCGCGGTCGATCAGCTCCTCCCACAGCATCACGTTCAGCATGGCGTGATACAGCGCAACGTCGGTGCCCGGCAGGAGGGCGAGGTGCAGGTCGGCCTCGGCGGCGGTGTCGGTGCGGCGCGGGTCGACCACGATCAGTTTCTGATTCGGGTTGGCCTGGCGCGCCGTCTCGATGCGGCGGAACAGGATCGGGTGCGCGTACGCCGCGTTCGAGCCGGCGATGAAAATCGTCCCGGCGTGATCGATGTCGTCGTAGCAGCCCGGCGGCGAGTCGGCGCCCAGCGTCGCCTTGAACCGCCCCGGGTTTCGTGGAGGCCATTTAGTTTAAGTGCAGGCCGTTGACTCGGCCTGTTCGGCGAGTTGCCGGTAGTAGTTTGCCTCAGCTTCGGCGGGCGGGATATAGCCGATGGGTTCGAGCAGCCGGACGTG
>JAJPEP010000061.1 GCA_021166845.1 Thiobacillus sp.
ACACGATCGAGTGGGCCATTCAAAGAATCGTCTGCTCAAAGCAGCCGAAATAGGTTTCAACAAGAAACGCCGACCCCTCCAAACGAAAAGGCCGCGGCCGATCTCGCGCCCGTCTTCGAGCAGGCGCACCGCGCCTTCCCAGTACACCGCGCCGGTCGAGCGGCGGCTGTCGAGTTCCTGGTCGTCCATCAACGGCTGCAGGCGCAGACGGCGGCCGGCGATAAGGAGATCCCATTCCACCGGGTATTCGGTGGCGGTACGCGGCGAGCGCCAGCGGGGCGTGGAAATATCAGGCTTGAGCAAATCCCCTAACAGGGCCATGGTAAGGATTCCTTACTTTGCCTATCGGATCGATCATGCTCGCCAAGATGACCGCCAAAAACCAGCTCACCCTGCCCAAGAGCGTGACCAATGCGCTGGGCGAGGTTGAATACTTCGACGTGCAAACCCGAGATGGTCAGATCATCCTCACCCCCGTGCGCATCCAGCGCGCCGATGCGGTGCGCGCCAAGCTGGCCGAACTCGATCTCACCGAACAGGACATCGCCGACGCCGTCGCCTCGGCGCGCCAACCGGAAGGCAAGCGGAAGAAATGAGCCGCCCGCCCCGGGTGGTGCTCGATACCAATCGGGTGCTTTCCGCCCTGGTGTTCGCCAACGGCCGGCTCGCGGTGCTGCGCCACGCCTGGCAGGGCGGCAAGTGCGTGCCGCTCGTCTCCAGGGCCACCACGGCCGAGCTGATCCGCGTGCTGGCCTATCCCAAATTCAAGCTCGGCAATCAAGACCAATAGGAATTGCTGGCCGATTACCTGCCGTGGTGCGCGACCGTGCGCATCCCCAATCCGCCGCCCGCCACCCCGGACTGCCGTGATCCCTTCGACCCGCCGTTCCTGCAACTCGCCATCGCCGGCAAGGCCGACTACCTCGTCAGCGGCGATCAGGATGTGCTGAGCCTGGCCGGGCAGTTCAAATGCCGCATCGTTACAGCTGAGCAATTCCTGAAAGTCATCGAGTGATGACAAGCGATCGCATCGACTGCCTGCACGTGCAAGGCTGGGCAGGAGGATGGGGATTGGGAAGAGGCTAACGGGTTCGCCCATCCAGCTGGATATGCGAAGATTCGGCTGATAACAAACCAGGGGGTGTCTTGGCTCCACAGCCGGAACAACAAGCGAGGGGGAACATCGATGCGCTGCTGATGGCGGCAGGCTGGCACGTCTGCGACGCTGCCGCTGCCAATATCCACGCCGCGCGTGGCGTCGCCATCCGCGAATTCCCGCTTCCCGGCTACGGCTTTGCCGATTACCTTTTATATGTGGATGGCAAGGCCGCCGGCGTCGTCGAAGCCAAAAAAGAGGGCGTCACCCTCAGCTGCGTCGAAACCCAGTCAGATCAGATTTCGTCGCGCAGAACGAATCCAATGACGTCTTTACATTGCTAGTCATGCCTAATTCAAAAGACACCTACAGTCGGCCCCCTGATGCACCGCGTTTCGCCGTCCGGGAGGACACCATCGAATATGGCTTCATCGGCAAACTCCAAAGCCTCAAGTACGAATATCGTGAAGACATACGCGACCGCGCCGCGTTAGAGAAAAACTTCCGCGAGAAATTCGAAGCCCTGAACCGCGTACGCCTCACGGATACCGAGTTCGCCCGCCTGCTCGATGAGATCGTTACATCGGATGTTTTCACTGCTGCCAAGACCCTGCGCAGCATCAATGCCTTCACGCGCGACGACGACACGCCGCTGAACTACACCCTCGTGAACCTCAAGGACTGGTGCAAAAACCACTTCGAGGTCATCAACCAGCTCCGCATCAACACGGACAACAGCCACCACCGCTACGACGTCATCCTGCTCATCAATGGGGTGCCCTGTGTGCAGATCGAGCTGAAGACCCTCGGCGTGAATCCACGCCGGGCCATGGAGCAGATCGTCGAATACAAGCACGACCCCGGCAACGGCTACACCAAGACGCTGCTCTGCTTCATGCAGCTCTTCATAGTTAGCAACCGCGATCGCTCCTACTACTTCGCCAACAACAACGCCCGCCACTTCGCCTTCAATGCCGACGAGCGCTTCCTGCCTGTCTATGAGTTTGCGGACGAGGACAACCGCAAAATCACCCACCTCGACGAATTCGCCGAGCGCTTCCTGAAAAAGTGCGACCTCGGCCAGACCATCAGCCGCTACATGGTTCTGCTCGCGGGCGAGCAAAAGCTCATGATCATGCGGCCGTACCAGGTCTATGCCGTGCAGCACATGGTGAAGTGCATCGACGAAGACAACGGCAACGGCTACATCTGGCACACCACAGGCTCAGGAAAAACGCTCACCTCCTTCAAGGCTTCCACGCTGCTGAAGGAAAACGACCACATTCACAAGTGCGTCTTCGTCGTTGACCGCAAAGACCTCGACCGCCAGACCCGGGAGGAATTCAACAAGTTCCAGGAAGGCTGCGTCGAAGAAAACACCAACACCGCCGCCCTCGTGCGCCGCCTGCGTTCCGAGGACTACGCCGACAAGGTGATCGTCGCCACCATCCAGAAACTCGGCCTCGCGCTCGACGAAAACAGCAAGCGCAATAAGCAGCGCACTAAAAATGGCCAGGCCACCTACAAGGAGCAGCTCGCAGCCCTGAAGGACAAACGCATGGTCTTCATCTTCGACGAGTGCCACCGCTCCCAGTTTGGCGAGAACCACAAGGCGATCAAAGCGTTCTTCCCCAAGGCGCAGCTCTTCGGCTTCACCGGCACGCCCATCTTCGAGGCCAACGCCTCCTTGCAGAAGATAGAGGACACCCAGGCCTCCATGCGCACCACGGAAGACCTCTTCCAGAAGCAGCTGCACGCCTACACCATCACCCACGCCATTGAGGACGGCAACGTCCTGCGTTTCCATGTGGATTACTTCAAGCCGGAAGGAAAAAATCCGCCCAAGCCCGGCGAGCCCATCGCCAAGAAGGCCGTCATCGATGCCATTTTGTCCAAGCACGATGCCGCCACCGGCGGACGCCGTTTCAACGCCATCCTCGCCACCGCGTCCATCAACGACGCCATCGAATACCACGCGCTGTTCAAGACGATGCAGGCAGAAAAACAGGCCGCCGATCCTGACTTTCATCCGCTGAACATCGCTTGTGTCTTCTCCCCGCCTGCACAGCTCGCGGAGAATCCCGAAAGCAAAAAGGACATCGAACAGCTCTCCGAAGACCTACCGCAAGAGCAGGAAGACAACAAGGTCGAGCCAGAAGCGAAGAAGAAGGCGCTTGAGGCCATCCTCGCCGACTACAACGCCCGCTACGGCACCAATCACCGTTTCAGCGAGTTCGATCTCTACTACCAGGATGTGCAGAAGCGCATCAAAGACCAGCAGTGGCCCAATGCCGACTACGAGGCAACCCAGGGTTTCGTGGTCAAGGCGGGCTCACAAGCGGTGAGTGAATCGGTGCCTTCCATGCAGCTGCACGTGAGGGGCATGTTCGACCTGCGCGAGGAGCTGATTGGGAATGGTGTGCTTCAGCCGGAGAACGGTCATTTCCGTTTCACGCAGGACTATGTCTTCAGTTCGCCCTCCACAGCGGCGGCTGTGGTTCTGGGGCGGAGTGCGAACGGCCGGATCGAATGGAAGAATGGGGCCGGCAAGACCTTGAAAGCGCTGCAAGAACAACTCGCTACCGAATAAAGCCAACAACGAAAGCTATTTGATCAGTGTCACAGTTCCTCGCCACGATTCTCCCTATGATTATTATGTTGCTTGCCTTGGCAGCAATCATGGGCCCCCTCGCGATCTGGAAGCGCAATCGTCGTCGGACACGGCGTTCGCCTCTCGTAAACCAGCTGCTCAGAAGCCCGGGGGAGTCACTGAGAAAAGAAATCGAAGAGATCAACTTTGATCTTGCGGCGCTCATTGTCTACACGCCACTGATAGTCGTCGTCGTTTTTGCGAGCCACATTTCCGCATCCTATTTAGGTGGGCAACCCGAAACCCTACTTAGGTATTTGCTTTCTTCGGCGTTGGGGGTGGGGGTACTGATCTATGGCTTCATCAAGATATCCGGCCTGGTGCGCCGCCGCGCCAACTTGCAGATTGGTTATGAGGGTGAGTTGGCTGTTGCCCAGGAGCTAAGCCAGCTCATGCGAAGCGGTGCATTGGTCTTTCACGATGTGCCAGGCGAAGGCTTCAATATCGACCACGTCGTAGTTAGCCCTTATGGAGCCTACGCGATTGAGACAAAGGCACGCACCAAGCCCATGCGCGACATGGGGAAAGACGATGCCAAGGTGGTTTTTGATGGCAAGGCGCTGACTTTCCCAACCTGGCAAGAAACCGATCCGCTTGACCAGGCGGCGAGGCAAGCGCGGTGGCTATCAAAGTGGCTAACTGCTGCGGTGGGGGAGCAGGTCGAAGTCAGGGGTGGACTGGCCTTGCCGGGTTGGTTTGTCGATCGGACGGGCCGTGCAGAAGTCGCCGTTTTCAATCCGAAGAGCACGCAGTTTCTGTTGAAAGGGTGGCTCAGAGAGCCCATGCCGGAAACCCTGATTAAACGGATTGCCCACCAGCTTGATCAGCGCTGTCGAGATGTTGAGCCTGCGCTCTACGGCAAGAACAACAGGATTGGGAATTAGGTGGCTATCGATGATGGCGTAGACCATCCTGATTTCCTGAGAACCCCCAGCAATGTTTGCCGCCCTGATCCGCGCAACGAGTCCTCAAAGTTTGCCGAAGAGCACGGGTTCGGTCGGTCGTTGGACAGCCATCATGGAACGGTATCGGCGCTAGTTCTTAACGACGGGGTTCCCGACAACATCCGCATTCAGTTCGAGACAACCAAGAATCTCTACTTGTACGCATGGTTCGTATACCGCTTTTACCCCGTGGCTGAGCTGCACGCCCATACATGCCTAGAGTTGGCACTGCGAACTCGTTTTGCAGATGAGTCTTCTAGGTCCGGTAAACCCAGACCGGGGCTCCGTCAACTATTGGAACGCGCTGTCAAAGACGGCATTCTTAAAAGTGAGAACTTCGTAGTGTGGCGCAGGGCAACGGCCTTTCGTGCAAAGAACAGAGCGCTGCACGAGCAAATTGGGCAAATGGAACAGCTTGGACTGGATGAAGCTGTGTTTGATGAAAGCAACATCGTGATCAAAGACGAGGACCGTGATCATGATTACCTGGGCATTGTGGTTGAGAGCATGCCTAAGGTCCGTAATCACTTTGCCCATGGCAGTTCAACACTACACAATCAGGCCATTGGGAGTCTAAGGCTTGTACAAGAGATCATTGATCAGCTTTGGCCGGCTAGCCAGTGAATTAGCTGAGGCCAGAGAGCGGGACGCCACGGTGAGTTCTGATACCGCAGACGCTGTGTCCGACCCCTACGCCCGCATCTTCCTCCTCAGCCACATGCGCGCCTACACCAGCCTGGCGGCGCACATCCTCGGCTCGCACCCGCAGATCAATGGCTACTACGAAATGCATATCAGCTACGAGGATGCCTCGGCGCTCGACCGGCAGTTGGCGATGTTCCTGCGCGGCGATGTGCCCAAGCCAGACAGCCGCTACCTCTTCGACAAGCTGCTGCACAACGACTTTGTGCTGCGGCCCGAGCGGCTGGGGCTGGCCGACATCAGGATCCTGGTTTCGCTGGCGGAGCCGGAACACACGATCCGGAGCATCGTGCATCTGTTCCGGCAGAAGCCTGACCCGGACCTCTACGCCTCGCCGGTCGAGGCGGCGAAGTACTATGTCGAGCGGGTGCGGGCGCTGGCGGAGTTTTGCCGAACGAGCGGCTGGCCTTACTGCTACTTCGATGCGGAGCTGCTGCAGCGCGCGCCGGAGACGCTGCTGCCGAGGCTGACGCAATGGCTCGCGCTGGATACGCCCTTGAGCGAGCGGTACGAGGTGTTCAGCCAGACGGGGCAGGCGCGCAGGGGGGACACGTCGGAGCGGGTCAGGAGCGGGCGGATCGACCGGGCGAGGACGGACTATTCGCACGTCGCGATTCCGGAGGCGGTGCTGGATGAAGCGCGGGCGGCTTACGGCGTATGCCGGGGGCGGATTGTTGCAGGGGCGGCGGATTCGGTCACCCTTTAGGACAGGGCGGCCTCGGACCCATGATGGGAAGATTGCGTCGGTTCGAAAATCGCGGCGAGGCGCCGCTCCTACGTTCTGTTGGAATGCGCAACATCGCGCAACGTGTTCATTGCGCGATGTTGCGCTCTTGGCGCGAAGGCGGGTGTTGCCGGTGGCTGGCGATGCGGGTATTCGCGGCACAGATGACGATACGACAATCGCGGCGAGTACCCAGAGGGTATAAAGGCGCCGCTTCCACGTGGGGTGTTTGTAGGCCCGCCTTTGTGCCCACTGGGTGCTCGGGCCGATTGGGTATCCGCGGCATGACAATCGGGGCGCGTACCCAGAGGGCATAAAGGCGCCCCTCCCACGCGACGAGCCGTCAGAACAGGCTGTCCCAGGCGTCGCGCTCGGCGCGGTAGTTCATCAGGGCCTCGACGATCTGCCGGCGGCGCCCGGCGCGGTGATCAGGGGACTGGATCTGGCCCCAGGCGAGGGCGTGCTCGCCGAAGTTGTGGTCGATGTTGTCGACGAAGGCGCGCACCTGCCGCAGGGCGTGGGCGAGGTCGGGCGCGTGCTCGGCGGCGTGCAGCCACCAGTGGCCGGCGTCGAAGACGAGGGCGGCAAGCTGCCGGTTGCGGTCGACGATGGCGTCGTGCTTCTGCTGGTAGAGCGCGAGCAGCTCGGCCTCTTTCTCATTGACGACGGCCTCGATCGCGTCCCGCGCGAAGGGCTGCGTCACGTCGGCCCGCCTGACCAGTTCCTCGGTCGAAAACAGCATCAGGTCGCCGAAGAACTGGCGCTCGAACTCGTTCGAGAGGTCGACGCACGCCTCGCCCATTTCCACGCCGGGGCGGAAGTCGTC
>JAJPEP010000065.1 GCA_021166845.1 Thiobacillus sp.
TCGTCCGAGGTGAGCAGGAAGGCGATCGAGCCGGGGTGATCGGGATGCGCGGCGACGAAGCGCTCGGTGGCGGTGACGAAAGCGGCATCCGAGGTCTTCATGTCGGCGGCGCCGCGCGCGTAGAGCTGGCCGTCGCGCACCGTCGGCTCGAACGGGTCGGACAGCCATTGTTCCAGCGGCCCGGTCGGCACCACGTCGGTATGGCCGGCGAAGCAGACCACCGGCGCGGCGTCGCCTTTGCGTGCCCACAGGTTGTCGACGCCGTTGTGGCAGTGGCGCTCGATGCGGAAGCCGAGTTTCTGCAGGCGGGCGGCGATGAGATCGTGGCAGCCCGCGTGATCCGGGGTCAGCGATTTGCGCTTCAGCAGTTCGACTGCAAGCTCGAAAGTTTCATTGGCCATGTAGGCTTATTCTCCGAACAGGGCTTGATAGTGTTCTTCGGCAAAGCCGACATGATAACTGCCATCCCGCTCCAGCACCGGACGCTTGATCACGCTGGGCTGGGCCAGCATCAGGGCAATGGCGCCGGCTTCGTCGGTGACGGCGGCTTTTTCCGCATCCGTCAGCTTGCGCCAGGTGGTGCCGCGCGTATTGACCAGCGCCTGCCATCCGGTTTGCGCCACGACCTCGCGCAGCCAGGCGGCATCGACGCCCTGTTTCCTGAAGTCGTGAAAGGGGGCGTCATGCGCGCGATCGGCAAGCCAGGTGCGGGCTTTCTTGACGGTGGAGCAGTTGGGGATACCGTAGAGCTTCATGCTATTTCTGTCGCCCGGGTCGGAATCGGCCGCCCGTGGACGTAAAATCGGGAAAAACAAGCCACGATTCTACCCGACCTGATGCATCCCGCCGTTCATTCCCACACTGCACCGCCGCCGCCCGGCGATCCCAGTCTGCGCTCCCTTGGCCGGCTGTTCCCCTATCTGTGGGAATTCCGCGGTCGCGTGCTGCTGGCGCTGGCGCTGCTGATCGGCGCCAAGCTGGCGTCGGTGGCGGTGCCGCTGCTGCTGAAGGAAATCATCGACGCGCTCGACCGGCCGCGCCCCGAACTGGTGGTCCCGCTGGCCCTGATACTGGGCTACGGCGTGCTGCGCTTCGCCAGCACCACCTTTGCTGACCTGCGCGACGTGATCTTCGCCAAGGTCACCCAGCGCGCGATGCGGCGCATCAGCATGGCGGTGTTCAAGCACCTGCACGCGCTGTCGCTGCGCTTCCATCTGGAGCGGCAGACCGGCGGCATCACCCGCGACATCGAGCGTGGCTCCAAGGCGCTCTCCAGCCTGGTCGGCTATCTGCTGTTCCGTATCACGCCCACGGTGCTGGAAATCCTGATGGTCGCCGGCATCCTGTTCGTCAAGCTCGACTGGGTTTTCGGGGTGCTGACGCTGATCACCCTGGCGGCCTACATCGGCTTCACCGTCACCATCACCGAATGGCGCACCCAGTTCGTGCGCCGCGCCAACACGCTCGATTCCGAAGCCTACGGGCGCGCCATCGACAGCCTCTTGAACTACGAGACGGTCAAGTACTTCGGCAACGAGAAATACGAGGCCAGGCGCTACGACGCCAGCCTGGTCGAGTGGGAGGACATGGCGCTGAAATCGCAGCGCTCGCTGGGCCTGCTCAACACGGCGCAGGCCGGGGTGATCGCCATCGGCGTGACGCTCATGGTGCTGCGCGCCGCCGCCGGCGTGGTCGAGGGCACGCTGACGCTGGGCGACCTGGTGATGGTCAACGCCTTCCTGCTGCAGATGTTCCAGCCGCTCAGCTTTCTCGGCGTGATGTACCGCCAGATCAAGGAATCGATCACCGACGTCGAGCGCATGTTCGCGCTGATGGAGCGGCCGCGCGAGGTCGAGGACAGGCCCGGCGCGCGCGATCTCGACGTGGCGGCGGGTGAGGTGAAGTTCGATCGCGTCAGCTTCGCCTACAATGCCGACCGGCCGATTCTGCACGACGTCAGCTTCACCATTCCCGCCGGCCAGACGGTGGCGGCGGTGGGCTCCAGCGGCGCCGGCAAGTCGACGCTCGCGCGCCTGCTGTTCCGCTTCTACGACGTCGGCGCCGGCAGCATCCGCATCGACGGCCAGGACATCCGCCACGTCACCCAGGACAGCCTGCGCGCCGCCATCGGCGTGGTGCCGCAGGACACCGTGCTGTTCAACGACAGCATCTACTACAACATCGCCTACGGCCGCCCGGATGCCAGCCGCGAGGAAGTGATCGAGGCCGCGCGCGCCGCGCACATCCTGCACTTCATCGAAGCCTTGCCGCAGGGTTGGGACACGGTGGTGGGCGAGCGCGGGCTGAAGCTCTCCGGCGGCGAGAAGCAGCGGGTGGCGATTGCCCGCACCCTGTTGAAAAACCCCACGATCCTGATTCTCGACGAGGCGACTTCGGCGCTCGACACCCGGACCGAAAAAGCCATCCAGGGCGAACTGCTGGAAATCGCCAGGAGCCGCACCAGCCTGATCATCGCGCACCGCCTGTCCACCGTGGTCGAGGCCGACGAGATCCTGGTGATGGAGGGCGGGCGCATCGTCGAGCGCGGGCGACATCCCGAACTGCTGGAGAAAAACGGCGTGTATGCCCACATGTGGGCGCTGCAGCAGCAGGCCGAGGACCACGCAACGCAATGAATCCCTTGCTGCAGCCGGGCGTGACACGCCGCGAAGTATGGGCCTGGGCGATGTACGATTTCGCCAACTCGGGCTACACGACGGTGGTCGTTACCGCCGTGTTCAGCGCCTATTTCGTCGCGGGCGTGGCGGGCAATGCGCCGTGGGCGACGTTTGTCTGGACCCTTGCCCTGTCCGTTTCCTACGCGCTGGTGATGCTGACCGCGCCCCTGGTCGGCGCCTGGGCCGACGCCCATGCCAGCAAGAAAAAACTGTTGTGGCTGACCACGCTGGGTTGCGTCGGCGCAACCGCGCTGCTTTATTTCGCCGCGCCGGGCGCGCTGGCATGGGCCATCGCTGCGCTGGTGCTGTCCAACTATTTTTTCGGCACCGGCGAAAACCTGATCGCGGCGTTTCTGCCCGAGCTCGCACGCCCGCGCGCGCTCGGCCGCGTATCGGGCTGGGGCTGGTCGCTCGGCTACGTCGGCGGGCTGGTGTCGCTCGGCGCGAGCCTGGCCTATATCGGCTGGGCGCAGGCACGTGGGCAGCAGGCAAGCGATTTTGTTCCGGTCAGCATGCTGATCACGGCCGCCCTGTTCCTGCTCGCCAGTTTGCCAACGCTGCTGCTGCTGCGCGAACGCGCTGCGCCGCAGGCCAGGCGCAGCGCGCGCAGCGCCTGGCGACAGGTGCGGCATACCTTGAGCCATCTGCGCCAGTTGCCCGACCTGAAGCGCTTTCTGATCTGCACCGTGCTGTACCAGGCCGGCATCCAGGCAGTGATCGTGCTGGCGGCGATTTACGCCAGCCAGGCATTCCATTTCGATACCCGGCAAACCATCCTGCTGGTGCTGCTGGTCAACATTACGGCGGCGATCGGCGCTTTTGTCTTCGGCCACGTGCAGGACCGCATCGGCCATGTGCGGGCGATTGCGCTCACGCTGGCCGGCTGGATCGCGATGGTGCTGCTGGCCTGGAGCGCGCCCGACGAACGCATGTTCTGGGTGGCGGCCAATCTGGCCGGCTTGTGCATGGGCGCTTCGCAATCGGCGGGCCGCGCGATGATCGGGCTGCTGGCGCCGCCGGCGCGGCAGGCCGAGTTCTTCGGCCTGTGGGGGCTGGCGGTGAAGCTGGCGTCGATCATCGGCCCGCTGACCTACGGCGTCAGCAGTTGGATCAGCGCGGGCGACCATCGCCGGGCCTTGCTGATAACCGGCAGCTATTTCGTCGCCGGGTTGTGGATGTTGCGCGGCGTGCAGGCCGCGCGCGGCCACCGCGCGGCGCAGCGGTTTGCTCGCGGCGGCTGAATCATGGCCGCCTTCACGCTGCTCGAAACCGATTGGGCACACGATGCGCAACGCTTGAGCGCGGTACGCCGTGCGGTCTTCATCGACGAGCAGGGCGTGCCAGAAGCGCTGGAATGGGACGCGCACGACGCTCGTTCGCTGCACCTGCTGGCCATCGCCGATGGTGCCGTCCCGATCGGCTGCGCCCGCCTGCTGCCCGACGGCCATATCGGACGCATGGCGGTGCTGCCGGCCTGGCGCGGGCGCGGGGTCGGCCAGGCTTTGCTGGCTGCGGCCCTGCGGGCGGCGCGGGCACGCGGACACGACACCGTCAGGCTCAGCGCGCAAACCCATGCGGCCGGGTTTTACGCGCGGGCCGGCTTCGTCGCTGTGGGCGAGGAATACGAGGATGCAGGCATACCGCATGTATCGATGCAGAAAATATGCGCCGGCCGGAACCGATAGCCCGTGGCCACGGTCATTAGATTTGAAAGCCGCAAGGCAAGCGACAAGCCGGCCGCGATGCGGCCGCAAAAAGGGAAAAAAGCATGACACGACTTAGAGCAGGCATTGTCGGCGCGGGCGTCGCCGGCGCCAGCTGTGCAGGAAGGCTCGCCGCGGCGGGTTGGGATGTCGACGTCTACGACAAGGCGCGCGGCGCCGGCGGGCGTTTGTCGACCAGGCGCATGGAACAAGGCTGGGCATCGCTGGCGAGCCCGTTTCTTTCGGCCCGGCGCGATCCCTTCCGCAGCCAGTTGCGCGACTGGGTGCGCCAGGGCTGGGTCGCGCCGGTGCGCGGCAACATCTGGCAGGGGCGCGCCACCGTGTCGTGGGCGCAGGCGCAGCTGCAAAACCATTTCCGGCCCACCGTCGAGCCTTCGCAACTGGTGCACCATCTGCTGGGCGATGCGCGCCTGCACACCCTGAGCCCGGTTGCGGCGTTGCAGCCACGCACCATCGTCCTGGAAAACGGCCGGACTCTTGGCGATTACGATTGCATCATCTGCAGCGTCCCCGCCCCGCAAGCCATCCCCATGCTCGATGCGCTGCCGCTGCTGCGCGAGCGCCTGGGCGAAGTGCGCTATCGCCCGATCTGGTCGTTCCTGATGCGCTGGGAAGGCGGCCCGGCGGCGGATGTCATCAAGTTCGACGACCATTTGCTGAATCTGGCGGTGCGCCAGTCGTTCAATGGCCCCGGTTTGTGGGCGGTGTACAGCAGCCACGAATTCGCCGAAACCTACCTCGAAGCCTCGGTCGAAGAGGCCGGCACCCGTGCCGCTTCGGCCTTGATGGGTTTGCTCGGCTTGCCATGCCCGGTCGACGTCGAGGCCACCCACCTGTGGCGCTACGCCTTGCCGCAAACCCCGGTCGGCGGCTACTGGCTGGGCGACCGCGAAAACCGGGTCGCCCTGATTGGCGACAGCATCGCCGGCGCGGGAATCGAGCGCGCCTGGGAAAGCGGCCAGCGGCTGGCCCAGGTGCTGCTCCAGGCCGAGGAAGAACTGGCAATCTGAGCCGCCGCGGCGGCACCTCAAAAATCGGCGATGACGTAGCGGTCGCGCCCGCTTTTCTTGCCTTCGTAAAGCGCCAGGTCGGCACGCATGATGACGCTGGACAAGTCGTCCTGTTCGCGCACCCGGGCCAGGCCGAGGGTGACGGTCAGCGCCAGCGGGACGCCATCGGGAATCGGCACGGAGGCGGTGCGGACCGCATCCAGAAGGCGTTGCGCGGATTGCTCGGCCTCTGCGGCGGACTGGCATTGCAGCAGCCAGAGAAATTCCTCTCCGCCGAAACGATACAAGGGCTCGTTGCTCCGCAGGGTCTGTTTCAGGACGTCGGCCAGCTGGCGCAAAACCAGGTCGCCCACCAGGTGGCCATGGGTATCGTTGATCGGCTTGAAATGATCCACATCGATCATCGCGACATACAGCAGGGTGCGGTCGCACCTGGCTGCCTTGCGGTACAGGGAAAAATCGTTTTCGATGCCGTAGCGCAGGGGCAGCCCGGTCAGCGGATCGTGCCGCACGGCCTTGGTAAGAATCAATGTCTTGAAGCGGGCCAGCAGAACCAGCAGTTCGGATTGCGATTGCTCGAATGCCTCCAGATCGGCATGGTTGCCCGGCTGTTCGGCCAGCACCCGGGTACAGATGGAACGAATCGCGTCATGCATCGCCTGGTGCACCGCTTCGACGCGTTGCGCGGCTTGCGCATCGAGCGCATCGAATTCGGCCCGGCTCGACATGAACCAGCTCCCGAAATGGCAAAGGGTGTGCGCCATCGGGTCGAGCACGTCTTCGCCCGGGGTCGTGCGCAGCACCGCGCAGCGCAGGATGCGGCGCGTCCAGTTCATGTGCGCCTCGACCGCGGTATCGAGTTCGGCGATGAAAATATCGGTTTCGGAGGGGAGGACTGGCATGGGTGCGTTGCTAGGCCTTGAGTTTCAACAGCTTATTCATGGCGTGATGGTCTCCGGCTAAACATCGCGTGCCACGCGAAATCCAAGATTGATGTCCAGTTCGTTCTCCAGGCGCCACCGCCGTGAGGCGGCGCGGCAGTCTTCGGGGCCGTCGAACCACGATCCCCCCTTGGCGACGACGGCTTGCGGTTTGCCGGGCAGGGGGCGCTCCGGCGGACTGGCGTGGTCGCGGGTCCAGGGGCTGGCTGTGTATTCCCACACGTTGCCCGGCATATCGTGCAGGCTCCAGCGGTTGGGGCGCAATTTGCCGACTTCCATGGCGCCGCAGCGGACGAAACAGCGCGACAGCAGGCGCGCACGCCGGGGGCGCGTGGCGTCGAAACCCTGGCGGGTGTTGTAGCGCGCCTCTGCCGGGGTGATGCGGTCGCCCTGCGGATAGGCGCTTGCGGCCCCGGCGCGGTAGGCGTATTCCCATTCCTGCTCGGTAGGCAGGCGGTAGCGCTGTCCGGTCTGCCGGGAAAGCCAGGCGCAATAATCGCGCGCATCGCTCTGCCGCACGTTGATGACCGGCTTGCGGCCGGACAGCCACAGCAGCTCCGCGCGCCGCTGCCAGCCGGTGGCGCGGGCATAGGCTTCGAACTCTTCGGTGGTGACCGGATAAACGCCCATGGCGAAGCTGCGTTCGATCGGCGCGGCGCGGCGCGGGCGTTCCTGGGCCGGCGCATTTTCCTCGGCGGCGGCGCCATATTCGAATGTGCCCGCGGGAACGACAATCAGCGCGGGCGCGGGCGTTCCATCGGGCAAGTTGTCCCGGAAATGCGGGTCGGGCAGTCCCAGCGCGCGTGCGGCGCGCATTTGCAGGGCGATCAGTTCACCCTCGTGCATGGCGAAGGTGTCGGGCAGGGCGGCGGTGGGGAAGTCGGGGATCATGGGGACGCGGTGCGTGCAGGGTTCGATTATGCCATTTCGACGCCGCCGCTCGCCGGCGAGCAGGCGCTGGCGCTCGGGCGGCATTGCCGGCCATCGAAATGTTCCTGCGCGACTTCAGCCGTTACCGCAAACAGGTGCGGGCAGCGGCCTGGCCGCTCCGCTCGGGCAGCCATCCAGCAGAAGGATGAAGTCGTCGGTCAGCGGCTCGGGGCGGTGGATTGCGTAGCCCTGGGCATAATCGATGCCCATGCCGAGCAGCAGTTCGGCGGTGGCGGCGTCCTCCACATATTCGGCGACGGTGCGCAGACCCATGACATGGCCGATATTGTTGATCGCCTCCACCATGGCGCGGTCGGTGGCGTCCTCGCGCATGTTGCGCACAAACGCGCCGTCGATCTTGAGGTAATCCACGTTCAACTGCCGCAGGTAGCCGAACGAGGACATGCCGCTGCCGAAATCGTCCAGCGAGAAATGGCAGCCCAGCTCGCGCAGGGTCTGTATGAACTCGGCGGCCGCGCACAGATTGGCCACGGCGGCGGTCTCGGTGATCTCGAAGCAGACATGCTGCGGCGGCACCCCGGTCTGCTCGAACTGCGCCAGGATGTACGGCAGCATGGTCTTGTCGCCGAGCGATTGGCCGGACAGATTGATGGCGCAGTTGGAATCCATGGAAACCGTCTGGCGCCGGGACAGCCTCGCCAATACGTTGCGAATGACCCAGCGATCCAGGGCGGGCATCATGCCATAGCGCTCGGCGGCGGGAATGAAGGACATCGGCGGCACCAGCCGGCCCGCCTCGCCCACCATGCGCACCAGTATTTCCAGATGCGGCTTCTGCCCGGAGTGCGCGTCGAGGGGCAGGATCTTTTGCACATACAGCAGCAGGCGGTCTTCCTGGATGGCTTGCGAGAGTTGCTGGGACCAGCTCATTTCACCGGTGCGCTGCATGGTTTCCTTGTCGTCCGGCTCGAATATGTGCACCTGGTTGCGTCCCTTGTCCTTGGCCACATAACAGGCGGCGTCCACCGTGCTCAACAATTGCGCGGCAGTGCCGGAATCGGCGGTAATGGGCGCCACGCCGATGCTGACGCCGACATCGAAGGGCTTGTTTTCCCACATGAAGCGGAATTGGGCGACGGTGCTTCTGAGCATTTCCGCCATTTCGGCCGCCTTGTCCAGCGGGCAGTTTTCCAGCAGCAGGCCGAACTCGTCGCCGCCCAGCCGGCCCAGGCTGTCGCTGCTGCGCATTTTTTCGGCGAGCCTGGCCGTCAACTGGCGAAGCAGTTCATCTCCCGCGACGTGTCCGCAGGTGTCGTTCACGATCTTGAACTGATCCAGGTCCAGGTACAGCAGCGCGTGTTCGCGCCGCAGCGTGCGGGCATCCTGCAGCAACCATTCCAGCCTGCGCTCGAACTCGGTCCGGTTGATGAGCCGGGTCAGGGCATCGTGGCTGGCTGCCCAGCTCAGCTGGCGCGAAAGCTCGCGGGAACTGGTGACGTCGTGCAGCACCAGGGTCGCGCCTCTGATCCGGCCATCGGGCGCGTGAATCGGGCTGGCCGTCAGCTCTACGGCATAGCGCCGCCCGTCCCTCGCCGTGAGCTGGCTGGAATCGCCGCACGATTCGACCCAGGCCCCGATCTGCAGGGGGTCCAAGGCGGTGTCCATAGCGTCCTCGCCATCCTCGGCGGTCAGATGCAGAACATCCGTCAAAGCCTTGCCCCGCGCATCGCCATCCGTCCAGCCTGTCATGCGCTCGGCGACCGGGTTGAGGAAAGTCACCGCGCCGCGCTCATCGGCGCTGATCACCGCATCGCCGATGGAACGGAGGGTGATTTGAGCGCGTTCCTTCTCCTGGTGAAGTTCGGTTTCGATCGCGGAGGCCCGGCGGATCACATAGAAAGCGACCAGGCTGCCCACCAGCAGGGTGAGCAGCCCGAACACGAGCATCAGGCGGAGCGCGTCCTGGAAGGCGCGCTTGGCCCTGTCTTGTGCGATCCGGGTAGCCTTTTGCTGGAATTCGAGCATCAGGGTCAGCTGCGCCATAACCTGGTTCTGTACCGGCACGACCTGGTGATAGAGCAGATGCTGCGCGGCGTCCAGCTTGCCTTCGTCCAGCAAGACCAGGACGGCGTTCTGCGCACTCTCTCCCTGCCTCGCCAGCAGCAGGGAGTCGTCCAGATAAACCCGTTCCTGCCGGCTCAACCCGCTCGCCATGAGGCCGGTCCGGGCCTGGATGAACATGCCCGCGTGCCCGCTGAAACGCTGCCGGAGTTCGTCCCGGTCGAAGGGATCGGCGGCATGCGCCATGTGATGCAGGATCATGGCCCGCTCGCGCGCGGCATGGCGCATTTCCCAGACCAGCGCCATCTTGGCATTGTGCGTCCTGACGATCGCTTCCAGATTTTCGTTCATGACGCTCATGCGGCTCAACCCTGCCACCATGAGCGCCACCATCAGACCCAGCATCAAAGCGAAACCAGAAAAGCTCAAATTTCTTGTCGATTGCACCCGGCCGGTTCTCCAGATTTTTTCATCACTATAACTAACGGATTGCCGCACCGAAAAAACAGGGCTGTTTCAAACTTCATCGGGCCGAGCCAATGATTTACGCAAGATTGAGCGCCGATTCGACGACGGCGGCACACCGGGCGAACCGCAGGCAGCGACCGGATTGCCGATGCCGTGCGGCAGTTCCGATAAAATTCACCAACATGCTCATTCATGAAATGGATGAGGCAGGCATCTCCATGCACCCACAGGATCCTTCCGGATGACCGTTCGCTCGACCGCCTCCCAGGCTCCCGCGCCGGCGGAACATTGGCACACGCTGTCCGGGGAGGCCGTGCAGCGGCGCTGGCGGACGGGGCCGGACGGCCTCAGCGAAACCGAGGCGCGGCGCCGCCTTGGCCAGTACGGAGCGAACCGGCTGGCACCGCCGAAGCGCCGCGGCCCGCTGCTGCGCCTGCTGATGCAGTTCCACAATATCCTGCTCTACGTGATGCTGGGCGCCGCAGCGATCACGGCCTTTCTCGGCCACTGGATCGATACCGGCGTACTGCTCGCCGCGGTGGTAATCAACGCGATCATCGGCTTTCTCCAGGAAGGCAAGGCCGAAGCCGCGCTGGACGCCATTCGCGCCATGCTTTCGCCGCATGCCACCGTGATCCGCGACGGCAGCCGGCGCGAGATCGAGGCCGCCGGCCTGGTGCCGGGCGATCTGGTCCTGCTCGCCTCCGGCGATCGCGTCCCGGCGGATTTGCGCCTGATCGCGGTAAAGGAACTGCGCGTCGAGGAAGCCGCCTTGACCGGGGAATCGCTGCCGTCCGAGAAGTCGGACGCGGCGGTCGCGGTCGACGCGCCGCTGGGCGACCGCTGCGGCATGGCCTATTCGGGCACGCTCGCCGTCCATGGCCAGGCCAGCGGCGTCGTCGTCGCCACCGGCAGCGCCACCGAACTGGGCAGGATCAACCGCATGCTCGCCGGCATCCAGAGCCTGACCACGCCGCTGCTGCGCCAGATCGACCGTTTCGGCCGCGTGCTGGCGATGGCGATTCTCGTCATGGCTGCCGCGACCTTCCTGCTCGGTACGCTGTTGCGCGATCATGCCGCCGCAGAAATGTTCATGATGGTCGTGGCCCTGGCAGCGTCGGCCATTCCGGAGGGGCTGCCGGCGATCATGACGGTCACGCTCGCCCTCGGGGTCCAGCGCATGGCGCGGCGCAATGCAATCATCCGGCGCCTGCCCGCCGTCGAGACACTGGGTTCGGTCACGGTGATCTGTTCCGACAAGACCGGCACCCTGACGCGCAACGAAATGACCGTTCAGCGTGTGATCTGCGCCGGCCACGAGTTCGCCGTCGGCGGCATCGGCTATGCGCCGGTCGGCGATTTCAGCATCGACGGGCGCATCGTCGACACCGAGCGTTATCCCGCCCTGGCCCTGGCGGTGCGCGCCGGCGTGCTGTGCAACGATGCCCGCCTGCGCCAGGAAGAGGGATTGTGGCGGATGGAGGGTGATCCCACCGAGGGCGCCTTGCTCGTCCTCGGCGGCAAGGCCGGTTTCACCCGGGATGCCGGCGACGCCGCCTGGCCCCGCATCGACTCCATCCCGTTCGAGTCCGAACACCGTTTCATGGCCACCCATCACCGCGACGCCGATGGCGAGCCGTGGATTTTCGTCAAGGGCGCGCCCGAGCGCATCCTCGACATCTGCGATCGGCAGCTGAACCACGACGGAGAACGCCCGCTCGAAGCCGATTACTGGCGCCGCATGGCCACCGGCACGGCCGCCCAGGGACTGCGCCTGCTCGCGCTCGCCTGCAAGCGTGCCGCCCCTGCGGGCGAACAGCTGGAGTTCGGGGACGTCGAGGCGGGCTATACCTTGCTCGCCTTCGTCGGCATCGTCGACCCGCCGCGCGAGGAGGCGATCCGCGCCGTGGGCGACTGCCACCGCGCCGGCATCCGCATCAAGATGATCACCGGCGATCACGTCGAAACGGCGCGCGCCATCGGCGCGCAGCTTGCCATCGGCATCGGCAAGCCGGCCGTCACCGGCGCCGAGATCGCGGCGATGGACGATGCCGTGCTGCGCCGCGTGGCGATGGAGGTGGACGTCTTCGCCCGCGCCAGCCCGGAGCACAAGCTGCGACTGGTCCAGGCCCTGCAGGACGACGGCCAGGTGGTGGCGATGACCGGGGACGGCGTGAACGACGCGCCTGCGCTCAAGCGCGCCGACGTCGGCGTGGCGATGGGAAAAAAAGGCACCGAGGCGGCCAAGGAAGCCGCCGACATGGTGCTCGCCGACGACAACTTCGCCACCATCGCCATCGCCGTGCGGGAGGGGCGGGCGGTCTACGACAACCTGAAGAAATTCATCCTCTTCATGTTGCCGACCAATGGCGGCGAGGCCCTGGTGGTGATTGCCGCAATCCTGTTCGAACTCACGCTGCCGCTTGCGCCTGTCCAGGTTCTATGGATCAACATGGTCACGTCGAGCACGCTCGGGCTGGCGCTCGCCTTCGAGCCCGCCGAACGCAACATCATGGCACGCCATCCCCGGCCGCCGGGCGAAGCCCTGCTGTCGGGCTTCTTCGTCTGGCGGGTGCTGATGGTTTCCATCCTGATGATGGCCGGCGCGCTCGGCCTTTTTCTGTGGGAGCTGCGGATCGGCACCAGCATCGAAACCGCGCGCACGATGGCGGTCAATGCCGTCGTGGCCGCCGAGATGTTCTACCTGATCAACAGCCGCTCCATCTTTGCCTCGGTCCTCAATCGGAGCGGGCTGACCGGAAACCGCTATGTCCTGCTGGCCATCGCCGCCTGCATCCCCCTGCAGCTGGCATTCACCTATCTGCCGGCGATGCAGGCGGTGTTCGGCTCGGCCGGCCTGTCGGCACTCGAATGGCTCAAGATCGCTGGAGCCGGGCTGCTGGTGTTCGGCGTGGCGGAACTGGAAAAACTGCTCATCCGGCGCACAGGCCTCATGGCACGCCTGGCCGGCGCGTGAGGCCTGGACGGGCGGATCAGCCCCGCTTGCCGTCGACCCGCGGGCGTAGCAGCATGGGGGCGTACACCGCAACGAACACGCCGAATGCCGCCACCCACAGCAGCCCGGCAGCGGCCATTCCGGGCGCATAGGCCGCCGGAAACAGCAGCGGCAGCAGCACCCGGACCAGTGCCGCGAGATTGACCGCCACGAAAGCCAGCGTCATCACCGGGGCGGGCTCCAGCGGGCGGCCGGTGTGGCCGAGCGACACCCGCGCCATCATGCCCAGGGTCAGCACGCCGATGCCGCCGGCGGTGAACGCGTGCAGCGCGCTGACCGCCGCTGCGCCCACTCCCGCCGCCGACAGCGCGAGCAGCGCGAAGCCGAGCGCGATCCAGGCATATCCCAGATGCAGGATCCACAGCAGCGGCACCGCCCAGAACTTGCGCGTGTACCAGCCGGCCAGCCGGACGACATGGGCTGCCGCCACGACGGCGGCGAGCAGCGCGGTGACCAGTGAAACGGGGGCGATCAGGGCGGCGAGCAGCGCGCCGAGGGTGGCAGCCGGCAACAGCCGCTCGATGAGGTTCCAGCGGCGGGCGCGGGTGCCCAGCTTGTTGTCGGTGAAGCTGGGAATCACCCGCCCTCCCATCACAACCATGATCATCACCACCGCATAGATCCCCAGATGCAAGCCGAGGCCGGCACTGGCGCGGGTCCAGCCGAGCGCTTCCAGGTGCACCAGCGCGTTGGCCGCCGTCAGCGCCAGCAGCAAAACGGGGAAAGGATAGTTGTGCAGCTGCTTCGCCTTGTGGATGGGCAATGCGAGCGCAATCGCCAGCAGCGGCAGGAACGACAGGTCGATGGCCGCGACCAGACCCGGCGGCAGGCCGGGAACCAGGAATCCCGCCCGTCCCGCCAGCCACAGCAGGAACAGCACGGCCAGCGGCCGGCCCGACGGCATGGCAAGGCCGGTCCAGTTCTGCGCTGCCGTGAGCAAGAATCCCGCGATCACCGCCACGGCGAAACCGAATAGCATTTCATGGCCGTGCCAGACGGAAGGGCGCCATGCGCCGAGATCGATGCCTCCCTGAAGCACCGCCAGCCACAGCCCCATCAGCAGCACGGCATAGATGCCCGCCGCCAGGAAAAACGGCCGGAAACCGAGGGCGAATGGCGCATAGCCGGCGAGAGGCGAAGGCTTGCGCGTGCTTTCAATACTGTGCGGGGAAGTGCTCATTGCGCTTGACTGAAAAATAGAAAAGGGCCGGGCATGCCCGACCCGGGGAGTATAGGCCGATCAGACCCATGCCACGTCGGCATGGGCAAGCGCGGGCCGGGCTGCGGTCAGCCCGTGCTCCAGGCGCGCGGGCGCCGCATGCCGGCAATTTTGCAGGCCTGCTTCACGTAGCCGTACGGGAACAGTTCGAACAGTTTCTTCTGGGCATCCTTGCCCATGCGCTCGGCCAGATGCTTGATGACGAAACGGGCATCCGCCGCAACCTGGTGTTCTTCGTAATACTCGCGCATGAAGCGGATGGCATCCCAGTGGTCGTCGTTGAGCTGGATATTTACGTCATCCGCAAGTGCCCGCGCCACATCCTCGTTCCAGTCGCCGGGTTCAATCAAATATCCCTCTGCATCGCGTTCGGGCAAATCGATAGCCATCTTCCGGTTCTCCTTCCTGATTCCGTTAAAGAAGCATCAATAATACATCTTTATCGCATCAAGTTCCGCCGCCATGGAACTCGACCCCAGGCTGGCGTTCCGGCAGCTCCTCCACCAGCAGTTCGCGCCGGCTGTGCGCCAGCGCGTCGACGCCGGCCTCGTCCAGATACGACTTGGCATCGGCGACCGCTGCCGCCAGCAATTCGGCCGCCAGCGCGCCGGGATCGTGGCCCACGGATTTGGCCAGCGCCCGCAGTTCGAAGCAGGGATCCTGCGGCAGGCGGATTTCCAGCGGCTTGCCGCCGCTCTGCGGCGAAGGCATCGGCTCGCCGCTTTGACCGGACTGCAGCCGGCTCATCACCTCGGCGATCCGGGAGGCGACCGAAGGCGCCGGTCCGGCCGGTCTGAGACGGATCTTGTTGACGAAATACTTTTCGAAGTCGACCTTGGCCTGGTGCACCCAGCGCCCCTGGCGCATCCAGTTGATGTCGCGCAAGGGCACCTGCGGCTCCGACAGATAAGTCGCGCCGGTGCTGCCCATGTCGGTCAGCCACTTGGCGCGCTGCGGCACATGGCTCGTCAGCGCTTCGTCGCGGATGAGGGCGAGAATGTTCTGCACCGCGATTCCGCTGGCCTTCTGGATCGAATACACCGAATCCGGCGCGCCGACCGCGACGGGCGTTTTTTCCACCGGCGGCTGCGCTACGCAGGCGCCGATGGCGAACACGTTGGGATAGTCCGGGTTGCGCAGGTATTCGTCCACCACCACCAGCCCGCGCTCGTTCACCAGCCCGCGCGCATTGCGCACCCCCGGCACGCCGCCGAAGGCGGGCCAGTACACCGAATAGGCGTAGGGCAGGGCATGCGTCTGTTTTTCGTTGCCGGCGGCGTCGATCTCAATCACGTGAATCGTATCCTTGTCGACCCGCACGGTGCGCGCGTTGCAGATTGCGCTGATGCGGGTGTCGGCCAGCGCCGCGGTCACGGCGCCGCGGCTGGCGCCTTCGCCGCCCACGCCGAGATGGCCGGGCCAGGGTTCGGGGGTCACCAGGGTGATCGACACCCGCTCGCGGATGTTGCGGCGCTTGAGGTCGGCGTCGACCAGGAAGGCATATTCGTAGATCGGCCCCAGCACGCTCGCGCCCTCGGCCGCCCCCACCACGATGGGACCGGGACGGCGGACGAACTCGCGGTAGGCCGCCAGGGCACGCTCGGCCTGCTCGATGTGGAGCACCGACTGGGTGTGCTCGGCGAGGCCGGGGATGTCGTCGGACATGCCGGTCACGCCGGTGGCGATCAGCAGATAGTCGTAGAACAGCACGTCGCCGTTTTCCAGGTCGACCTGGATGACGTCGGGCTGGATGCGCTTGACCCCGCTGTGGACGAACTTGATGCCGCGCGCCTCGAAATAGGGCGCGATGGGGAAGGCGATGTCGGAACGCTCGCGCCAGCCCATGGCGATCCAGGGATTGGACGGCACGAAATGGAAGTAGGGTTTGTCGGATACCACGGTCACCTCGTCGTGAGGGCCCAGTTGCGCTTTCAATGCGTAGGCCGCAGACACGCCCGCGATGCCGGCACCCAGGATGACAACATGCGTCATTTCAGTCTCCTAAACTCGGTTGGTATCGGCCGTTTCAGCCGCGCGGGCGTACAAGCTGCCAGGCACGGGCCGCGTAAGTCGTTGCGGCAAAGCCGCTCCAGACGTGCACCAGACGCGTGAACGGAAAGACGAGGAAAATCGTCATGCCGAGGAACAAGTGCATCTTGAATACCCAGCCAGCGCCCGCCAGCATCTCGACTGCACCGCTGCGGAAGGTGACGATGTGCTGGGCCCATTCGGCCAGCCGGATCATCATGCTGCCGTCCAGATGCTGCGCCGACAGCGGGATGGTGGCGAGGCCGAGCGCTAGCTGCAGCCACAGCAGCAGCAGGATCAGGACGTCGCTGGGTTTGGAGGTGGCGCGGATACGCGGTTCGGTCAGCCGCCGGTGCAGCAGCAGAGAAACGCCGATGAACGCCAGCACGCCTGCAATGCCACCCGAGACCATCGCCAGGATCTGCTTGGCGCCGGAACTCATGAAGGGCTCGTAGACGAAGTGCGGCGTCAGCATGCCGACAAAGTGGCCGAAGAACAGGAACAGCACGCCGATGTGGAACAGGTTGCTGCCCAGCCGCAACTGGCCGCTGCGCAACAACTGCGACGAATCGCTCTTCCAGGTGTACTGCTCGCGGTCGAAGCGGATCAGGCTGCCGAGCAGGAATATCGCCAGAGCGATATACGGGTAGATCCCGAACAGGAAATATTGCGAGTAGGACATTTTCCGATCCTCCTGTAATCAATGCGTTTGGGCAGGGGCGGCCTGCCGGCGCGAGGCCGGCATCTGCACCACCGACACTTGCGGGCCGGGATTCATCAAGGGCTCGACGCCATCGATCGACGGGCCGAACATCTCCATCGCCTCGTCCATGTCGCGCACCGGCGGCTCGGCCAGCTCCTGCGCCGCCACCGGCGACAGGGCTTCCAGCAGCCGAAAGGCGGCGGCGTAGGGGCTGCCGTTGGCGTCGAGCTTGCGGCCGACGGCGGCGAGCACGTGCACGGCATCGCCCAGCAGCTCGAGCGCTTCCTCGGCCGGCAGCAGCGAGAGGAATTCGAGGAACAGCGGCACGTAGTCCGGCAGCTCGGAGGCGCTGGCATCGAAGTCGTGCTTCCAGTATTCCCCCAGCAGGTCGATCATCGCCGAGCCGCGGTCGCGCGATTCGCCGTGGATGTGCTCGAACAGGTGCAGCGAATGCGAGGGGTTGCGGTCGAAGGTGGCGACGTAGTTTTCCTGCAGCGCGATCAATTCCGACTCATGCAGCAGGTCGAACAACGGCGCCAGACGGGCGGTGGCATTGCCGTTGAACCCGGCTTCGTCCAGCAGCGCCGCATGCATCTCGGGCAGGGCCGACAGCCAGTCGGATTCCGGATACATCAACAGCATTGAAATGACTTTGAAGGTTTTCATCGTGCGGGCTCCTCAACCGGTTTTCTTCTTGGCGTGCAGTTGCGACAGGTCGACCGGCACCGAATTCTTGCGGTTGCCGAACAGGGTGGTCCTGGGCGTCACCCCATCCGAGCAGCCGTTGCCGAAGGTGAAGCCGCAGCTCGACTTCTCCTCGAAGGTGTTGATCGTCTCCTCGCGGTGGGTGGTGGGGACGACGAAGCGGTCCTCGTAGTTGGCGATCGCGAGATAACGGTACATCTCGTCGGCCTGCGCGGAGGTCAGCCCCACCTGGTCGAGCGCGGCGGTGTTGGGGATGCCGTCCACCGATTTGCCGCGCATGTAGGCGCGCATCGCCAGCAGGCGGTCGAGCGCGCTGATCACCGGCTTCTCCTTGCCGCCGGTGAGCAGGTTGGCGAGGTAGGTGATCGGGATGCGCAGCGACTTGGTATCCGGGATGATGCCGTTCATCCCCATCTGGCCCGATTCGGCGGCGGCCTGGATCGGCGACAGCGGCGGCACGTACCAGACCATCGGCAGGGTGCGGTACTCGGGGTGCAGCGGGAAGGCGATCTTCCAGTCGATTGCCATCTTGTAGACCGGCGATTTCACCGCGGCGTCGAGCCAGGCCTCCGGAATGCCCTCGGCGCGCGCCGCGGCGATGACCGCCGGGTCGGACGGGTCGAGGAAGATCTTCAGCTGCGCCTCGTAGAGTTCCTTCTCGTCGGTGACGCTGGCGGCTTCCTCGATGCGGTCGGCGTCGTACAGGATGACGCCGAGGTAGCGGATGCGGCCGACGCAGGATTCCGAGCACACGGTCGGCTGGCCCGCCTCGATGCGCGGGTAGCAGAAGATGCATTTCTCGGCCTTGCCGCTCTTCCAGTTGTAGTAGATCTTCTTGTAGGGGCAGCCGGAGATGCACATGCGCCAGCCGCGGCACTTGTCCTGGTCGACCAGCACGATGCCGTCCTCCTCGCGCTTGTAGCTCGATCCGGAGGGACAGGAGGCGACGCAGGTCGGGTTGAGGCAGTGCTCGCACAGCCGCGGCAGGTACATCAGGAAGGTGTTCTCGAAGGTGGCGTGCATTTCCTTCTGCACGTTGTCGAAGTTCTTGTCGCGGCCGCGCGAGGAGAACTCGCCGCCGAGATCGTCTTCCCAGTTGGGTCCCCAGTCGATCTTGTCCATCTTCTCGCCGGTGATGGCCGAGACGGGGCGCGCGGTGGGCGGCGTCTCGGACAACGGCGCCTTCTGCAGGTGCTGGTAGTCGTAGGTGAAGGGCTCGTAGTAGTCGTCGATTTCCGGCAGGTTGGGGTTGCCGAAGACGTTGGCGAGGATTTTCAGGCGGCTGCCCTGGCGCGGCTCGATCTTGCCGTCGCCCTTGAGCCGCCAGCCGCCGTTCCACACGTCCTGGTTCTCCCACTGCTTGGGATAGCCGATGCCAGGCTTCGATTCGACGTTGTTGAACCACACGTATTCCATGCCTTCGCGCGAGGTCCACACGTTCTTGCAGGTGATCGAGCAGGTATGGCAGCCGATGCACTTGTCGAGGTTCAGCACCATGGCAATTTGCGCGCGCACTTTCATGTTGTAGCTCCTTTAAATCCTGGGATCTTTCTGGTTTTTCATCAGCGCTCGACCAGCGGTCCTTCCATCCAGTCGACCTTCTTCATCTTGCGCACGATCACGTATTCGTCGCGGTTGGAGCCGACGGTGCCGTAGTAGTTGAAGCCATAGGACAGTTGCGCGTAGCCGCCGATCATGTGCGTCGGCTTGGTGATGGTGCGCGTCACCGAGTTGTGGATGCCGCCGCGGAAGCCGCTCACCTCGGCGCCCGGCACGTTGACGATTTTTTCCTGTGCGTGATACATCAGGCACATGCCGCGCGGCACCCGCTGGCTGACCACCACGCGCGCCGTCAGCGTGCCGTTGACGTTGAATACCTCGACCCAGTCGTTGTCGACGAGCCCGGCCTGCTTCGCCTCCGGCTCGGATACCCAGACGTGGGGGCCGCCGCGCGACAGCGTGAGCATGCGCAGGTTGTCGGTGTAGGTGCTGTGGATGCCCCACTTCTGGTGCGGGGTGATCCAGTTGAGCACCAGCTCGTGGTGGCCGTTCGGCTTTTTTCCCAGCAGCGGCGCGATCGTCCTGGTGTCGACCGGCGGCTTGTACACGCACAGGCCCTCGCCAAAATCCAGCATCCACCGGTGATCCTGGTAGAACTGCTGGCGGCCGGTCAGGGTTCGCCACGGGATCAGCTCATGGACGTTGGTGTAGCCGGCGTTGTACGACACATGCTCGGACTCCAGTCCCGACCAGGTGGGCGATGAAATGATCTTCCTCGGCTGCGCCATGACGTCGCGGAAACGGATCTTGTCGTCCTCGCGCGGGAGGGCCAGATGGGTATGGTCGCGTCCGGTGATCTTCGACAGCGCGCCCCACGCCTTCACCGCCACCTGGCCGTTGGTTTCCGGCGCCAGCATGAGGATCACCTCGCAGGCGTCGATGGCCGACTCGATCCGCGGCAGCCCCTTGGCGACGCCGTCTTCGGTGACGGTGTAGTTCAGCTCCGCCAGTTGCCGCACTTCGTCCTCGGTGTTCCAGGCAATGCCCTTGCCGCCGTTGCCGATCTTGGTCATCAAGGGGCCGAGTGCGGTGAATTTCCTGTAGGTGTCGCCGTAGTCGCGCGTCACCACCGCCATGTTCGGCATGGTCTTGCCGGGGATGGGATCGACTTCGCCTTTCTTCCACTCGCGCACCGCCATGCTCTGCCCCAATTCGGACGGCGTGTCGTGCGCCAGCGGTGTCAGCACCAGGTCCTTCTGGGCGCCCAGGTGGGAGGCGGCGAGCTCGGAGAACTTCTTCGCGATGGTCTTGTATGTTTCCCAGTCCGACTTCGATTCCCACAGGGGCTGCACCGCCTCGCTCAGGGGATGGATGAAGGGGTGCATGTCCGAGGTGTTGAGGTCGTCCTTCTCGTACCAAGTGGCCGACGGCAGCACGATGTCGGAATACAGGCAGGTGGTCGACATGCGGAAGTCGAGCGTCACCATCAGGTCGAGCTTGCCTTCGGCGCCCTTGTCGTGCCACACCACTTCCTTCGGCCTGGCCTCGCCCAATTCGCCGAGGTCGGGCCCCAGCACCGCGTTCTGGGTGCCGAGCAGGTACTTGAGGAAATACTCGTGGCCCTTGCCGGAGGAGCCCAGCAGGTTGGAGCGCCATACAAACAGGTTGCGCGGGAAGTTCTTCGGGTTGTCCGGGTCCTCGCAGGCGAACTTGAGCGCACCGCTCTTGAGCTGGTCGACCGCGTACTTGACCGGGTCGATGCCGGCGGCGTCGGCCGCGCGGGTGATTTCCAGCGGATTGGTCTCCAGCTGCGGGGCGGACGGCAGCCAGCCCATGCGCTCGGCGCGCACGTTGAAGTCGATCAGCCGGTATTCGCCCAGATTCCTGTTCGCGGCGGGGGAGAGGATCTCGGAGGCCGCCAGCTTCTCGTGGCGCCACTGGCTGGTGTGGGCGTAGAAGTACGAAGTCCCGTTCATCTGCCGCGACGGCCGGTGCCAGTCGAGCGCGAACGCCAGCGGCGTCCAGCCGGTCTGCGGGCGCAGCTTTTCCTGGCCGACGTAGTGGGCCCAGCCGCCGCCCGACTGGCCGATGCAGCCGCACATCATCAGCATGTTGATGATGCCGCGGTAGATCATGTCGTTGTGGTACCAGTGGTTGAGCCCCGCGCCGAGGATGACCATCGACTTGCCGCGGGTCTTGTCGGCGTTGTCGGCGAACTCGCGCGCCACCGTGATGATGTCGGCGCGCGGCACGCCGCAGTGCTTCTCGGCCCAGGCCGGGGTGTAGGGCATGTCGTCGTCGTAGCTGGCGGGGATGTTCGGGCCGCCGAGGCCGCGGTCGACGCCGTAGTTGGCCAGCGTCAGGTCGTAGACGGTGGCGACGCGCACGTCGCGTCCCTCCACGGTGATGACCTTGACCGGCAGGTTGCGGGCTAGCAGTTCGTTGTGGTCGTCGCCGAAGTAGGGCAATGCCACCTCGACGACTTCGTCGTGACTGCCGAGCAGGGTCAATTGCGGCTTCACGTCCTTGCCCGAATAGCCGTCGCGCATTTCCAGGTTCCACGCGCCGGACTGCCCCCAGCGGAATCCGATCGAGCCGTTGGGGACCACCAGGTAGCCGGTGTCTTCGTCGATCAGCACCGTCTTCCACTCGGGGTTGTTGTCCTGGCCAAGCTTGCCGGAAAGGTCGGAGGCGCGCAGGTAACGGTCGGCGACCAGCGTGCCCTCGTGTTCCTTCAGCATCACCAGCATCGGCATGTCGTTGTACTGGCGGCAGTAGGAATCGAAATATTCGCTGCGGTTCCTGACGTGGAATTCGGACAGGATGACGTGGCCCATCGCCAGCGCCAGCGCGGCGTCGGTGCCCTGTCTGGGCGCCAGCCAGATGTCGCCGAATTTGACCATCTCGCCGAAGTCGGACGACACCGCCACCGTCTTGGTGCCCTTGTAGCGCACCTCGGTGTAGAAGTGGGCGTCCGGGGTGCGGGTCTGCGGCACGTTGGAGCCCCACACCATCAGATAGGTCGAGTTGTACCAGTCGGCCGACTCCGGCACGTCGGTCTGCTCGCCCCACACCTGCGGGCTGGACGGCGGCAGGTCGCAGTACCAGTCATAGAAGGACAGGGGGGTGCCGCCGATCAGCGACAGGTAACGCGAGCCTGCCGCGTAGCTCACCATCGACATGGCGGGGATGGGCGAGAAGCCGGCGACGCGGTCGGGACCGTACTCCTTGATGGTGAAGACGTTGGCGGCGGCGATCATTTCCGTCACTTCGTCCCACCTGGCGCGCACGAAGCCGCCCTGGCCGCGGATCGACTTGTAGCGCCTGGCCTTTTCCGGATTCTGGCTGATCGACTTCCAGGCTTCCACCGGGTCCATCGTTTTCCGCGCCTCGCGCCACATGTCCATCAGGCGGCCGCGGATCAGCGGGTATTTCACGCGCTGCGCCGAATACACGTACCAGGAGTAGCTGGCGCCGCGCGGGCAACCGCGCGGTTCGTGGTTGGGCAGGTCGGGGCGGGTGCGCGGGTAATCGGTGTGCTGAATCTCCCAGGTGATCAGGCCGTTCTTGACATAGATCTTCCAGCTGCATGATCCCGTGCAGTTCACGCCGTGGGTGGAGCGCACCACCTTGTCGGTCTGCCAGCGGCTGCGGTAGCCGTCCTCCCAGCTGCGATCTTCATTGCTGACGACGCCGTGGCCGTCTGAAAAGTCGGCGATGTTCTTCCTGAAGAAGGTCAGTCGGTCGAGAAAGTGACTCATTGTTGCTCCTTTCAGTCGCAGGATTCAGGGGCAGGTGGGCGGAGCGGAATGCCGGCGCTCATGCCAGGTACGAAAAATCTGCCGCTGGTCTGGGTCGCCATGTGCGTCCTTTGCCGGGATCGGGAACTCGCCTATCCGAAATTCGGGTCGATGCGTACGCTTATGAACGTAGATGAAACGACGCAAAATTCCAGTCATGCAACGCGCCACATCCCCGAAGCGGCAAGGGCGGAATCGTTCAAGGCAGTGCGCGCGGGAGGGCGTATCGCATTGGATATCAGGATGCGGATCTCTTATTCGTTTCGATATGCGGGGCGGGGTGCTATCATTTCGCCTTGGCTGCGGCCGATCCGCCGCGGTCGATCCGAATTTCCGACTTTGATCGAAATCATTCCACGCCATAACGGCAGCCCGTTGCATCGGTTCGGGATTTTTAAACTGGTGCTGACAACAGGAGATTTAAATGAAGAAGACATCACTCGTTCTGGCTGCTTCGCTTGCAGTTTTGTTGAGCGCTTGCGGGAAACAGGAGAGTGCCGCTCCGGAAGCGCCCGCCCCCGAGGCGGCCGCACCGGCTCCGGCTCCGGCGCCAGAACCCGTTGTGGCGGAGAATGTTCTGGGCAAAAGCGTATTCAACAAGACCTGCTCGTTGTGTCATGCGGCGGGGGTTGCCGGTGCGCCGAAGCCAGGCGATACGGCTGACTGGGGACCGCGTATCGCGCAGGGTAATGACCTGCTCTACAAGCATGCGCTCGAAGGATTTACCGGTGCAAAAGGCGCCATGCCAGCACGCGGCGGAAACGCTGCACTGACCGACGACGAAGTCAAGGCGGCAGTCGACTACATGGTTGGCCTGTCAAAATAAGCGCCAGGCGCCAACGACCGCAGCCTGGTCGATGAAAAGCGGGGAAGATTTGCATCTCCCCCGCTTTTTTTATGAGCGCGACTGGCGGCCGGCGTCAGTGGCGATGGTGCACGCTACGGTTCAGCGACTGGATCAGTTCGGGGGTCACTTCCGTAAATGCCAGCACCCTGCCGCCGCGGCTGCGGGTCAGGGCGTCTGCCGCTTCGCGGCTGGCAAAGGCGGGCAGGTCGGCATCGCGCATCGGACCGAAGGCGCTGGAGCCGTGGACGAAGAAGGCATCCTGGGCCTCGATCCATTGCCCGGTTTCAAAGTCGGTTACAAAGCTGACGGCAACCTCGTTCAGGGCGTAGCGGCTGTCATAGCGATCGACCTTTTGCAGGAAGGCGAACAGGTCGATCGGCGAGTCGAAGTAGTGGGCGGCGCCGTCCCTGAAAATGCTTTGCGCCGCCCAGCGCGGAAAGCGGGCGGGGTACATGCCGCATACCGGGCAGCGTGCAGCGGCGGGTATCGGCCGCGGTGCAAGCATTGCCAGGCCTGAAGCCGGATCGTAGGGCGTTGCCGGCGCAACGATGCAAAGCTCGTTCGTGACCAGGTCGGGATCCGCGGCCGCCCGCTCGCCATGGGGCAGCAGTACGACGGCAGCGGCGGCGACGGCTATCGCGAGCATGGCTATCCCCATGGATAGCCGTTTCCCCGGCAGTCGCATCAGCCGACGTTCCCGGCCCCGAACATCGGGTCATCGATCAGGGTGCGGATCAGTTTTTGCAGATTGTCTTCCGGAAGGGCATCGGGGCGGGTGATCGGGTCTGCAACGATGCGGCCGCCCGCATCGTGGAAATGGTTGGGGAAGGTCTCAAGCCCGCGGTGCAGGGGCGCGGTGTCGATGCCGGATTGGGCATCGCCATAGGCCCAGCGCAGCGAATAGGCATCGGCTGCGGCATAGCGGACTTCCAGCATCACGCCATTCTTCAGGTGGATGATCATGGCGTCCTGCTTCTGTTCGACGGGGGAAGCGAGATCTCCCTCGAAGGACGCTTCGATCGCCAAGCCGAGTTCAAGGTGCAGGCTCATATACGTGCGGCCTCCTTCAGGCGTTCGGCGAGCACGGCGCGGGCCGTTTCGCGAGTTTCGGCGAGTATCCGGGCAGCCAGGTAATGTTCATAGGCGGGATGCTCGGCCACCGCGCCGGACTGGATGTTTTGCAGCAGCGCCGCTTCGTCCTCCGCACCATAGGGCTCGAGGACGGCAATACGATTTTCACGCAGATCATAGATTAACCGCGACAACAGTTCGAGTTCTGCTGCGACATCGGGCTCAAGGTTTTCAAAGATATTTGCCATGACTCTTACATGCTGCTGTCGTGTTGCGCACCGCCGTCCAGCACCACCATGTCGGGTGTGATGTCGCTGAAGCGGTAGACCTTGCCGCCGTGCTCGGCGGCGAATTTCACTGCGTCGCTCTCCTGCGCGAAGCTGGCGATCGTGGGTCCCATCGAGCCATGCCGCTTGCTGCCGTGGACGTAGTATGCGGTTTTCGCATCGATCCAGTGGTCGCGCGGCACATCCCAGGCGGCCTTGCCCATATCCTGCACCAGCAGGGCGCGCACGACCCTGACCTGTTCGGGGGTGAGATAGATGTTGAACATTTCCACCGTGTCGCAGAAGAAATCGGGCTCTTCCTGCCCTGCGTAGTGGATCTGCGCCTTGGGGCCGGGGTAGTCGGCGAGCAGCATGCCGTCCAGGCTGCAGGACGTGCCGGCGCCGATCTCCACCGGGACGATCGTGTCCGGCGTATCCGGCTTCCCGCAGGCCGCGAGTGCGATCGCGGCCAGGGTGGAATAAACGAGCACAAGACGTAAAGGTTTCATTGACGGAATCTCCAGGTTGCAATGCCCAGCGGCGCCACAATCCAGGCGACCATCACCATCCCGAGCAGCCAGGGTTCGGCCAGCATCGGGGGAAAAACAGTCACCAGTCCGTACATGGTGCGGACGTCGGCCAGGGTAAAGATGTTGAGTATGCGGAACACGTCGGCGGGATTCGCCAGCAGCAGGTAGGGGAAAATCTCGCCCCCCCACTGGCCGCCGGTCACGACCAGCGCGCCGAGCAGCAGCAGGTCGAACACCAGCACGAAGAAAAACCACATGGCGATTGCGAGCCCCGACGCCCGGGCACGGTCGGCGGCGAACACCGACAGCATGACAGCCAGGCTCAGGAAGGCGCAGCCCAGCAGCACCGAGCTGAGCATGAAGCCGAAGTAATGGATCAGCCCGTTGAGATCGATCTGTGTCGACAGCATGATCGCGACCAGGCCAAATCCGGCCACGGTGGAGAAGGTCAGCGCGGCCGCGAGTCCGAAAAATTTTCCGAGAATCAATTCCAGGCGCGTAATCGGCATCGACAGCAGGAGGTCGAGGGAGCCGCGTTCGCGCTCACCGACGATGGCGTCGAAGCCCAGGATAAGCGCGATCAGCGGGATCAGATAGATGACCAGGCTGACCAGGCTGGCGATGGTGACATCAATGGAGCGAAGGCCGATGGAACCCTGCTGCGCTGCGCCGAAATAGGCGATGGTCAGCGCGAAAGCGGTGAAAACCAGTGCCACGGCCAGCACCCAGCGATTGCGGATGCGGTCCCAGAATTCCTTGCTGGCGATGGTGGAGATTTGTTCGATTTCCATTATCGCCCCTTAATCCGAAAAACCGAAAAAAACGTCTTCGAGCGAGGGTTCCCGCACCGTCAGATCACGCACCCGGCCATCCTGCGCAAGTGCTTCGATTACCGCCATCTTGGCTTCGCGCCGGCACTGCATGGCAATGTGACCGGCATGGGCCTCGATGGCGCTCACCGGCAGCTGGCCGAGCGCCGTGCGCACCGCATCGAGGTGCTCGGCGTCAGCCCGGATGTCGATCCGCAGCGGCAGGGCCATCTGTTCGCGCAAGGCCTGCACCGTGCCGCAGGCCTGTATCTTGCCGGCGGTCATGATGGCCAGGCGGTCCACCCGCTCCTGAATTTCGGCGAGAATGTGAGAAGTGATCACCATTGTCACGCCCTCGCTTCTGAGCTGGCGGAGGATGGCATAGAAGCCGCGGATCGCTTCCGGGTCGAGGCCGGTGGTGGGCTCGTCGAGGAACAGGAAGCGCGGTTTGCCGAGCAGCGCCTGGGCAAAGCCGAGACGCTGCCGCATGCCCTTGGAGTATTCGCGCACCCGCCGCCTGGCCGCATGCCCGAGGCCTACGCGCTCGAGCACCCGGTGGTTCTCTGCCGCCGACACGCCTTTCAGGCGCGAGAAGAAATGCAAGGTCTCGAGGCCGGTAAGGTTGTCATAGAGCACGACGTTTTCCGGAAGGTAGCCTACGGAGCGCCGGACGGCGCGGAAGTCGCCGCCGCTGACGCGCGCGCCGTCGATGCGGATATCGCCCGAGGTGGGGGGGGTCAGGCCGAGCATCATCTTGAACATCGTGCTCTTGCCGGCGCCGTTGTGGCCGATGAGGCCGAACAGCTCGCCGGGGCGTATGTCGAGGTCGACGCCGTCGACTGCGCGAATCGGCCCGTAGTGCTTGTGCACCCCGCGCGCGACGATCGGCGCAGGTTCCGTTTCAGTTTGCATGAGGAAAATATCGGCCACTCCAGTGGCTCCAGTCAGGGTTGTGCGGCTTCATCCTGGGGTTGGGGTCGACGATGCTCGGCGCGCGCAGCAGCGGGAACTGCTGGCTCACCAGTCGCAGCGTCTGCACCGCCGGGCTGGCGAGCAGCAGCTTCATCATCGGGTGGCGCCAGGACAGGCGATCCACCATGTCGTTGGCTTCGTACTGCACGTCGCCAACGCCGTCGCCGTTGCGATCCCACCCCACATAGTTGCTCCAGTAGTTGCCCCCGCCGGCGCCCCAGATCTCGTCCCTGGCGGCCACGTATTTGATCTGGGTGCGGTTCGAGATGAAGTCGTTGCCTTCGGCCTTGTTGCGATAGGAGCCTGCCCACAGGTGCACGCCCACGCTGTTGTCCATCACGAGGTTGTTACGCAGGATGTTGTACTCGGCATCGTAGATGAAGAACCCGCGAGCATTGCCGGCGACGATATTGCCCTCGATGACCGAGTCCTGGATGGTGCGCAGCATGATGCCATGGTCCGAATTGCCCCATGCGCGGTTGTTGCGGACCACCTGATGGCGGGTCATCATCAGCGCGAGGCCGCCGCGGTTGTGGTACGAGTCATTGCCTTCCCACACGTTGTAATGGGAATTCATGTAGTGGGTGCCGTAGCGAACGTTGTGGATGCGGTTGTTGCGGAATGCCGCGTGGTGCGACACATCCACATAGATGCCGTCGCGCACGAAACTGATGTTGTTGCCGACGATCTGCGCACCTTCCGTGTTGTAGAGCTGGATGCCGTTGCCGCGCCGGGGGGACCGATAGTCACGCTTGCCGGTGATGTTGTTGTTGCGGATATCGACGTTCTCGACTGTCTGGATATAGATTCCGAACAGATTGTAGGTCAGGTCGCAATTGCGCACGGTTGCGCGATGCGCCCCCGGCCGGATGAAGATGCCGGAATTCTGATCGAGCAGACTATCGCCCGAATCGCGCACGATCAGCCCCTCGATGACGACATCCTCGGCGACGATGTTGATGGTG
Organism: Thiobacillus sp.; assembly: GCA_021166845.1. Classification (GTDB taxonomy): domain Bacteria; phylum Pseudomonadota; class Gammaproteobacteria; order Burkholderiales; family Thiobacillaceae; genus Thiobacillus. Next base: position 28,205 of record JAJPEP010000065.1, read on the forward strand.
TCGCCCTCGAATCCGCCACTTATGGTTGGCCGATTGATCCCCTTCAGGGTCAGGGGCTTGTCGATCTGCAGCCGCTCCCGGTAGTAGCCTTTCTCCACCCGCACCACGTCGCCAGGCGCGGCCCGCGCAATGGCTGCGGCGATGGATTCTCCCGGTCGCACCGTAAGCTCGCCTGCAAGTCCTGCGCCGGAAACAAGCAGGCAGGTCAGGGCGCCAAGCAGGGAAATCCGGAAGAAGGAAGTCTGGCGGGCTCCTAGTAAAGCCATTGCAGCGCCGGCATTTGTTGCAGGAAGTCCAGTACTCCGGCGCCTTTCATCAGCAGGAACAGGACGATGGCGATCAGCAGGTTCTTGAACGATACGTAGGAGGCCATGTCGGCCCAGGAAGCCGGGCGCACGTTGCGGCCCCACCAAGGGCCATCCTTGACGTAGGGTTTGCAGCGCATGCGCACCACCAGTTCATACACGCTCCAGGCCAGCCACCAGCCGAGCACGATGCCGGTCCCGATCTTGCCGACGGCAGCGAGCACCCAGACCCAGGTCACCAGCACGGCCAGGGCCAGGCTCGTGGCCTGCAGCAGGCGCGGTTGCGCCAACGCCTTGCGACTCCAGGGGAACAGGTGGTCGAAGAATTCCTGACCGAGGAAGGCGGGCAGGCTTTGTCGTGGTGCGGCAGCGGGCGCCGCCACGGCGGGCATGATGGGAATGAAATAGCCGTCCGGGCCGACCGCGGTCAGGGGTTCGCCGGCTTTGGTGCGGCGCTTGCGTTCCTGGGCCAGCGGCGGGCAGGCATGATCGTCGTAATACAATATCTGGCAGTCCAGGCACAGCAGGCACTCGCGCTGGTCGATGCGGCCGGCCGCGTCGATGGCCTGCGAGCCGCAGCCGACGGCGCACGCAGCGCAGGGGCCGCATTCCTTCTTGCGCTTGAGGCCCCACCAGCGGAAGGTGGAGGGGATCGCCAGGGCCGCGCCGAGCGGGCACAGGTATTTGCAGAACGGGCGCTCGAAAAAGACCGAGGCGACCATCAAGACCGCCCAGAAGGTGAAGAAGGGCCAGGTGCGGTTCCACGCGCCGACCAGGAAGGTGGTCTTGAACGGCTCGATCTCGGAAAGCTTCTCGGCCATCCCCATGGAATAAAACGACACTGCGATCAGGATGGCAAAGATGCCGTACTTGAGCCATTTCAGGCGGTCGTGCATGTGCTGTGGAAGCAGATGGCGCTGGTAACGTTTCAGCCCCAATTTGCCGGCCACATGGTAGACCAGCTCCGCGAGCGAGCCGTACGGACACATCCAGCCGCAGAACATCCCGCGTCCCCAGAAGAACACGCTGACGATGATGAAAATCCAGAACAGGAAGATGAACGGATCGGACAGGAACAGCTCCCACTTCCATTCAAACAGGATGGAGTGGAACCAGGTCAGCACCTGGGTGATGGAAGGCACGGCCAGCAGGTAGAAGCCGACAAAGCCGATCGATATGATCCACAGCAGGTATCTCGGGTAATCTTTCCAGCGCGTGTCTTTCATCGTTGAGCGCCGAACCAGTTTGTCCCGCAGCGCATAGATCGTTGCCGAGGCCGCCAGCCAGAGGACAAACAGCCCAATTTCTAACTTGCGGGATTTCCACACCGTCACCCAGGTCGCTTCCGGCTTGATGACTTCCGGGCGCCCGCCTTCAAGGTAACGGTCGGGCAGCCAGTACTCGCGGCTAAAGTTGACAAAGGTGCGCCCCCCAGTCTGCGGATCCATTTTGTTGGCCAAAAACACCAGACTCCAGGGGTAGGCTGCGCTGAATGTCGGCGAACGGATGATGTAGATGGCCGACTCCCGGTAGGGGGGCGCACCGGCTGCCTCGATCCCATACAGGTTGAGATAATCCAGATCACGGAAGGTGGAGGTGTCCATGTCCTGAGCCACCTGTACCCGGTCATAAATCCCCCCGCGCACAAAGCCCGAGCCCTTGAACGATTCCAGGCCGTTGGCGATCATGAAAATGGCATGCTCGTCTGGCTTGAGCCGGGACATCAGGCTTCGATAGACAGAATCGCCAAGCACGCTGCGCCCCACCGCGGGGGCATTGAGGTAGCCAAAATAGATGTCGATGTAGGGCTGGGCCGAGGGTGGCATTCCCACCTCCCTGGTTTCGATCTTGAGTCGCTGGATGCTGCCCTCTTTGAGCAGCGCCTGCCAATCCAACTTGTCTGCCACGTCCGTGTATTTTGCCTGGGGCCGTATGGTGGGTTCGATGATGCCCACCTGCCTTGCAACCGACAGACCGCTGCGCAGAACGACCTGGTTCTCCGCAATCACGGTCACCGTGGCGCCGGTGATGGCGTCCAGGCCGATCACGCCCTGTCCCGGCCTGCCCGCACCCACTTCGATTTTGGAACCCACAAACTTGCCGACGTATTGCTTGATGAATCTGGTGAGTTCGGCCTCCGGAATTCCCAGCAGCAGGATCGGCTCGGAATGACGCAGTACCCGGACACCGGTAACGATGCCATTGGTGTCCATGCCGATCAGGGTCACCACCGGCTTGCCCGAGTAGGCGGGGATGTCCACGATGTCGGTGGACAGGAATACGTAACCGATCAGTTCACGGTCGTCTTTGCCATTGTCGGCGCGGCCTTTTTGTTTACCCTGGACGTCTTTCTTGTCTTCGTCGTTGCCGTTGTCGTTGCTTTGGCTGTCCTTCCCGGAACGGCCTTTTTGTTCGCCGTGGCCCTCCTTCTTGTTCCGGTAGGCCTCGACATAAGCAGGCTTGCCCATTCGATGGGAAAAACTGTCAGCGCCAGGCATCACATCCTTGCATGGGACATACGCGCAGAGATCCGGGTCGGTGGACAGTTGCACGGGCAATGGCGCTTCATAGCTGCCGCCTTCAGCACCGGCAGCCAGCCCCCAGGGGCTGCACAGACAAAAAACCGTCAGGAAACGGGCAAAAAGACCGGCAGGATTACGCATAAAAAAGGCCCTAAGCTTAAATCACCAACTGAAATACATGCAATAAATCCACTATTTGACTGCGGACTTTACTTCCCGTTCCCGAGAGGAACGCGCTTTTCGATTTTCGGCCGGTCACCGACAAGATGGCGATCAGGCAGCCAGTATTCACCTTATTGGCCAGAAGCACCAGACGCCAGGGATAGGCCGCGCTGAATAGCGGCGAACGGATGATGAAGACGGCCGACTCCCGGTAGGGGGACCGCCGGGGCGTTGAGATAGCCAAAATAGAGGTCGATGCAGGGCAGGGCCGAGGGTGGCATCCCCACCTCCACGTCGATCCTGAGTCTCTGGATGCTGCCCTCCTTGAGCAGCGCGGACAAGAAAGCCGGGAAAAAACATGTGAAAAGACAAGAAATCCTCGGAACACCAATTGGTACAGGCGCAAAAACAACGCCCTTTCGGGCGCGGTTTTTTATCTGATCGGATTGTCGCAGATTGCCGAGAAACACCCCATCCCCCTTTCGGGGGATGGGTGCGTTCATGCCTCGACAATCATGCGGCTGCGCATTTCCAGATGCAAGGCGTGGCAGAAGTTGGTGCAGTAACACCAGTAAACCCCGGGTTTGTCGGCAAGGAAGGTGACCGACTTGGTTTCCTGCGGATTGACCAGGAAGTTGATGTCGTACTTCGGGATCGCGAAGCCGTGGGTCAGATCCTCCACCTTGTCGTGGTTGGTCAGAATGATGGTCACCTCATCGCCCTTCTTGAGCTTGAACTCCCGGAGGCTGAAGGTCGGCGCCTGGCTGGTGAGCTTGACGGTGACTTTTTTGCCATTTCGGAAGACGCCCGATTCTGCTGGGTCTTTCACTGCCAGCGGGAACTCGTTCATGTCGTAGATCTGGCGCGTCTTGATGATGTCGCGGCGGACGATGATTGAATCGTGCGGTTCCGAGTACACCGAGTGGTCGGCCACCAGCTTCATCTTGTCGCCGCTGATGTCGATCATCTGCGCGGTCTCGGCATGCAGCGGGCCTACGGGCAGGAAACGGTCCTTGGAGAACTTGTTGTCCGAGATGAAGTAGCGGCCATCCGATTCCTTCGTTTCGCCCATCGAGGTGAAACCATGTCCCGGCTGGTAATGCACGTCGATGCGGTCCAGTACCACCTTGGCCTCCTTGTCGCCCTTGAACGATTTGATTGCCGCTTCCACGTTCCACTTCACGATCTGGCTGTCGAGGAACAGCGTGGTGTAGGCGTTGCCCTTGTTGTCGAACCCGGTGTGCAGCGGACCGAGGCCGATCTCGGGTTCTGCGATCACGGCGTCGCGCGGATTGGCCAGTTCGCCGTCGAACCATTTTAGTACGAGTTCGTGTGAGGTGACCGAAGCCGTCGGCGAGAGCTTGCCCGAGCTAACGTAGTACTTGCCGTCCGGGCTGATGTTCACGCCGTGCGGGTTCTTCGGAATCGGCACTGTGCAGACCAGCGCGGTTTTCGGATCCTGATTGGAGGCACGGGTGCCGTCCACCACTGGCACCTTGGAAGTGCCGATGGTGATGAACTTGCCGGCCTTGACCGCTTCTTCGATGCGGGCGACGTGGAAGAACAGGCAGGCGTCCATTTCCGCTGCCATCGTTTCTTCGTAATGGACGCCCATCTCGGTGTTGTACTGGTTAGTCGCAGCCAGTTTGCCGTCGTAGGAACTCGCCACCAGATCGCAGTTGCCGTCGATCAGCACCTGCCAGCGCATTTCCATGGTGTTGGAATCGACGCAGCTGAACAGCGATTTGTACTTGCTGGGGTCGTTCACGTCGCGCCCGTCGTTGGGTAGCGGGATCGAGAACTCGCCGCCGCAGAACACGCGGGTGGTGTGGTTGATGCTGGCGTCGACCGGGTCGCGTTTGTCGGTGAAGGTGCCGTGAAAACCCTGGATGTTGGGGATTTCGAGGATCTTGTCGCATTCCATGGTGTCCATGCGGATGCGCGCCAGACGGCCATGGATCTTGTCGTTCACGAACGTGTATTTGCCGTCGTAGGTGCCGTCGGTGTAGGACTGGTGTACGTGGTGGGTGTCGCCGGTGGTGTATTTCGGCGTGCCGTTGGGTTTGGTGCCAAGGATTGCCTTGGATTCGTTGGTCACGCCCCAGCCAACCAGGCAGTCCATGTTGAAGACCGGGATGCGCTTCAGCTCGCGGCCGGACGGCAGGCCGTAGATGCGCACCTCGCCCGAATGCCCGCCACTGGAGAACGAGTAATATTCATCGAGTTCGCCAGGCGGAACTTCATACTTGCCATGCGCGGCCACCTCGCCTTTGGCAAGGCCCGGAGCGCCAGTGGCGGCAGTGCCGGGAGCTTCCTCTTTTTTGCAGGCGGTCAGGCCCACCGAAAGCCCCGCGCCGGAGAGGCCAACCAGTGCGGCGGTGTTCAGGAATTTGCGTCGCCCCAAGTCAGGTTGGGTGTCGGGTGTTTTGATGTCGTCCTGTGTCATGATTGCGTGACTCCCTGTCAAAAAAGATAAACCGTTGAGTGTCGATTCGCGGAAAAAGCGGGGCAAACCGAATCGTTTAAAAGTGCGTCAATTCACCACTGCGACAACTTGTCGCGCTTGCACTCTAACATAATGCGTAAAAATGCGTAAAAGAAAAAAAGATTTCTTTATCCTGGAAATCGGCAGCATCTTTTTGCCTGGATTCGGGCCTGCAGCAGCGGCAGCCCGCGCGCGCAGGGAATGGCGCGACGCAGCGTTGGCATGGTTGGCGCCGATGCCCAGGCGTTGCGCCTCAGCCTGCACGTTGCGCACCAGGCTGCCCCAGCAGGGGCGACATGGACGGCAAGCTGGGTATTCCGGAGCATCGTGACCGCTGATTCCGGCCTATCGTGACCGGTCATTCCGGCGCATCGTGACCGCCCATTCCGGGCGAACGTGACCGATTTCTGGCTGCTTCCGGAATCGGCGGTCACGATACCGGAACGGC
>JAJPEP010000091.1 GCA_021166845.1 Thiobacillus sp.
CCGCTGCCCGCCACCTGAAAATGGCCGGCTGGCGCGTCGATTACGTCGCGCTGCGCGATGCCGCCACCCTGCAAGCCCCCACCCCCGGCAGCGAACGGCTGGTGGTGCTGGGCGCGGCCTGGCTGGGGACAACCCGTCTGATCGACAACCTCGATTTCGGCTTGGGCAATCCCGCCTGAAGTTTTATAATATGCAGTCTTCCTTATTGAGGGCACCGTCATGCAAAGAACGATGCTCAAGTCCAAGCTTCACCGGGCGACCGTCACGCATTCCGAGCTGCATTACGAAGGTTCGTGCGCGATCGACGAAACCCTGCTGGATGCGGCCAACATCCACGAATACGAGCAGATCCAGATCTACAACGTCACCAACGGCGAGCGCTTCACCACCTATGCCATTCGCGCGGCGCGCGATTCCGGCATCATCTCGGTGAACGGCGCCGCCGCGCACAAGGCGAATCCGGGCGACCTCGTCATCATCGCCACCTTCGCCGTCTACAACGAACTGGAACTGGTGCGCTACGCGCCCGAACTGGTGTACGTCGACGCGGACAATCGCATCATCGACACCCGTCAGGCAATTCCGGTCCAGGCGGCGTAAGCCTGCGTCCATCCGATCAAAAGGCCGGGGAGAACCCGGCCTTTTTTATGGATATCTGGAATCGGCTAGTGGCCACCGATCGGAAGAAAAGAAATACTGCTGATTAATTTGTCATTGCGAGGCGCGCAGCGACGTGGCGTACGATTCCACACGGACTTCAGCCCATAGTGGATCGGAGCCCTTTAGGGCAATCCAGAAATGTCCGCGATCAATAGCTGGATTGCTTCGCTGCGCTCGCAATGACGGCCATATCGAATGCCTGATTCAGCCAGATCATTCAGACAACAATTCCCGGATTCGCTTCTCCAAATCCGGGCTGCCGGGGGTCACGTGCACGACCCAGTAGTGCGTTTTTCCTGCCGTGGGCCTGCCCTGATGCGAGTGCCCCGTTCGCAGGGTGAAGGAGTTGTCCTTGGGATTTACGCTATACAAGCCATCGCCCTTGTCCAAATCCCAATAGAACGGGCTTGCAAACGGTTTGCCCCGGAGAAGGAGATTGCCCACGGTCTTGGCAAGCTTGCTGCCGTCCCATTCGATTTTCAAACGCCGCCCCTGCAGCAGCGAAATCGTGGCGTCCGGGATGTCCTGGCTTTTTTGAACGACCGGATCTCCAAGCGCCAAATACTGCTCGATCATCACCTTTGCCGAGGTCTGCATGATCGCCGCCTCTTCGGCCATCGGCTTGGCCGCGGGCTCGGCTACGGGCTTACCCTTGACTTGCTCCGGCTGAGGCGCGGACCGCTTTGCTTCAACACCCACCTTGAGATCGCTCCTGATGACCGATGAGATCGTTTCATCGGCAAAACCCGCCTCCTTGAGCCGCACCACCCGATCGACGTTGCCGTAATCGTTTTCAATCATGAAAAGGATGACATCCTCACCGAGACCCGAGGTCTTCAGTCGGGTCAGTTCATCGGTGGTCAGTCCGGCCTGAGCAGACCCGGAAGAAACCAGGGCAAAGGCGCCCAGCAAGAAAAAAATTATCGTCTTCATTCCAGAGATCATGGTCAATTTCCTCATTCAAGCATTCAATCGGTAACTCAAGTACGTTGGAAAAACGGGCGAATAAATGAGGGCGACACAATATTTTCCCGGCACGGAAAAATTGAATGCCCCGCCTGACGAACACGAAGTGTAAACCATCGGGCGCCACTCGCAGATGGCCGCCATCCGCCGGCCAAACGGATGTTCCAGCACACCGCCCTGGTCGCTTCAGGCTTTCCATTGCCGCGTGCCTGCAAGGCAACCGTGCCTATTTCAGCTTCCAGATGTCGGCGTTGTATTCCTGCATGGTGCGATCGGTCGAAAAGAAGCTGCTCGAAGCCGTGTTGAGGATGCTCATGCGCGTCCAGCCCGCTTCGTCCTGCCAGGCCTGCGACACCCGCTCCTGCGCGTCGACATAGCTGCGGAAATCCGCCAGCACCATCCAGGGGTCGTGCGGGCTTAGCAGGGTGTTGAGGATCATGTCGAAGATGCCTGCTTCGCACAGGTTGAAGTGGCCCGACGCCAGAAGGTCGATCACCTCGCGCAGCTCGTGGTCTTTTTCCACGTAGGACAGCGGCTGGTACTGCGGGCGCAGCGCCTCGACTTCTTCGGCATGCAAGCCGAAGAGGAAGAAGTTTTCCTCGCTCACCGCTTCAAGGATTTCAATGTTGGCGCCGTCGTAGGTGCCGATGGTGACAGCGCCGTTCATCATGAATTTCATGTTGCCGGTGCCGGACGCCTCCTTGCCGGCGGTCGAGATCTGCTCCGACAGGTCGGTCGCCGGCGCGATGATTTCCATGCTGGTGACCCGGTAGTTGGGCAGGAAGGCGACCTTGAGGCGGCCGTCGACGTCGGGGTCGCTGTTGACCAACTCGGCCACGCTGTTGATGAGCTTGATGATGCGCTTGGCCATGACGTAGCCCGGCGCCGCCTTGCCGCCGATCAGCACGCAGCGGTCCGCCCAGCCGTCCAGCCGGCCGCGGTTGATGCGGTTGTACAGATGGATCACGTGCAGCACGTTGAGCAGCTGCCGCTTGTATTCGTGGATGCGCTTGACCTGCACGTCGAACAGCGCGTCCGGATTGAATTCGACCCCGCACTCGGCCTTGACCAGCGCAGCGAGGCGTTGCTTGTTGGTGCGCTTCACCGCGCGCCAGTCGGCGTGGAATCCCGTGTTTTTCGGGTCGGCCAGCGGCTTGAGCTTTTCCAGTTGCGCCAGATCGGCCACCCAGCCATCGCCGATCTTGCTGCTGATGAGTGCGCTCATGCTGGGGTTGGCATGCGCCATCCAGCGCCGCGGCGTCACGCCATTGGTCTTGTTGTTGAACTTGTGCGGCCACAGGTCGACGAAATCGCGGAACAAGCCTTCCCTCAGCAGCCGCGAGTGCAGCGCGGCGACGCCGTTGACCGAAAAGCTGCCGACGATGGCCAGCCAGGCCATGCGCAGCTGCCGCACATCGCCCTCCTCGATGATCGACATGCGGCGCCGGCGCTCCATGTCGCCCGGCCATTTCACCGCCACTTCGCGCAAAAACCGCGCATTGATTTCGTAGATGATTTCCAGCGGGCGCGGCAGCAGGCGTTCGAACAACGCGACCGGCCAGCGCTCCAGCGCCTCGGGCAGCAGCGTGTGGTTGGTGTAGGCCATGCACTGCGAGGTGATCGCCCAGGCCTCGTCCCACTGCATGCCCTCCTGGTCGAGCAGCAGACGCATCAGTTCAGCCACGGCGATGGAGGGGTGGGTGTCGTTCATCTGGAACACGTTGTGTTCGGCAAATTTCGTCAGGTCGCTGTTGCCGGCCGTATGCCACTGGCGCAACGCATCCTGCAGGCTGGCCGAGGCCAGAAAATACTGCTGGCGCAGGCGCAATTCCTTGCCGTTTTCACTGGTGTCGTTTGGGTAGAGCACCATGGAAATGTGCTCGGCGTAGTTCTTTTCCTGCACCGCCTCGGTGTAGCTTCCCGCATTGAATTCGTTGAGATCGAATTCATCCGTGGCCGCGGACTTCCATAAACGCAACGTGTTCACCGCATGGTTGCGGTAGCCCGAAATCGGCATGTCGTACGGGATCGCCAGCACATCGTTGGTGTCCGCCCAGCGTGCACGATGAATCCCCGCCTTGTCGTGGTAGTGCTCGGTATGGCCGCCAAACGGCACGCGGCAGGTATATTCAGGCCGCTCGACCTCCCACGGATTGCCGTCGCGCAGCCAGTTGTCGGGATCCTCGATCTGATAACCGTTTTCGATGTGCTGGCGGAACATGCCGTACTCGTAATGAATGCCATAGCCCATCACCGGCAGGTTCAGCGTAGCGCAGCTATCCATGAAGCACGCGGCGAGCCGGCCCAGACCGCCATTCCCGAGCCCGGCGTCGGGCTCTTCTTCGGCGAGGTTTTCCAGCGTCTGGCCAAAACTGTGCAAGGCCTCGCGCGACACCTCGTCCAGTCCCAGATTGAGAACATGATTGGACAGCGCACGGCCGATCAGAAACTCCAGCGACAGGTAATAGGCGCGACGTTTGCCCGGCTGGTCGCGCGCGACATAGGTATTCATCCAGTCCGACATGAGGCGGTCGCGCACCGTCCGCGCCAGCGCCTGATAGGTGTAGAGCGGCGGACTGCCCAGCATGCGTCCCAGGTGATAAAACTGGTAGCGCTCGAGATCGTGGGTGAACGCCTCGCTGCTGTTCGGCAGCGGTTTCAGGACGACGGAACAGGGAGCGGTGCTTGTATCGGCTGGCATGGTGATATTTGCTGAAATCATATTGAATAGAGTGCAAGGTAATGGCCGGCGCTTTCCGACCAGTCGAACGACTGGCGCATGCCGGTCTGTTGCAGCCGTCGCCATTGCTTGAGCTGGCGATACAGGTCGAGCGCGCGGTGGATGGCGGCCAGAAAGGCGGGCGCGCCGGAGGTTTCGAACACGAAGCCGGTGGCAGTGGCGTCTTCCAGCGTGGTGTCATTCGCATCCACCACGGTGTCGGCCAGCCCGCCAGTCCTGAATACGACAGGCGGCGTGCCGTAGCGCAGGCTGTACATCTGGTTCAATCCGCACGGCTCGAATCGCGACGGCATCAGGAACAGGTCGGCGCCGGCCTCGATCAGGTGCGCCAGCGGCTCGTCGTAGCCGATTTTCACAAACAGCCGTTCGGGATGCTGTTTAGCCAGTCGGGTGAGTTTCTTTTCGTACACCGCCTGGCCGCTGCCCAGCAGCACGAGGCGCACATCGGTTTCGGCGAGCAGTACCGGTATCGCCGCCAGCACCCAGTCGACGCCCTTCTGCTCGACCAGCCGGCCCACCAGTCCCAGCAGCGGCGCCCGCATCGCCGCATCGTCGACGAGCGGCAGGAAGTGTTCGAGCAGGGCCTCCTTGTTGCGCCGCTTGCCCGGCTGGATCCGTCCCACCGAATAGCGTGCGGGCAGGTGCGTATCGGTGGACGGATTCCAGATCGTCGTGTCGATGCCGTTGAGAATGCCGTGCAGCTTGTACTGCCGGGAACGGAGCAGGCCGTCGAGTCCGCAGCCGAATTCGGGTGTGCAGATTTCCTGGGCATAGGTGGGACTGACGGTAGTGACGGCGTCCGCATACACGATGCCGGCCTTCAGCATCGAAAAGCCGCCGTGGAACTCCACCCCTTCGGACGACCACCAGTGGCCGGGCAGCTGCAGCCGCACGAAATCGCTGTGGGTAAAATTGCCGCCATAGGCGAGGTTGTGAATGGTGAAGACGGTTTTCGGGCGCGCCGGCTGCTCGGCCAGAAACGCGGCCACCAGCCCGCTCTGCCAGTCGTGCGTGTGCACCACCGCGGGCTGCCAGCCGAGGTCCAGCGCGTCCTGCGCCAGCAACGCCGCCACCCGTGCAAACACCGCGAAGCGCTCGGCATTGTCCGGCCAGTCCCGGCCGCTTTCGTCGACATAGGGATTGCCCTCGCGGTCGAACAGCGCAGGGCAATCGACCAACCACAACGGAAACGCATAATCGGGATGGCGCGTTTCCAGAATGCGCGCGCTGACGATGCCCTCGGCACCGCGCACCTCGAGCCAGCCGAGCAGGCGCACCTGATCGAGTTGGCGCAGCAGCGCGCGATAGCCCGGCAGCACCAGGCGGACATCGGCGCCGCGCGCGTGCAGCGCATGCGGCAGGCTGTAGACCACGTCGCCCAGCCCGCCGGTTTTCACCAGCGGATAGGCTTCGCTGGCCACAAACAGGATTTTCATTTTTCCGCGTTTCATTGTTCTTAGGGGTCAGGGTTCAGGGGCCAGGGATCAGGGGGCTTTATGCGTCGCGCCTTTGAATAGGCGTGGCCAAGGCCACACAAACCCTGGCCCCTGAATCCTGACCCCTGTCCCCTTGCTTTTCAACATGGTTTCAAAAAGATCGCGCCCAGCGGCGGCAGGATCACCTCGACCGACTGCTCGTAGCCCATCCACGGCAGCGCCTGCGGGACCAGCGGCCGGCCGTTGCCGAGGTTGCTGCCGCCGTAATACGTCGAGTCGGTGTTCAGCACCTCGCACCACGCGGCGCCCGACGGCACGCCGACCCGATAGCCGCGGCGCGGCACCGGGGTGAAGTTGAACAGCGCCACCAGCTGCGCGGATGCGTCCTGTCCCTGGCGCACGAAGCTCAGCACCGACTGGTCGGCGTCGTGGCAGTCGATCCAGCGAAAGCCGTGCGGATCGAAGTCGTAGTCATGCAACGCCGCGTCGTTACGGTACAGGTGGTTGAGATCGCGCAGCAGCGTGCGGATGCCGTCGTGCGCGGGGAAGTCGAGCAGCGCCCAGTCAATCTGGCGGGCTTCGTTCCATTCGGTCCACTGGCCGAACTCCCCGCCCATAAACAGCAGTTTCTTGCCCGGATGCGCGTAATGCCAGGCATAGAACAGGCGCAGGTTGGCGAAACGCTGCCAGGTGTCGCCCGGCATCTTGTCGAGCATGCTTCTCTTCCCGTGCACCACTTCGTCGTGCGACAGCGGCAGCACGAAGTTTTCGGTCCACGCATACATCTGGCTGAAGGTCAGCTGGTTGTGCAGGTACTTGCGGTAGATCGGCTCCTTTTCGATGTAATCGAGGCTGTCGTTCATCCAGCCCATGTTCCACTTCATCGAAAAGCCGAGCCCGCCGAGTTCGACCGGGCGCGACACCGCCGGCCACGCGGTCGATTCCTCGGCGATGGTCAGCACGCCGGGAAAGCGGCCGTGCACCTCGGTGTTCATTTCGCGCAGGAAATGAACCGCCTCGATGTTTTCGCGCCCGCCGTACTGGTTCGGCAGCCATTCGCCCGGCTTGCGCGAGTAGTCGAGGTAGAGCATCGAGGCGACGGCGTCGACGCGCAGGCCGTCGATGTGAAACTCGTCCAGCCAGTACAGCGCGTTGGCAACCAGAAAATTGCGCACTTCGTTGCGGCCGAAATCGAACACCAGCGTGCCCCATTCCTGGTGCTCGCCGCGGCGCGGGTCGGCATGCTCGTACACCGGCTCGCCGGTGAAGCGCGCCAGCGCCCAGTCGTCCCTGGGGAAATGCGCCGGCACCCAGTCGAGCAGCACGCCGATATTCGCCTGGTGACAGGCATCGACAAAGGCGCGAAAATCGTCCGGCGAACCGAAGCGCGCCGTCGGCGCGTAATAGCCCGACACCTGATAGCCCCACGAGGCGTCGAGCGGGTGCTCGGCCACCGGCATCAGCTCGATATGGGTGCAGCCGAGATCCTGCACATAGGGGATCAATTCGGCGGCAAGTTCGTTCCAGGTATAGAAACTGCCGTCATCGTGGCGCCGCCAGGAGCCGGGATGCAGCTCGTAGATGCTGATCGGCCGATGCTGCCAGTCGAAGTGCGCGCGGGCGGCCATCCAGTCGCCGTCTCCCCAGGCGTACAGGGTTTCCTCGGGCACGCGGCTGGTGGTCTCGGGGCGCAGAAACATCTGCCGCGCATACGGGTCGGTCTTTCTCACCAGTTGGCCGTGCCTGCCGAGAATTTCGTATTTGTAGGCCGGTCCGGCGGCGAGGCCGGGGATGAACAATTCCCACATCCCCGAGATGCCGCGGCAACGCATCGGATGGCGGCGGCCATCCCACGCATTGAAGTCGCCGACCACGCTGACGCGCTGCACAGCGGGCGCCCACACGGCAAACAGGCAGCCGTCGACGCCGTCGACGGTCTTCAGGCGCGCGCCGAGCACTTTCCAGGCTTCGAGATGGCGCCCCTCGCCGAGCAGGTAGAGGTCCATTTCGCCCAGCTGCGGATCGAAACTGTAAGGGCATTGCAGGGTGTGCCAGTCGCCTGTCGCCTTGTCCTGCCAGCGCAGCACCGGATGCAGCTCGACCGCCGCGCCCGCCGGCAGCAGCCGCTCGAAACAGTCGGTGCCGGCCACCCGCGTCATGCGGCCGCCCGCAACCTCGACCGCCTCGGCGGCGGGAAGAAAAGCGCGGATCAGGGTGCCGCCGTCGGGCTGGGGATGCACACCCAGCACCTCGAACGGATCGTGATGCGTGCCGGTCTGCACGCGCAGGATCGGCGGAGCGATCTCGGGCAGGCTGGCGCCGAGCGGGGCTTGCGGGGACGCCTTCATGGTTTGGGTTTTGTCTCGCATCGATGGGCTTTCTGTAATTTTTCCAGCAAATTTGATGCCAGGTCATGCGGCAGCGCATCCCAGGCAAATCGCCAGGTCCAGTTGCCGTTGTCGGTGCCCGGCGTGTTCATGCGCGCCTCGGAACCCAGCCGCAGCACATCCTGCAGCGGCAGAATCGCCAGCGCGGCACGGCTTTCCAGCACCATGTCGATCATCACATCCGGCACCGCATCGGGGTCGTCGACGTTTAGTTGCCGCATCACCTCCTGGCGCGCCTCGTCGGGCAGCGCGCGCCACCAGCCCAGCGTGGTGTCGTTGTCGTGGGTGCCGGTGTAATAGACGGTGTCGGGGTGCACGTTTTCGGGCTTGTGCGGGTTGTCGGCATGGTGGTCGAACGCGAATTGCAACACGGCCATGCCGGGCAAGCCGAACCGGTGGCGCAGCGCGGTGACCTCCGGAGTGATGATGCCAAGATCCTCGGCCACCAAAGGCAACTCGCCCATTTCGTCGGCAATCGCCTGCAGCAGCGCCGCGCCCGGCGCCTCGACCCACTCGCCGTGGATGGCGGTGGGTTCATGGGCGGGGATCACCCAGGCTGCCGCCAGCCCGCGGAAGTGATCGATGCGCACCAGGTCGAACCACTCGAAATGCGCGGCGAGCCGCGCCCGCCACCAGGCAAAGCCGTCGGCCTGCATCGCCGCCCAGTTGTAGTGCGGGTTGCCCCAGCGCTGCCCGGTTTCGGAAAAGTAGTCCGGCGGCACCCCGGTCACCACCGAGGGATGCCCCGCGTCATCCAGCAGGAACAGGCCGCGTTGCGCCCACACGTCGGCACTGTCGTGGGCGACGAAAATCGGCATGTCGCCGAATAACTGGATGCCGTGCGCCGCCGCGTGCGCGTGAATACGCCGCCATTGCATGGCCGCGCCGTACTGTTCGACCATCACCGCTTCCAGTTTGTCGGCGTGGGCAGCGTCGAACCCGGCCAGCGTCCGCGCATCGCGGTCACGCAGCGCTGCCGGCCAGTCGGTCCAGGGCGCATTGCCCTGCTCCGCCTTGATCGCCATGAAGCGCGCAAAATCCTCCAGCCAGTGCGCCTGACGGCGGCGCCAGTCGGCAAAGCCGTGCATGTCGACCGGCGCAGCGGGAAACAGCCCGGGATTGACCGCGAAGGCCGACGCGCACTGATAGGGCGACAAGCCGGTGAGCGGAATCCCCAGCGGCAGCATCTGCCACACGCCGAAGCCCGCCGCCCGCAGGAAATCCAGCCAGCGCCCGGCATCGGCCAGGGTGCCGGAAGGCAGCGAGGTCGGATGCAGCAGCAGGCCGGCGCGATGGGTGTCGAAGTTCATCAGGCGTTCCTGCGCATGGTGCCGGCGTTTTCCGCCCAGCCGCCGCCGGCGGACAGCGGCACGTCGAGCAGCGCGGGCGGCGCCACGCCGAGCAGGCGGTACAGCTCGCGCAGCTGGGTGCGATACAGCTGCTCGAAGTCGCTGACGCTGCCCGCCGGGTTGTAATCGCCGAACCACCAGAACCAGTCCGAGCCTTCGCACACGGCGAGTTGACGGGTGGCCAGCGCGAGCTGGTCGGCGTTCAGCTTGCCGGCGGCCGTCACGCTGTCGTAAGCCTGCTTGGCGGCGACCAGGTAGTCCCAGCCGCGGTTCTTGTCGGCCGATCCGATCCAGGTCGAGAAGCTGCCGTAGACCCAGCTGCCGGCCGCCAGCCGCTTCATGGGCTTGGCGGGCGCATGCGCGGCCTGCTCGGCGAAGGTGCTGACCTTGAGGGCGGGATGGCTGGACAGCGTCGCATAGAGCGCGTCCAGGAAATGGTGGCCGTTGTCGGGGTAGTACTCCCAGGCATTTTCGCCGTCGAGGATGACCGAGACCACATGATGGCCGGCCTCCTTGCCGAAGAACGTGGCGATGTTTTCCAGATGTCGAACGAAATCGGCCACCGCGTCTCTGGAGTGCCAGTCGCTGTACTTGAAGCCGATCAGGTCGGACAGGCCGTCGTCGCGGAAAAACACCCGCGTCTTGAAGCCATCGATGCGTGCCGGCGAGAACAGCGCCTGCCTGCTTTGCCCGTCTTCCACCGGACAGCCAGACTTGGCGCAGCTGTTGCGCCACACGCCCGCGCCCGAGGCGGTCCAGGCGAAACCCATTTCATCGAGCTGGGCCAGCGCATCCTCGCTCACCCCGCCTTCGGACAGCCAAACGCCCGTCGGCTTGATGCCGAAGTAGCGCTCGAACACCTCGACGCCATGCCGCAGATGCCAGCGCGAGCGCGCCGCCCCTCCCGGGTAGGCGGGCGCATCGGGAACGGGAACGTCGGGCAGCGCGTCGCGCAGGTTGCCGAAGTCGTTCAGGAGCGGCACGATGGGATGGCCGTAGGGCGTCATCGACAGCTCGACCTGGCCGCGCTCGGCGAGCGCGCGGTAACGCGGAATCAGCCCGGCCATGCAGTGCTGCATCAGATGCAGCAGCTCGTGGCGGTCGGCGGCGGAAAAGCCCTTTTCCTGCGCCATCAGCCGCTGCACCAGCGGCAGCTGGCGCAGGGAGTTTCCCAGCCAGGCAAGGTGATACCAGGTCAGCAGATCAAGAAAATACTGCTCGGACAGGTAGCCCAGGTGCGTATGCAGATCGGCGCCGTCCTCGGTGGCCCCGATCATGCGCAGCAGACGATGAAACGCGGGATACGGGTGGATCATGCGCGGCGCATGGCAGCGCTGGCAATCCTGAGCGATGCGCAGGCGGCTGGCGACATCCGACGGAATGCGCTCGATGCCGGACAACAGGTTCAGCATGTGGTCCTGGGTGGGCTTGCCCTGCTTCAACAGCGCATCGAGCTGCTGCGCGTAGTCGTCCAGCTGTTCCAGCAGCACCGGCGCGAAATTCACCACCGCGCGCATCGAGGGATAGCGCTCCAGATGCGCGGCCATGTCGCTGTAGTCCTTGATGCCGTGGAGGTACACCCAGGGCAGGTGGTAGGCGCCCTTGAGGCCTTCGCGGTAATACGGCTGGTGCATGTGCCAGCACAGCACCACGTTCAACTTAGCCGTCATAGTCGTTCTGCAGTCTCGCGTACAGGTTCTGCCCGAGCATCGCCGGGGTCACCAGGGTAATGCCTTCCCCGGTCACGTGGTAGCGCTTGGCGTCCTCGACCGGATCTTCGCCGATGATCGTGCCGTCTTCGATCACGCAGCCCTTGTCGATGATGGCGCGGCTGATGCGGCAATGGCTGCCGATGCTGACCTTGGGCAGGATCACGCTGTCCTTGATGTGGCTGTAATTTTCCACCGTGGTGGCGAAGAACACCACCGAGCGCTTGACCCGCGCCCCCGACAGGATGCAGCCGCCGGCGATCAGCGAATCGATCGCTTCGCCACGCCGGCCTTCGTCGTCGAGGATGAATTTGGCGGGCGGATATTGCGGCTGGTAGGTCCAGATCGGCCAGTCGCGGTTGTACAGATTGAGCTCGGGTTCGACCGAGCACAGTTCCATATTGGTCTGCCAGTAGGAATACAGCGTCCCGACGTCGCGCCAGTAGGCCGGCAGGCCTTCCTTGTTGCGGAAGGGGAAGGCCATCGCACGAGCCTCGGCGATGCTGTCGGGAATGATGTTCTTGCCGAAGTCGTGAGCGGAGTTGGGGTTGCCGGCATCGGCGATCAGCGTCTTGTAGAGAAAGTCCTTGGAGAAAATATAAATCCCCATCGACACCATCGTGGTGCCGGGCTTGCCGGGAATGCTGTCGGGGTTTGCAGGTTTTTCGGTGAAGCGGGTGATGCGCATGTCCTCGTCGACCGACATCACGCCGAACCCACTCGCCTCGGCTGCCGGCACCTCGATGCTGCCGACGGTGAAGTCCGCGCCGGTCTGCACGTGATAGAGCAGCATCTCCGAGTAATCCATGGTGTAGACGTGGTCGCCGCCCAGCACCAGCACATACTCCGGGTGGTGGCGCTGCATGATGTCGATGTTCTGGAACAGCGCATCGGCGGTGCCCTGGTACCACTCCTTCTTGTTGGTGCGCTGCTGCGCCGGCAGGATCTCCACGAACTCGCCGATCTCGGCGCGCATGAAGCCCCAGGCGCGCTGCAGGTGGCGGATCAGCGAATGCGACTTGTACTGGGTGAGCACGCCGACACGGCGGATGCCCGAGTTGACGCAGTTCGACAGCGTGAAGTCGATGATGCGGTACTTGCCGCCGATCGGCACCGCCGGCTTGGCGCGCCAGGCAGTCAGGTCCTTCAGCCGCGACCCTTCGCCGCCCGCCAGCACCAGCGCCAGCGTCCTCCGTGTGAGATCGGTCGCGATCTTGGGCTCGGTGTAATAGCGATAAAGCCGCGTCTGTTCGTCCTTGGAAATGGTCATGCCCGCTCCTGGTTGCGCTGGTTTGGAAATGCGATTGGATACGATAGCTCAAGGCATGGCAAACCCGGTCGCTATCGCGCCCTGGACGCCCAGCCGGCTGTTGGTGACCAGAAGAACCGGGGTGCGCTCGACCACGCCGCGCATGCGGCCCTTGTCGCCGGCGGCGGCCATGAAGCGCGGCGACTGCATGCGCGCCTGCAGATGGACGGCAATGCCGCCCGCGACATACAGTCCGCCGCGCGGCTGAAACAGCAGCGCCACGTTGCCGACCCACGATCCATACAGATCGATGAACAGGTCGAGCGCCGCTTCGGCCACCGCGTCGCCGGCTTCGGCGCGCGCGACCAGCGCGGCGCCGTCGACCGGCTCGTCGGGCGGCGCGGCGTTTTGCTCGGCGCAGCAGAAACGATACAGGTCGTTCATCGCCAGCCCCGATACCGCACGCTCCCACGATACGTGACCATAGGCGGCGCGCAGGCGCTCCAGCAGACGCAGCTGCAGCGCATTGGCCGGCGCGAAGTCGATATGCCCGCCTTCGCTGGCGTAATGTCGATAGCGGCCGCCGGCATCGGCCAGCATGAAGGCCAGCCCCAACCCGGTGCCGGCGCCGGTGATGGCGCGCACCCCGCCCGCCTCGGCAGGCTGCGGATTGAGCGCGACCACGTCGGCGGCAGTCAGCGTCGCCACGCCGGCGGCGGCGGCCTGGAAGTCGTTGATGAAGCGCACGCGGACAATGCCAAGCGAAGCCGCCATGTCCGCGGCATCGAGCGTCCAGTCCAGGTTGGTGAGCGTGGTGTGCTGGGCGTGCAAGGGTCCGGGCAGCGCCAGCAGCAGGCGATCCGGCGCCGTTGTCAGCTTCGAATCGGCAATGAACTGGCGGATCAGATCGTCCGCCGTCGCGAACGCCGCGCTCGCATAGGTCTGCTCGAAACGCAGCTGCGGCATCCCGTCCGCCTCGCCCGTCACCCAGGCCAGCCAGCTCTTGGTTCCGCCAATGTCGCCTGCAATCAACTCCATGACTATTTGCCAGCGGTACGCCGGCTCATGTGCCGGCAACGATTGATGAGTGCATTGGTCGAGGCATCGTGGCCGTCCACCGGCGCGTCGGCGTGCAACTCGGGCAGGATGCGGCGGGCGAGCTGCTTGCCGAGTTCCACCCCCCACTGGTCGTAGGAATTCAGCTTCCAGATCACGCCCTGCACGAAGATCTTGTGTTCGTAGAGCGCGATCAGCATGCCCAGCGCGTGCGGCGTCAGCTTCTGCAGCAGGATGGCATTGCTGGGGCGGTTGCCGTCGAATACCTTGTGCTGCACGAACTGGCTGGTCTGCGACTGTGTTTCTTCGCGCGTACGGCCGCGCATCAGCGCCTCGGTCTGCGCCAGGAAATTGGCGAGCAGGAGGTCGTGGTGGTCCTGCAGATCGTCATGCGGCTCGACCGAGACGATGAAATCGGCCGGGATCAGCCGGGTGCCCTGGTGCAGCAACTGGAAGAAGGCATGCTGGCCGTTGATGCCGGTCGCCCCCCAGACGATGGGGCCGGTGGCGTAGTCCACCGCCCTGCCGTCGCGGGCGACCGACTTGCCGTTGCTTTCCATGTCGGCCTGCTGCAGGTAGGCGGGCAGGCTGCGCAGGGCGTGGTCGTAGGGCAGGATGGCCTGCGATTCCGCATCGAAGAAGTTGTTGTACCAGACGCCCAGCAGCGCCAGGATCACCGGCATGTTCCGGTCGAGCGGCGCATCGCGGAAATGCGCGTCCATCGCGTGCGCGCCGTCCAGCAGATCGTCGAAGCGCTCCGCCCCCACCGCCAGCATGATCGACAGCCCGATCGCCGACCACAGCGAATAACGCCCCCCCACCCAGTCCCAGAATTCGAACATGTTGGCGGGGTCGATGCCGAATGCCGTCACCGCCTCGCGATTGGTCGACACCGCGACAAAATGCCCGGCAATGTGACGGTCATCCTGCGCCTGCGCCAGAAACCAGCTGCGCGCATGGTGCGCATTGGTCATCGTTTCCTGCGTGGTGAAGGTTTTCGATGCCACGATGAACAGCGTCGTTGCGGGGTTCAGCGATTCCAGCGCCTCCTTCACGTGGGCGCCGTCGATATTGGAAATGAAATGCACCTTCAGCTGCGGGTGACGGTAAGGCGCCAGCGCCTGAACCGCCATCTGCGGCCCCAGGTCCGAACCGCCGATGCCGATGTTCACCACATCGGTGATGCGCTCGCCGCTGTAGCCGCGCCGCGCGCCGCTGCGCACCTGTTCGGCGAACGCGGCCATCTTTCCGATCACCGCGTTCACCTTCGGCATCACGTCCTCGCCGTCGACCATGACCGGGCGATTGCCGCGGTTGCGCAGCGCCACATGCAGCACCGCGCGGCCTTCGGTGTTGTTGATCGCCTCGCCGCCGAACATACGCTCGCGCCAGCCCGCCACATCCGCCTCTTCGGCCAGCCGCACCAGCAGCGCCATAGTCTCGTCGGTGACGCGGTTCTTCGAATAATCCAGCAGCACATCGCCCACCTGCAGCGAAAACCGCTCGGCGCGCGCCGGATCGGCGGCGAACAGGTCGCGCATATGCGACGTCGCCATCCGCGACCGGTGCGCCTGCAGCAGGCGGCAGGCCGCCCAAGGCAACGCGCCTGTTCCGCCCAACTCGCCTCGAAGCGTCTCTTCAGATAAAGGCATTCCCTTTACTCCCGTTCAACAACAGCCTTGACCGTCGTCCCCCTGTCATCAAGCAACGCCTGTGCCGCGCATCCGGCACTGCCTGCCATCGCAACCCTATACAAAGCCGGTGAGCCCTTGATGACAAGGCCATGAAGCACACCTGGCAATACAAACTTGTCTTTTAAGCGTAGGGCAGAAATGCGCACAATGCACCCCAATAGTGCCGCAAAACCAGGGGGGGCCCATAGCCCCGGAATGAGAATCTTGAAAAATTAACTGGTGCCGGGAGGGGACTCGAACCCCCACACTGTTGCCAGCGGCGGATTTTGAATCCAAGCCCTTAATTCTGGAAATCAAACGCCTACAGGATTAAACTTCTACAAACAGCCATGCGACACCATACCTCAAAGCCAGCAACCACGCGGGGTGGTTTCGAATAGTAGAAGGATTTGACACCATGAAAACAGACCTCACCCCCGCCATGCAGCGGCGACTTGCCAAGCTGGCCACCGCTGCCGGGCGCACCCCGGCTGAAATGTTGCCCTACGTCATGCAGGACGGCTTCGATTACACCGAAGAATTCATCCGCAAGGTGAATGAGGCTTTGGATGAAGTGGATTCAGGCGATGGCATTCCGCACGGAGTCGTCATGCACGAAGCACAAGCCATCATCGACGCCCATGCCGCCAAGCGCAAAAAAGCGGCTTGAGTGGCGCAAGACCGCACGGCTGGAGTTCATTGAAGCCATCGCCTATTACGCCGACCTGAACCCCACCGCAGCCAAGCGGATGCACAATGAAATTCACAGGGCCGCACTCTCGCTGATCGACACCATACCCACTCCAGGCAGGCCGGGGCGCAAAGCCGGAACCTTCGAACGCATCCTGAGCCGCCGCACCCCGTTCGTTTTGGTGTACCGCGAAGCAAAGGGCGTGTGGTGCATGTTCTCCGCGTCATTCACCACGCCAAAAAATACCCGTAATGTTTCGTCGCCTGAAAATCTGCCAAACGTCCGAATTACAAGGCTTTCCACGGATTGTATGACTGCCGAAAAATTGCAGGGGTCAGCCCGGAATTGTAGAAGTCCGAGGGGGCGAGGGAATCACAAACCCCGCATGTTTATTTGGTGCCGGGAGGGGGACTCGAACCCCCACACTGTTACCAGCGGCGGATTTTGAATCCGCTGCGTCTACCGATTCCGCCATCCCGGCAAAGGATTCCGGGCGCGGAGCGTCCGGCTAGAGAAGGCGCGCATTATCGCCGAACCGCGCCAAACATGGCAAGGCGGCCGGTTCAACCGCACGCGTAAGAATACAAAACAGCACCATAGTAAAAAGACCCGAGGCAAGCCTCGGGTCTTTTGGATTCGGTTCATCCTTTTCAGGATAACCTTATTGCAGCAACGGCTCTCACCCCGGAAAACTACAACTACGAACACTATACAAGGAGGTAACGGTGGAAAGCAACAACAAGAATCTGACGTTCGGTTTCGACATTGGTATCGCCTCGGTGGGCTGGGCAGTACTTGCGCCCGACAGGATCGTGGCGCTTGGCGTACGGGCGTTCGACAAGGCCGAAACCGCCAAGGAAGGCGAATCGCTCAACCTTGCGCGCCGTTCCGCACGCCTGATGCGCCGCCGCCTGTATCGCCGCGCCTGGAGGCAAACCAAAGTCGCACGCCTGCTCAAATGCGAAGGCTTGATCGCCGACGCACAGCTTTTTCACGATCAGCGCCCCGCTCCCGTATCACCCTGGCAGTTGCGCGTCGATGGGCTCGACCGTTTGCTCACGCCCGAAGAATGGGCACGAGCGATTTATCACTTGTGCAAACACAGGGGCTTTCACTGGATCAGCCGTGCCGAAAAGAAGAAGGCGGGCGAGGATGCAAAAGGCGAAGGCGGCAAGGTGAAGCAAGGGCTGGATGACACAGCAAAACGGATGCGCGAGAAGAACTACCGCACCGCCGCGGAAATGGTGCTGGCCGAATTCCCCGATGCTCAGCGCAACAAGCAGGGCGACTACGGCAAGGCGCTCTCACGTGTTTTGCTCGCCGAAGAAATCAACCTGCTTTTTGAGCGCCAGCGTGCGCTGGGCAATCCGCATACCGGAGAAGCATTTCAGACAGCGATTCTGGGCAATGGCGACCGCAAGAGCGGATTGTTCTGGCTACAAAAACCCGCGCTTTCCGGCGACAACCTGCTCAAGATGCTTGGGCACTGCACCTTCGAGAAAGCTGAATACCGCGCCCCAAAAGCCAGCTTCATCGCCGAGCGGCATGTGTGGCTGACCCGGCTCAACAACCTGCGCATCGCGGTGGATGGCGTGACGCGCCCCCTCAACGACCAGGAACGCCGGATAGCCCTGCCCCTCCCATACAACCAGGCGGGCGATCTGACACACAAGCAATTGCGCGCGGCGCTGATCAAGGCCGGTGTACTCGGCGAATCTTTCCGCTTTGCAAAATTCCCCTACGCACAAAGTGCGGATGGCAAGACCAAAGACCCCGAAAGTGCCGTGCTGGTCAAATTGCCTGCCTGGCAGGAACTGCGCAAGCAACTAAAAGACAAGGGACTCGAAACCGAATGGCAAGGCGTGGCGGGCGCGGCGATTAAGGGGGAGTCTGAACTGCTCGACCGCATCGCTTGGGTACTGTCGGTATACAAAGATGACACCGAAGTCGAACGCGAACTTGGCAAACTCAGCCTGCCCGGCGGCCAGGCCATGATCGATGCATTGGGCGAAATCCGTTTCGACAAATTCAGTGCGCTTTCACTGAAAGCGCTGCGCAAGATCGTGCCGCAGATGGAAGCCGGTATGCGTTACGACGAAGCCTGTGAAGCCGCCGGGTATCACCACAGCCAGTTGTTCAAGCCAGGCGAAGGCAAGGAACGCTATCTGCCGCCCTTTTATTCAAGGCGCGACAAGGATGGGCGCATGGTGTTCAACGACGACATGGATATTCCACGTAACCCCGTCGTGCTGCGCGCGCTCAATCAGGCGCGCAAGGTGATGAATGCGCTGATTCGCGAGCACGGTTCGCCCGCGTCGGTGCATATCGAGATGGCGCGTGATCTATCCAGGCCTTTGAAAGGGCACTGGAATGAACAAGGGAAGCGCATCGATGGACGATTGGATATTCTGAATAAACAGCTTGAATACCGGGAACGCAACGACAAAGACAAAGCGGTATTTGCAGCGGAATACGGCATCCCCGCCAAGAGCCGCGAGTTCGAGAAATTTCAGCTTTACCGCGAGCAGCAGGGTAAATGCGCTTATTCCATCGAGCCACTCGATCTGCATCGTGTATTGCACGACACCGGCTATGCGGAAGTCGACCACGCCCTGCCCTACTCGCGCAGCTTCGACAACAGCAAGAACAACAAGGTGCTGGTGCTGGCAAAGGAAAACCGCAACAAGGGCAACGCCACGCCTTATGAATATCTGGACGGCGCGAATGAAGGCGAACGCTGGCGGCGCTTCGTGGCCTGGGTCGAAGGCAACAACTACCGCCTCGCCAAGCGCACCCGGCTGCTACGCAAAAACTTCGGCGAGGAAGAAGCCAGAGACTTCAGCGAACGCAACCTCACCGATACCCGCTACATCTGCAAATTCTTCAAGAACTACGTCGAGCGTTATCTGAAACTCGCCGACGACAGCGAATCGAAACATTGTGTCGTGCTGTCCGGACAACTGACCGCGTTTTTGCGCGCGCGCTGGGGTCTGACGAAAATCCGCTCCGACAGCGACCGGCATCATGCGCTGGACGCCGTCGTGGTCGCCGCGTGCAGCCACGGTATGGTCAAGCGGCTGTCCGACTATTCTCGACGCAAGGAACTAGAGGCGGTGCATGACGGTTTCGTCAATCAGGAAACCGGCGAGATCGTGAACCCTGCCATGTTCGAGCAACTGGAGCGGCACTTCCCCACCCCGTGGAACGAATTCCGGCACGAACTGGAAACGCGGCTGTTCACCGACGACCCAGCGCAGCTACGCGCGGGCATCGAGAGGCTGGGAACGCATACGCCGGAAGCGCTCGACGCCCTGAAACCGCTGTTCGTCTCGCGTGCGCCTCAACGCCGCAACGGCGGCGCGGCGCACAAGGACACGATCTACGCACAGCCTGATCGTCTGAAAACGCAAGGCGGCGTCACACAGAAAGTCTCGCTCGCGAATCTCACGCTGGCGGATTTTGGAGAACCCGGCAATGAAGACAAGCCCTGCAAGCTGATCGACCCGCACCGCAACGAAAAGCTGTATGCAGCGATTCGCGAACGCCTCGAAGCGCATGGCGGCAAAGGCGACAAGGCTTTCCCGTCGAACAATCCGCTACGCAAACCCGACCGCGACGACAACTCAACTGGCCCCATCGTGCGCAGTGTCACCAAGGTTATCGACAAACAGTCCGGTATCCCGATACGCGGCGGACTGGCCAAAAACGACACCATGCTGCGCGTGGATGTGTTCACCAAAGGCGGCAAGTTCCATCTCGTGCCGGTGTACGTGCACCACCGGGTGAAGGGCTTGCCGGACCGGGCGGTTGTGGCGTTCAAGGATGAAGCGGAGTGGACGCTGGTTGATGAGAGTTTTGCGTTTTGTTTTTCACTGCACCCAAACGATCTGGTACGCGTGACACTAAAGAAAGAATTGCATCTTGGATACTACTCAAGCTGCAATCGCTCCACTGGTGCGATTAACCTTTGGTCTCATGATCGCAATAAACGAGTGGGCAAGGACGGCTTATTTGAAAGTATCGGCGTAAAAACTGCTGTTGCTGTAGAGAAGTTTCACATCGATGTTCTCGGCAACCTCTACCCCGCTCCGCCGGAGAAGCGACGTGACCTGGCGTAGCGTGATGATCTCCCGCCCTGCCACCCTGCGGCGAGAGAAATTCGCCCTACTCATCGAGCAGGAGCAGGATGCCCGAGTACCGTTCGAGGACATCGCCGTCATCGTCCTCAATCACCACGAAATCACGCTGACGCATTCAGTGCTTTCGGCCTGTGGGGAATATGGTATCGGCCTATTTTCCACCGGGCCGACGCACCATCCCAACGGCGTGTTTTTGCCGTTTCTGCCGCACAGCCGCGCCACGCGCATGTTGCGGTTGCAACTCGCACTGGGTAAGCCTGCCGCCAAGCGCGCCAGGCAAACGATCATCCAGGCCAAAATTCAGAATCAGGCCAACTGCCTGAAACTGGCTGACAAGCCCGGTGTGGAACAGCTGGAATCGCTGGCGCGGCGGGTGCGTTCCGGCGACCCGGACAACATCGAGTCGCAGGCCAGCGCTGTGTATTTTCGTGCCCTGTTCGGCAACGATTTTCATCGCGGCCAGCCACGCTGGATCAATGCCGCGCTGGATTACGGCTATGCCGTGTTTCGTGCCGCCATCGCGCGAGGGCTGGTGGCGCATGGTTTTCTGCCGGCGCTGGGGCTCTTCCACGCCAACGAGCAAAACGCCTTCAATCTGGCCGACGACCTGATCGAACCCTATCGCCCGCTGGTTGACCTGCATGTAATCAAGCACAGCCTCGGGCACAGCGTGGACGATCTGCTGCCCGCCGACAAAGTGCCGCTGGTCAGCCTGCTGAATGTGGACATGACGATGCCGCGCGGCACCATGTCCGCGCTGACGTCCATCGAGCAGGCGGTCGAGTCCTTGGCCCGGCTATTTGAGAGCAGCAGCGAAACCCTGCTGGAATTGCCGCGCCTCATCGGGCTGACCTTGCACCAGCATGAGTGTTGAGACGAGGCGCTTCATGCGGATGCTGGTATTCTTCGACCTGCCCGTTGTCACCAAGACCGAACGCCGCGCCTACACCGTGTTTCGCCGTTTTCTGCTCAACGACGGCTACGACATGATCCAGTTTTCCGTTTACGGACGCATCCTCAACGGCACCGATGCAGAAACCAAACACATGAAACGTCTGGTGGACAACCTGCCGCCCGCCGGTTCCGTGCGCGTGTTGACCGTCACCGAAAAGCAGTTCGCCAGCATGAAAATGCTCGTCGGCCTACCGCTGTTTCAGGAAAAATCCGTTAACGCTCAGCAAATTTTGCTGTTCTGAACACGAAAAAAGAAAGCCGCAAACCCGCTCAGAGACAAGCTCTGAGCGGGTTTGCGGCTTGGGTATTGTAGCTTTCCGGGGTGAGAGAGGGAGCTACAACGGTATTGAACGTATTGAGCGCGCCGATTCAATTGTAGCTTTCCGGGGTGAGAGAGGGAGCTACAACGCTGTGGATAGGGAGGCGGCATGATCGTCAATTGTAGCTTTCCGGGGTGAGAGAGGGAGCTACAACGATGCACGGTGGGGAACGGAATCAGCTTGGATTGTAGCTTTCCGGGGTGAGAGAGGGAGCTACAACATGGCGCGGCAACTCGAACGCGATGCGCGGATTGTAGCTTTCCGGGGTGAGAGAGGGAGCTACAACTTAGGGGGGAGTGCGGCAAGTATCACCGACATTGTAGCTTTCCGGGGTGAGAGAGGGAGCTACAACTTCAGCGGCCAGCGGGCCGGTCTGGATTTCATTGTAGCTTTCCGGGGTGAGAGAGGGAGCTACAACGGTCATGCTCATACCCTTCTTATGCGTTGGATTGTAGCTTTCCGGGGTGAGAGAGGGAGCTACAACCTTTCTTGACACGGGGTGCCTTCGGCTCTTATTGTAGCTTTCCGGGGTGAGAGAGGGAGCTACAACGCTGTGCGGTAGTACTTGCCGAGGTCGGTAATTGTAGCTTTCCGGGGTGAGAGAGGGAGCTACAACAGCTGGGATGGACACGTCCGCAGTGCCGAAATTGTAGCTTTCCGGGGTGAGAGAGGGAGCTACAACTATCCATCTGCCTGTTGGCGATGTAGGTCTATTGTAGCTTTCCGGGGTGAGAGAGGGAGCTACAACTTTCAGGATGGGGCAAACCCCACGCCCCATCCTGAAAGTTGAGCCCCTTGCGGGGCAGTCTATAAATGGATGCCCGCTATAATCGCGCTCCATGCAGGTTGCCGATTTTGATTTCGATTTGCCCGACGAGTTGATCGCGCAGCTGCCGCCTGCGGTGCGCGGCGGCAGCCGGCTGCTGCACGTCGGGGCGTCCGGCGCGCTCGCCGACCGCTGGTTCTGCGAACTGCCGACCCTGCTGCAGCCGGGCGACCTGCTGGTGATGAACGACACCCGCGTGATCAAGGCACGGCTGTTCGGCAGCAAGGATTCCGGCGGCAAGGTCGAGCTGCTGGTGGAACGGGTGCTGAACGAATACGACGCGCTCGCCTTCATCCGCGCGAGCCATGCGCCCAAGCCGGGTTCGCTCATTCATCTTTCCGAAAAAATCACCATCGACGTGCTGGCGCGGCAGGACGACCTGACGCTGCTGCGCTTCCCGCGCCCGGTGCTGGAGGTGCTGGAACAGCTCGGCCGGCTGCCGCTGCCGCCCTACATCGAGCACACGCCGACGGCCGACGACGAGGCGCGCTACCAGACGGTGTACGCCGACGAACCCGGCGCGGTGGCGGCGCCGACGGCCGGCCTGCATTTCGACGACGCGATGCTGGAAGCCCTGCACGAGCAGGGCATCCGCACGGCCCGGGTGACGCTGCACGTGGGTGCGGGCACCTTCCAGCCGGTGCGGGTGGACCGCATCGCCGACCACCGGATGCACAGCGAGCGCTACACGATTCCGCAGGCGACCGTCGACGCGATCCTTGAAACCCGCGCCCGCGGCGGCCGGGTCGTGGCGGTGGGCACCACCAGCCTGCGCGCGCTGGAGGCGGCGACACAGGCTGGCACATTGCACGCAGGCGCCGGGGAGACCGATATCTTCATCACGCCGGGGTATCGCTTCCAGGTGGTCGACGCGCTCATCACCAACTTTCATCTGCCCAGGTCCACGCTGTTGATGCTGGTCTCCGCGTTTGCCGGCGTGGACGCCATCCGCGCGGCCTACGCCCACGCCATCGCCGGACGCTACCGCTTCTTCAGCTATGGCGACGCGATGTTTTTAGAAAAAAACAGCCTGGAAAAACGCCCTACCGAATGAAATTCGACCTCCTCGCCACCGACGGCGGCGCACGCCGCGGCCAGCTCCATCTCGCGCATGGCGCCGTGCAGACCCCAGTCTTCATGCCGGTAGGCACCTACGGCACGGTGAAGGCGATGTCGCCGTTTGAGCTCACCGAAATCGGCTTCGAGATGGTGCTGTCCAACACCTTCCACCTGTGGCTGCGCCCGGGGCTGGACGTGATCGAACGCTTCGGCGGGCTGCACCGATTCATGGGCTGGGACAAGCCCATCCTCACCGATTCGGGCGGCTTCCAGGTGTTCAGCCTGGGCAAGCTCAGGAAGATCACCGAGGAGGGCGTGAAGTTCGCCTCGCCGATCAACGGCGACAAGCTGTTCCTGACGCCCGAGACCTCGATGCAGATCCAGCGCACGCTGAACTCCGACATCGTGATGATCTTCGACGAATGCACGCCCTTCCCCGCCACCGAAAAAGAAGCCTCTGACTCGATGCGGATGAGCCTGCGCTGGGCCGAACGCTCGAAGACCGCGCACGCCGGCAACCCCAACGCGCTCTACGGCATCGTGCAGGGCGGCATGTACGAGGCGCTGCGCGACGAGTCGGCGCGCGAACTGATCGGCATGGACTTCGACGGCTACGCCATCGGCGGCCTCTCGGTGGGCGAACCGAAGGACGACATGGCGCGCATCCTCGCCCACACCGCGCCGCAGCTGCCGGCCGCCAAGCCGCGCTACCTGATGGGCGTCGGCACGCCGTCCGACCTGGTCGCGGCGGTGGCGCAGGGGATCGACCAGTTCGACTGCGTGCTGCCGACGCGCAACGCGCGCCACGGCATCCTGTACACCCGGCATGGCGACATGCGCATCCGCAACGCGCGCTGGAAGACCGACACCGCGCCGATCGACGATGAATGCACCTGCCATACCTGCACCCATTTCAGCCGCGCCTACGTGCACCATCTGATCCGCGCCGGCGAAATCCTCGGCGCGCGGCTCGCCACGATCCACAACCTGCACTATTACCACCGCCTGATGGCCGACATGCGCGGCGCCATCGAGACCCATTGCTTTGCCGATTTCACGGTACGGTTTCTCGAGATGCAAACACGCGGATGGTAGAATCTCCCGGTTTTATTAATCCGCATCCGGAGCGCCAACCATGATTTCTCTTGCCCACGCACAAGCCGCCGCGCCGGCCGCCCCTGGCTTTACACAGTTCCTGCCGCTCATCATCATCTTCATCCTGTTCTGGTTCATGCTCATCCGCCCGCAGATGAAGCGCGCCAAGGAACAGAAGAAGATGCTGTCGGAACTGGCCAAAGGTGACGAAGTCATCACCGCCAGCGGCCAGGTCGGCAAGATCGTCAAGATCGGCGAACAGTTCGTTTCGCTGGAAATCGCCGACGGCGTGATCACCCACGTACAGAAGCAGTCGATCCAGACCCTGCTGCCCAAGGGCACGATCAAAGGCCTGTGAGGTGAAAGGGGTGAGGTGTTAGGCATCCGCACCCACCGTCGCTCCCATCTCACCCCTCCCCCCTAACACCTAACCCTTAAAAAATGAACCGTTTCCCGCTTTGGAAATACATCCTCATCGGCGTCACGCTGGTGGTCGCCTTCCTCTACGCCCTGCCAAACTTTTTTGGCGAAGTGCCGGCGGTGCAGGTATCGCCGATACGCACCACGGAAAAGGTCGACACCGCGCTGCTGGGGAAGGTGGAGTCGCTGCTCAAGGCGTCCAACGTCGCCTACAGCGGGGTGGAACTGTCGGGCAACAGCATCAAGACACGCCTTGCCAGCACCGACCTGCAAATCAAAGCCAAGGACGTGCTGCAAAACGGCCTGGGCGAACGCTACACGGTGGCGCTGAATCTGGTGTCGGCCTCGCCGGCCTGGCTGTCGGCCATCAACGCAATGCCGATGTACCTCGGCCTGGACTTGCGCGGCGGCGTGCATTTCCTGCTGGAAGTGGACATGAAGGCCGCGCTGGAAAAGGCTGCCATCCGCTACCAGAACGATTTTCGCACTGAGCTGCGCAGCGACAAGATCCGCTATGGCCGCATCAGCCGCGAAGGAGATGCCGTTACCGTTCACTTTGCCACCCGCGACCAGCGCGACGCTGCCGTCAACAAACTGGGGACGGCGTTCACCGATCTGGTCTACACCACCGAAGACCAGGCAGAAGCCTTCACCCTGACCGCGCGGCTGAAGCCGGAAGCCGAAAAACAGGTGCAGGAATTTGCCCTGCAACAGAACATCACCACGCTGCGCAATCGCGTCAACGAACTCGGCGTAGCCGAACCGGTGATCCAGCAGCAGGGCGCCAGCCGCATCGTGGTGCAACTGCCCGGCGTGCAGGACACCGCCAAGGCCAAGGACATCCTCGGCCGCACCGCCACCCTGGAAATCCGCATGGTCGACGAACTGGCCGACCCGCTGGCGCTGGCGCAGGGCCAGGCGCCGTTCGGCACGGAAATCGTGCCCAGCCGCGAAGGCGCGCCGATCGCGGTAAAGAAGGATGTGGTACTGACCGGCGACTCGATCACCAACGCCACGCCGGGCTTCGACAATACCAGCGGCCAGGCCGCGGTGCACATCAACCTGGACGGCAAGGGCGCGCGCATCTTCAAGGACGTCACCCGCGAAAACGTCAACAAGCGCATGGCCATCCTGCTGATCGAAAAAGGCCGCGCCGAAGCGATCACCGCGCCGGTGATCCGCGAGGAAATCGGCGGCGGCCGGGTGCAGATCACCGGCATGGAATCGGCGCAGGAGGCGTCCGACGTGGCCCTGCTGCTGCGCGCCGGCGCACTCGCCGCGCCGATGCAGATCGTCGAGGAACGCACCGTCGGCCCCAGCATGGGCGCCGAGAACATCGAAAAGGGCTTCCACTCCAACATCTGGGGTTTTCTGGCTGTCACCCTGTTCATGGTCATCTACTACCGCGTGTTCGGACTGTTCTCGTCAATCGCGCTCGCCATCAATGGCTTCTTCCTGATTGCGCTGCTATCGATGCTGCAGGCCACGCTCACCCTGCCCGGCATGGCTGCAATCGCGCTCACGCTCGGCATGGCGATCGACGCCAACGTGCTGATCAACGAGCGCATCCGTGAAGAAATCCGCACTGGCGCCACCCCGCAGGCCGCCATCCATGCCGGTTACGATCGCGCCTGGGGGACCATTCTCGACTCCAACCTCACCACGCTGATCGCCGGCATCGCCCTGTTCTGGCTGGGCTCAGGCCCGGTACGCGGCTTTGCGGTGGTGCTATGTCTGGGCATCCTCACGTCCATGTTCAGCGCCGTCACCGTGTCCCGCGCCATGGTCAACCTCACCTACGGTCGCCGGGCACGGCTGGCCAAGGTCTCGATCTAAGGATCACGCCATGCTGGAATTATTCCCGTTCAAGAAAACCATCCCCTTCATGAGCTGGGGGAAGGTGACTACCGCGATTTCACTGCTCACATTCATCTTCTCGATATGGGCGCTGTGGGACAAAGGACTCAATCTGGGTGTCGATTTCACCGGCGGTACCGTCATTGAAGTCAGCTACCCTCAGGCCGCCAATCTGCCGGCGGTCCGCGGCGCACTGGAAAAGACCGGCCTGCCGGAAATCTCGGTGCAGAACTTCGGCACCAGCCGCGACGTACTGATCCGCCTGCCCAACAAGGGCGAAGCCAACGCGGCCGAAACCAGCAACCGTGTGATGGCGGCCTTGAAAGCCGCCGATGCCACGGTCGAACTGAAGCGCGTCGATTTCGTCGGCCCGCAGGTCGGCAAGGAACTCTATGACAGCGGCGCGCTGGCGCTGCTGGTGGTCGCCTTCGGCATCATGGCTTATCTGGCGGTGCGTTTCGAATGGCGCTTCGCGGTGGCGGGCATGCTCGCCAACATGCACGACATCGTCATCATCCTCGGCGTGTTTGCCTTCTTCCAGTGGGAATTCACGCTGACCGTGCTGGCCGGCGTACTGGCGGTCCTGGGCTACTCGGTCAACGAGTCGGTGGTGGTATTCGACCGCATCCGCGAGAACATCCGCAAGATGCGCGGGGCGACCATCCCGCACATCATCGACGACGCCATCACACGCACCATGAGCCGCACCATCATCACCCACGGCTCGACCCAGATCATGGTGCTGTCGATGCTGCTCTTCGGCGGCGAGGCGCTGCACAACTTCGCGCTCGCGCTCACCATCGGCATCATGTTCGGCATCTACTCCTCGGTGCTGGTCGCCTCGCCGCTGCTGCTGATGTTCGGCGTCAAGCGCGAGCACTTCATCAAACCGGTGGAGAAGAAGGAAGAGGCGGTTGTCTAGGGTCAGGATTCAGGGGCCAGGGGTCAGGGTGGTTGTGCTTCGCGCCTTCGTGAATTTTCCGGCGCGGCGAAGCCGCTCATCCCCTGACCCCTGACCCCTGACCCCTGACCCCTGACCCCTGACCCCTGACTCCTGACCCCTGACCCCTGACCCCTGACCCCTGACCCCTGACCCCTGACCCCTGACCCCTGACCCCTGACCCCTGACCCCTATCAAATGCTCCACGACCTCATCCAAACCATCGTCGCCACCGTCGGCGCCTGGGGCTACACCGGGATTTTCCTGATGATGGCGCTGGAATCGAGCTTCTTTCCCTTCCCCAGCGAAGTGGTGATGATTCCGGCCGGCTACCTCGCCTACAAGGGCGAGATGAATCTGGCGCTGGCGATCCTGTCGGGCATCGGCGGCAGCCTGGCCGGTGCGCTGTTCAACTACTGGCTGGCGTTGAAGCTCGGACGCCCTTTCCTGCTGCGCTACGGCAAATACGTGCTGTTCAAGGAGCACTCGCTGCAACGCATGGAAAATTTCTTTGCCCGCCATGGCCACATCTCCACCTTCACCGGGCGACTGATTCCTGCGGTGCGGCAATACATTTCGCTGCCGGCGGGGCTGGCGCGCATGAATCTCGCTGTGTTCAGCTTCTACACCGCGCTCGGCGCGGGCATCTGGGTCACCATCCTCGCGGTGCTCGGTTACACCCTCGGCCACAACGAAGCGGCCATCCGCGACAACCTGCATCTCATCACGCTGATCACGCTGGGTGCGGTCGCGGTGATCGTGCTGCTCTACATTCGCCTCAAACTGAAGAAGAAAGTACTGCGTTAATGCAACCCTTGTGCAGCCCCCTGCCAGGCAGCAGTTCAGCCCTGCTTGGCGCCGCTTGAACGCACGCTTCCGATGCCCTGGAAAAAAATGGCGGACACGAGTTATTTCCGGTTCGTCACACCTGGCATGTTGCGTGCACGATTGACGTCCAGCGCGCAGTCGAAAGGCGGACTGTTTTCCATCGTCAGGGCAAGCGCGTAAGCCGTCGTCGGACGCATGTTAACCGCCACCATGTCGATGCCCGAGATACGGCACATGGCCGCAACATTCACCAGCCAGGTGTAATACAGCGTATCGACGACGGGCACATTTTTCAGATCGTAAAACAGGCGCCGCGCCCGCATCTGCTGCAAGGTCCCCGTCAGGGGAACGAGATAGGTATCCGGTTCGCCCGGATCCAGCCCATCACTCGGCTCCAGCAAGACATTGCCGTCACCGATCGATGTCAGATGCATACCCTGGACCATGGCTTACCGCTCTACCTGGCTGTCAAAGGCGATGCGTATCTGCAGCATGGACGGTGATGCCGAGAAGATTAAAGGCCTCCTTGAGGCCGTCCGACAAGGTCGAACGAGTCGACACCATCGACAGATCGATGTTCAGGCTGGTAATCGCGCGGGCAATCTCGGGGCGGATACCGGTCAGGATCGCCTTGGCGCCCATCAGGCCGACCGCGCGGATCATCTGGACCAGATGATGCGACACCTGCGAATCGATCGCCTGTACCCCCGTCACATCGATCACCACCGCCTTGGCGCGATCCTCCTCGATGCGCGACAGCATGTTCTCCATGACGGACATGGTGCGCGAGGAATCCAGCGTGCCGATGATCGGCAGCGTCAGCACGCCATCCCATATTTCGGTGATCGGGGTCGAGGTGTGCTTGAGTTCCTCCTGCTGCGCCTGGATGGTGCGCTCCTTCTCGGCAAGATAAACATGGAACACATCGAGAATGATGTCGTTGAACACCGAGGCCAGCAGCAGCAGGATCTCGCGCGTCTGGTGGAAATCGACGGTATCGTCGGCCTCCAGGTTATCGAGAAACACTTCCTGCATGAAATGGATGTAGCGCACGAACTCTTCAAGATTGCCGCCGCGGATCTGGATCTGCTGCGAGAAATTGCTGAAGAACTGCCGCAAAGCCTTGTACTCGCTGCCACGCCGGTCCACCTTCTCGTCCGCCTGCAACAACAGGACGAACAGCTCGAGGAACTCGAGACTGTAGTCGTTGATCTCGTCGAGAGTGAGCAGGTTGCCCTGGCCGAAGATGCTCTGGCCGCGTTTCTCGATGTTCTGCGAAATCGTGGCGACCTTGGTCATGATCTGCTCGATCAGCAACTGGCTGGTGCTCTTGCCTGACTTAGTATTCTTGGCCACTTTCCTCCCCCTTTATTGGTGTTGCCCTTATAACAAGTATGGACTTGTCGTCATTGTTGCGCGTTATCACGTTGCCAAGCAATAGAGCGATGAGCTGCGGATGCAGACGCCACAATCCCGGGAAAGTGCTCAGGCTCCAGTTTCTGCGCAGGCCGTCCGACGCGGTCACGAACAATGCCTGCTGCGGGAAGGGCAATTCGACCATCTCGAACGAGCGATGCTCGTGCCCCAGCACGCCGGGCGAAAAATTGAGCACCCTGCGCTCGCCGTTGCAGATCAGGAAGGCAGCCATGTCGCCGACCCCGCAAATGCCAAGCCGCCTGGTGTCGAAATCGATTCCGCAGGCCATGGCCACGGCACCACGCCCGCCACGCAGCCGATGCGACAGGTTCTGCAGGGCGCCATCGAGTGGCGTAGTCTCATCCAGCACCTCGTCGGCGCCGATCAGCACTTCGGCTGCTTCCTTGCCATGCCCGAGCCCATCCGCATGCAGCCATCGGATTCCAGGCCCATCCGGCCGCACACAGATACAGTCGCCGTTGTAAACATCGTCCCGATAGGCGCGCACGTAATGCCCGCACTGGAAGCGTCGCGGGCTCGGCTTGTTGCCAACATGGAAACGCGCCCACACGGCCATGCCATGCCATGGTGAATCGCGCGCCATCCCACGCGGCAACGTATAGAACTCGCACTCGGAAGAAAGCCGCTGAACCGCGCCAAGCCCCTTGCCCATTGTGCCCGAGGTCGTATAGCCGTCCTGCAAGGCCGCCGACAGATTCGGTATGCCGGGCCCGAAATCGAGCGCGAACAGGTCCAGCGCCGTGAACTCACTGCTGCTCTGTTCCCATATCTGGATCAGACCGTGACGGTCCGCGTACTTGAGCTGGTTGGTAACGATTTCGTTGCAGACCAGTTCGATGCGTTCGCGCATCGCGTCCTTGAAGCCCATGCGGCGCGAAACCGCGCGCAACTTCGAGCGCAACAGCACCTGACTGCTGTCGTCGCTGATGACCTGATCGAGCAAAAGCTTGGTTTTCAATCGTGCCCCACTACGCCCGGCGTGGTGTCGTCTTCGGTCGCGTACTGGCCACGACCGCGTCTTTTGGCCTCATAGAGCGCGGCGTCGGAACGGCCGACCAGCGATTCGATGTTGTCGTCGGCGCGGCACAGCGCAATGCCGATACTCACCTTGCCGTCCATGCCATTCAGCACCTTGCTTGCGATGCGCGTCGCAATCTCGATATCGCAGAAGGCAATGGCCGCAAATTCATCGCCCCCCATGCGACAGAGAATATCCACATGCTCGCGGACGGCGGCACGCATGGCACGCGCCATCTTTTTCAGGTATTCGTCGCCGTACTGGTGGCCATGCGTGTCGTTGACCTGCTTGAAATGGTCGAGGTCGAACAACAGCAGGCACATCGGCTCATGCTGGCGCTGGCTGCGCAGCATCGCTTCGCGCAGGCGAAGATCGTAGGCGCCGCGGTTATAAAGCCCCGTCAGCGCATCGGTTTCGGCCTGGTGGATCGATGCTTCAAGCTCGCGCTTCTTCTTTTCCAGCACCGATTCCATCTCGGCAATCTGCGCTGCGGCCTCGTGCATATAGCGTTCGAGATCCTCGCTGATCTGCCGGTTGCGGCGCTTGAGCAACTCGGGATCGGCCGACTCGCTGGCAAACCGCAGTTGTTCGGCGAGCTTGTCCACCTTCTGCGGATCCGGCGTCCGCGGCAGCATGACAAGAGCGAAACGCTTGTCGTGCCATTCCAGAAACAGCGCACGATCCTCAAGCGCGAGCCGCACCTCAATGGTGTTCGAGGCCGACAGCCCGTCACTGCGCAAGGTATCGAGCAGCGGCACGACCCGCGCCGATGCTGAAAACACATCGCCCTCCAGCACACCAACTGCATCGATGACGAAACGCGCCAGCCGCTGTCGATCAGGCTCGACGATCAGAGAAAGCGTCAGCAGTGGTTTGGCGGCTGTTTCCAAGGTATCCATAACCGCACTAACGGCATCTTGTTTTGCGGCATTCTAAAGGAAATGAAACCCATCGGTTTTTCCGCCGCCGGCGAATGGCCTTCCCTATGAGGCTGTCCAGACTATTTATTCCCGACCGGAGCAACGGTCAATTGCAGCCACGAGCCGCTTCCTGCATTAATCTTTTCATTTCCGACACCGCTTCTTTCCAGCCCACGAACAGCGCCTGCGCGACGATGGCATGGCCGATGTTGAGCTCGTGGATGCCCGGCAGCGCGGCAATGGGCCGCACGTTGTGATAGGTCAGGCCATGGCCGGCGTTGACCGTCAAGCCGATGCTGCGGCCGTAGGCGACCGCTTTGCGGATACGCTCGAATTCGACGCTGCGCGATTCATCCGTCGCGGCGTCGGCATAGGCGCCGGTATGGATTTCGACCACCGGCGCGCCAGCCGCATGCGCCGCGTCGAGCTGCGTAAAATCGGCGTCGATGAAGAGCGAGACCCGAATCCCGGCATCCGCCAGCCGCGCGCAGGCTGCCTGCATTCTTGGCAGCTGGGCGGCCACATCGAGCCCGCCCTCGGTGGTGAGCTCCTCGCGCTTTTCCGGCACAAGGCAGACGTCCCGCGGCCGCGTGGCGCAGGCGATGGCGAGCATTTCATCGGTCACCGCCATTTCCAGGTTCATTTTGGTTTTCAGGGCCTGGCGCAGGATCGCCACGTCGGCATCCTGGATGTGGCGGCGGTCTTCCCTGAGGTGCAGGGTGATCGAATCGGCGCCAGCCGTTTCCGCGGCGAGCGCTGCCTCGATCGGGCTGGGATAGCGGGTCTTGCGCGCCTGGCGCAGGGTGGCGATGTGGTCGATGTTGACGCCGAGATAGATGCTCATGATTCAGCCGGGTGGGTTCAATTCCGTGAGTTCGCGTAACAACTGGCGAGTATAAAGCGGCTTTGCGCCCAGGGTGTGGTTAATCAGGGTGCGCATCAAGGTCTTGGCCTCGACCAGCGTCGCCGGCTGTTCGAAGCGGCCGGCGGCCAGATCGATCAGCGTCTGGCCCGAAACCGGACAGCCCGGCTGCCCGCTCGCACGCAGCGCGCCGCGTTCGGGCTGGAACACGTAGCGGACACCGGCTTCGATCGGCGTCCCGCTGTCGGCGTCGACGTCGAAGGTGGCGCCATAGCCGATTTCACTTAACAGATTTTTTTCAAAATGCCGCAGGATGCGCTCGTAATCGGCGCCGCGAGCCTCGCCCGCCAGCTGGTCGAGCGTGCCGGCATAGCGGTCGTACAGCAACTCGTGCGCATCGCCGCGCGCCAGCAGGCGCAGCAGCAGTTCGTTCAGATAAAACCCGCACATCAGCGCGCGCCCCTGCGGCGCCGTCAGGCCGCCCTGCCATTCGGCTGCGTGCAGGGTTTTCAGCTCGGATTTGCCGAACCACGACAGCAGCAGCGGGGTGAACGGCTGCATCAGCCCGCGCAGGGCCGAGGTCGGTCGGCGCGCGCCGCGAGCGATCAACGCGACGCGGCCATGGCCGCGGGTAAACACTTCCGCCACCACGCTGGTTTCCTTGAAGGGATAGGTGTGGAGGATGAGGCCGGGTTCGTTGTTGATGCGAGCGTCAGACATTCAGAAAAGCCGTTATCCGCGTCCTTCGCGGAAAAGTATTCTCAATCGATTCCCAGCGATTTCAGCATCCGCACGTCGTCGGCCCAGCCGCCCTTGACCTTGACCCATACTTCCAGATAAACCTTGCTGTCGAACGCGCGCTCCATGTCGAGGCGCGCCTGGGTGGAAATGGTCTTGAGCTTTTCGCCGCCCTTGCCGATGATGATGGGCTTGTGGCTGTCGCGGTCGACCAGGATGGTGGCGAAGATGCGGCGCAGGTTGCCCTCTTCCTCGAACTTGTCGATGCTCACCGCAACCGCATAGGGGATTTCCTCGCCGCACAGACGGAAGACTTTTTCGCGAATGAGTTCGGCGGCCAGCTGGCGTTCGGTCTGGTCGGTGACGTCGTCCGCGTCAAACAGCGGCGCGTTTTCCGGCAGGTGGGTTTGCAGGGTGTTCAACAGTTCTTCGAGGTTGTTGCCCTGCCTGGCCGATACCGGGACGATCTCGGTAAACGCATGTGCGGCTGTGACTTCCTGCAGATAGGCCATCAGCTCGGCGCGATCCTTGACCTGGTCGATCTTGTTCACCACCAGGATCAGCGGGCGATCCTTGGGCAGCAACTCCATCACCTGACGATCCTCGTTCTTCAGTCGCCCGGCCTCCACCAGCATCATCACCACGTCGGTATCCGACAGCGTTTCGCGCACCCGCTTGTTCATCGCGCGGTTCATGGTGCCGGTGTGGCGCGTCTGGAAGCCGGGCGTATCGACGAATACGAACTGCGCCTCGTCGGTGGTGTGAATGCCCATCACCCGGTGGCGCGTGGTCTGCGCCTTGCGCGAGGTGATGCTGACTTTCTGCCCGACGATGCGGTTGAGCAGCGTCGACTTGCCGACGTTGGGGCGCCCGACGATGGCGATGAGACCGCACTTGAATTCACTCATTTACGCACTTCACTCTTCTTTGCTGCCGATTCATTTCGTAACGCGGCGCACGCCTGGCGTGCGGCCTCCTGTTCGGCGGCGCGGCGGCTTTTGCCAACACCGCGCGTGCTGATTGCGGGCCTGGTCAACACGCAGTCGACGATGAAGCTCTGGTCGTGCGCCTCGCCCTCGGTGTCGACCAGCCGGTAGTCCGGCAGCGGCAGCCGACGTGACTGCAGCATTTCCTGCAACTCCGTCTTGGGATCCTTGCCCGAGGCACTGGGATCGATTTGAGCCACCAGCGGGGCGAACAGCCCGTGCACCACGCGCTGCGCCTCGTCAAATCCCGCCTCGAGGAAAATCGCGCCGAACAGCGATTCGAGCGCGTCGGCCAGGATCGAAGGACGGCGAAATCCGCCGCTCTTGAGTTCGCCCTCGCCCAGGCGCAGGCTCTCGCCCAGCCGCAAGTTCGCCGCGACTTCGGCCAGGGTTTCCTGCCGCACCAGGTTCGCGCGCAGGCGCGACAGGCTGCCTTCGGGCAGGTCGGGAAAGGTGTCGTAGAGCGCGCGCGCGACCGAGCAGTTCAGCACCGAGTCGCCGAGGAATTCCAGCCGTTCGTTGTTGACCGCGCCGTAGCTGCGGTGCGTCAGCGCCTGCGTCAGGAGATCGGCGCGGGTGAAGGTGTAGCCCAGTGCCTGCTGCAGGCGCCGGTTCAGGAGTGCGTCAGTCAATCTGGCGAGGCGCCGCGCTGGG